>NC_020054.1:3943476-4265449 GCF_000331105.1 Fibrella aestuarina BUZ 2 | reverse complement strand
GCGTAGGCGGGCCTGTTGGCGTTATTGGGAACCCGCGTCTACATCCCACGGCTGGCCGATGTGCCGTCGGAATCGTCGTCGGTGTCAGCCACATCCATGTCGGATGTACCTGTGCTGCCCGAATCGGTACCGTCGCCCGACGACGCACCCGATCCCGTGTCGCTGATGTCGTCGTCGTTCAGGCTGCTGGTTGATCCGCCAATGTCGCCCGAGTCGTCCATCGATCCGCCGCTACCCATCCCCGACGACATGCCCGTACCCAGGCCGCCTTCGTCGAGGCCAACGGTGTTGCCCATGCCGCCGTTACCCATGGCACTGCTGTCGCCCGACGTCGTGCTTCCGCCGCCACTACCCATACCCGTGCCGTCGGTGCTGCCGCCCAGCCCGCTACCGCTACCCAGTCCACTGGCGCCACCCATGTCGTCAGGCGAATACATTTTGATCATCATTTGCATAGTACGCTGAGGTGTCGAACCCGGTTTTGTTGTGAAAATTGGCTTAGTTTGTTGATTCCCCTGAACCCGATAGAGTATAAGGGTGTCAGAACGTATTGGCATGAACTGAAGGCCAGACCAAGTGTTTGGGGTGGGCTGTCAAACCAACCGTACGGCCTGAAGGGCGGGCGTCAGGCGGCCCAAAGAGCTATGCCTCCCCGTCGGTCAGGTACGTGGCTGGGCCGGGCTGGTCTGGTGCCGTCAAGAACTGCTGAACGTACCGCATAATCGTCGATTCGTACCGCGCGGAGCCGGTGGCTTCCTGCCAACTTTGGTTTCGTAAAACGCCACGGACAGAGCCGCTGCGCGAGTCACTAACCAAGTAAACACGACGAACTATGCCTACGCTAAAGACCAAAGACGGTACGGAAATTTATTACAAAGACTGGGGATCGGGCCAACCCGTTGTTTTCCATCATGGCTGGCCCTTATCCTGCGACGACTGGGACGCCCAGATGATCTTTTTCCTGATGCACGGCTATCGGGTGGTGGCGCACGATCGCCGGGGGCACGGGCGTTCGTCGCAAACGACCGACGGACACGATATCGACACCTACGCCGCCGATGCCGCCGAACTGGTGGAATTTCTCGATCTGAAAGACGCCATCCACATCGGCCACTCGACCGGGGGCGGTGAAGTCGCACGGTACGTAGCCAAATACGGGCAGGGGCGCGTGGCCAAAGCCGTGCTGATCAGTGCGGTTACGCCGATAATGGTCGTCACCGACGCCAATCCCGATGGCGTGCCGATGTCGGTGTTCGACGAGATTCGGCAAAACACGGCGGCTCAACGCCCCCAGTATTTTTATGAATTTACCATGCCCTTCTACGGCTTCAATCGCCCCAACGCGACGCCGTTGCAGGGTGTCCGGGATAACTGGTGGCGGCAGGCCATGATGGGGGGTATCAACGCGCATTACTACGGCATAAAGGCCTTTTCCGAAACCGACTTCACCGAGGATCTCAAACAGATCGACGTACCGGTTCTGGTGATGCACGGCGAGGATGACCAGATCGTTCCCATTCTCACCACGGCCCACAAAGCGATTAAGCTTCTCCAGAACGGCCGGCTGATTACCTATCCCGGCTTCCCGCACGGGATGCCCACGACCGAAGCGGCCACGATCAACGCCGATCTGCTGGCCTTCATCGAGTCGGAGTCGTAACCCGTTTACGGAATGTGCCCCTGCCAACCCCCGCTCCATATATCAGGGTGGGGGTTGGCTTCCTGAACCAACCCTTACAACCATCGCGGGCGGGTGCCATACCCCGTCGGTTTTTCGCTATGAATCCATCTATTTTAGGCCTGCACCACATCACGGCCATTGCCAACAACGCGCAGCGCAACTACGATTTCTACACACATGTGCTGGGGCTGCGCATGGTGAAACGAACGGTCAATTTCGATGACCCCACCACCTATCATTTCTATTACGGCAACGAGACCGGTACGCCCGGCACCATCCTGACCTTCTTCCCCTGGGAAGGCATCGGGCCGGGCCGCAACGGCGTGGGCATGGCTACCGAAATCGGCTACTCAGTGCCGACCGACAGTCTGGACAACTGGGTTGGCCGGTTTCGCGACGCCAACGTTGCCATGGGCGAACAATCCGAGCGATTCGGCGAACAGTATTTGCCTTTTACCGACCCCGACGGGCTGGCTTTCACGCTTATCGTGCCGAAACAGCCCGATAGCCGGCCCGCCTGGGAAACCGACGCCATCAAGCCGGATATGGCCACGCGTGGCTTCCACAGCGTGACGCTCACGTTGCAACAGATAGACGCCACGGCGAAGGCACTGACCGATATGTTCGGGTACCGGCTACTGGGGCAGGAAGGCAACCGCTACCGGTTTCAAACCGACAACGTACCTGAGGCCGCCATTGTCGATTTGCTGGAGGAACCCGACGGGCCCGTGGGTCGCAATGCCGCCGGCACGAACCACCACGTTGCGTTTCGGGTGGCCAACGAGACGGTTCATATGGAATTCCGGGAGAAGATTCTGGCCAGTGGCTTGCAGATCACGCCCAAAATCGACCGTGATTATTTCTTCTCGCTCTACTTCCGCGAACCGGGGGGCGTGCTGTTTGAAATCGCCACCGACAATCCCGGTTTCACGGTCGACGAACCGCTCGCCGAACTGGGCAACCACCTCAAACTGCCCAGACAGTACGAAGCCTCGCGAAGCCGCATCGAAAAGGCACTGCCCGTGCTGAAAACGATGTAGGCCCACCCGTACCGCATCACCCCGTTGATATACTCATTTTAAACACGCACTTACCCAATGGCAACCATCGGTTTGTACGGCTTTGGCCGCATCGGGCGGCAGTTTCTACGCATTGGCTTGCAGCAAAAGCTGTTTGTTCCCGTCGCCATCGCTGATATTCGGGACGAACCCACGCTGGCAGCGTTGTTTGCCGTCGATACCAATTACGGGCGATGGCCCGAACGCGTGTCGGGCGAGCCGGGAAAGCTCCGCGTCGGTGAACACGACATCGCGTATTACAACTCGGCGAAGGACGTACCTGACTGGGGGGCGCTGGGCGTCGATCTGGTGGTCGACTGCACCGGTCGCGCCACGACGCGGGCGGGCGCGCAGGTACACCTGGACCGGGGCGCCCGGCACGTGCTGATCAGCGCGCCCAGCAAAACCCTGGCCGACTGCGACGCCGTGTTGCTGAAAGGCATCAACCTCGACAGTTTCGACCCCGCCAAGCATCGGATCATCAGCATGGGTAGTTGCACCACCAACGCACTGGCGGCCGTGGTGAAGGTCATGCTCGACAACTTCGGCATTCAGTATGGGCTGTTCTCGACGGTGCATTCGTACACGAATTCGCAGTCGCTGACGGATCAGCCTATGAAAGACCGGCGCGATTCGTGGGCCGCCGCCGAAAACATCATTCCCTCCTCGTCGGGAGCCGCCCGGGCGTTACAATTCATCTGGAAAGACCTTCGGATCACCGGCAAAGCGTACCGCGTACCCACGCGCACCGGCAGCATTGCCGAACTGAACCTGCTCACCGAACGGGACTGTACGGTGCAGGAGGTCAACGATGCCTTCCGCCGGGCCGCGGCCGAGGGGCCGCTCAAAGGCGTGCTCGATGTGCTGGACGACGAGTGGGCGTCGTCGCGGATTGTGGGGGATCCGCACTCGTCGATCGTCGACCTGCCGCTGACGGCCAGCGAAGGAAAACTCCTGTCGATTGCGGCCTGGTACGACAACGAATGGGGGTTCTCTAACCGCCTGGCCGAGGTCGCGGCTTATTTCGCCGACCGGATTCATTAAATCACCAGTCCGCTCTATTCGTATGAAACCCAACATCGGCATCACGGCAGAAAACCGTGAAATCGTAGCCCACGAACTGGCCAAACTGCTGGCCGACGAATTTGTGCTTTTTACCAAAACGCTCCATGCACACTGGAACCTGGAAGGTATTGATTTTCACGCCGTCCACGTTTATTTCGAGGACCTCTACAACCAGTCGCTTACCCTGGTCGACAGCGTGGCCGAGCGCATCCGGCAACTGGATCATTACGCCCCCGCCACGCTGCAAAAGGTACTGCAACTGACGCACCTTACCGAGCAGGAGGCCGGTGGAACCGACAGCCGCAGCCTGATAGCCAGCCTACTTAACGACCACGAAGCCATCATCGCGTTTATCCGGGGCACGATCCGCGAGTTTCAGGACGCGCACCACGACGCCGGTACAAGCGATTTTGTGACGGGGCTGATGGCGACCCACGAAAAAATGGCCTGGATGCTGCGGGCGCATCTGAACTAAACCAGGGGCGCGGCCATTAACGGACAAACGCGTCTACAACCCGATCAGGTACGTATAAACAGGTTCACATGAAGCCGGGCATTTCGATCAGCGCGGATAGCGCCGTTACCACGATCATCATTCAGCGGCCTTACAAGCAGCACGTTGAGGCCTACGAAAACTGGTTGCGGGCGATCGTGCCGGTGGCGCAGGCAGCAACGGGGCATCGGGGGGTGAACGTAATCCGTCCGCATGGGCACAGCGGCGAGTACACGATTGTGCTGCATTTTGATTCGGAAACGAATCTGCGCAACTGGCTGGAGTCGGACACGCGCAAGCAGTTGGTCGACAAGGTGCGGCCGTTCCTGAATGAAGACGAGCAAATCGACATCCGGACGGGGCTGGAGTTCTGGTTTACACCGCCCCGGAGCCAGCCGGTTGCGCCGCCCTACAAACAGTTTCTGATCACATTGTCGGCCATTTTTCCGCTCTCGTTCCTGGTTCCGCAGTTGCTCGCTCCGGTTATCGACGTCGTCCCATTGCTGGCCATTCCGGTGGTTCGGGCCTTCCTGACGAGCGCGCTTATCGTGGCCCTGATGACGTTCGTTGTCATGCCCCGCTACGTCCCGCTCGTCGCGCGCTGGCTGTACAAACCCTGAGCGCGTCAGGGGCGGACCGCGTCACGCACTTGCCGCCTGAATCGGCGTATCTTTGGGAGAGACTGCTCTTCGTTGCAGACAGGGTGCAGCGTTCCGGATTCGTCTGCCTACAAAAAAAGAGCCTATGGGGTCAGGGGCAAGCAACTTTCGTTATCGACGAGCCAACAGCCGACCGCGTCGCGCTGGGTACCGGCTGCTGGGTACGTTGCTGTTGGTGGCGCTGTTTACCCGGCTGGCCTGCGGGCAAAACATAAACCGGCAGCAGGTAAACAACTTACTCGCCGACCTCAGAACGAGCCAGCCCGATGCGAAGCGGTTAGCGATTTTGCTGGCGCTGAGCAAATTTCATATCTACAAGCCCGGCGAGTCCAAAGTCGATCTGGACAGTAGCCGTATGTACCTCCGGGCGGCCCAAAAACTGAGCGATTCGCTCCATCTGCTTGCCCGGCAGCACGAAACGCAAAGCCTGTTCATTGTTGCCGATCTGGAAGGGGGCCAAACCGTTTCCGGCCGGTCCCGTTTTGCGAAGCTAATTACCGACTGCCAGCGGTCGGGCGATACGGAGGGGGAAGCCATTGCCCGGTACCGGTTCGGTATCTGGCTGCGGAATTACGCACCCGACTCCGTCGCCGTGCTGACGCAGTTTAACCGGGTGGCCGCGCTCTACCGCTCCCTGCGCAACCCGGTCGAGGAAATCAACGCGCTGAAGGAGATTGGGGTTACCCATTTATACCAGGGCAATCTGGCGCTGGCCGAATTGGAACTGCTGACCGTGCTGAACCGCTACAAAGCCATCGGCTACCCGAAGCTCCATTACACCTACAACCTGCTGTCGATGATCGGGCGGCTGAAGGGCGATCTCAACGAGGGGTTCCGCTACGCACTGCTGTGCGTGGAGAGCATGAAAAAAACGGCCGATACGGCCTCAGCGGCGGCTTTCTACGGTGATCTGGCGCAGATGTACGACGAGGCTGGCAACCACCCGAAGAGCATTGAGTGGCGGAAAAAGTCGCTCGCCGCCTGGCGTCAGGAGCGCCTGCCCAATTTTGCCATGTTCTACGCTGCGGGCCTGATTGCCAAAGACCTGATAGCGCAACAGAAACCCGACGAGGCACTCCGCTTTTTTCAGCAACTGGTTGCCGACATTCCGACGAACACGATCATCCAGAAAGGCTGCGTGGCTCAAAACCTGGCCTACTGCTATGAGGCGCTGGGCAACTACGCCCTGGCCGAGCGGTATTACCGGCAATCGCTGTACTGGTACGAGCAGAACAAGCTTGATTTTGAAGGGTCGCTGCAAATCAGGCAGGAGCTGGGTACGTTCTACGTCCGGCAAAAAAAATACCGGGAGGCCCGCTTCTACCTGACCAACGCCCTGACGATCCTGCCGCAGAAAAAGGCCCTGTCGACGTTGAAAGACATTCACTTCATGCTGTTCAAGGTCGACTCGGCCCAGGGTAATTACCTGGCGGCCATTCAGCACCTGCAGCAGTACAAAACCTTCAACGATTCGCTCTTCAACGAAGCCAAAAGCAAGCAACTCACGCAGTTGCAGATTCAGTACGATACCCGGGAGAAAGAGCAGAACATCGCCCTGTTATCCAAGCAGAGCGAACTACAGCAACTGGCGCTGAAACGAGCCCAGACCACCCGAAATGCCCTGCTGGTGGGTGGGCTGTTGCTGGTTGGCCTGCTGGGGGTGAGCTACAACCGGTTTCGGCTCAAACAACGAAGCAACCAGCTACTGGAAGCCAAACAGGGCGAAATCGACCAGAAGAATAAGTCGCTCGAACAGATGGTGGCCCAGAAAGAGGAGCTGCTGGTGGAAAAAGAGTGGATGCTGAAGGAGATTCATCACCGCGTAAAAAACAACCTGCAGGTCATCTCCAGCCTGCTGAACGCTCAGTCTGACTACCTCCACGATGCAACCGCGCTGGCTGCGATCCGGGAGAGTCAGAACCGGGTGCAGGCCATGGCATTGATTCATCAGAAGCTGTACCAGTCGGCGCGCCTGTCGACGGTGGATATGGCTGCGTACATCAGCGAGGTCGTTACTTACCTGCTGGAATCGTTTAACAGTGAGCCAGCCGTCCGGACGGAGCTGACGGTGGCGCCGATCCAGATCGACGTGAATCTGGCAACGCCCCTTGGCCTGATCATCAACGAAGCCGTGACCAACTCGCTGAAATACGCATTCCCCAGCCCTCCCTATGGTGCCGACAGGCCGGGCATAATCGCAATCAGCCTGCAACCGGTGACTGGGCAAACCTGCCGGTTACTGATTGAGGATAATGGCGTGGGGCTGCCCCCCGGCTTCGACCCCACCCAAACGAACACGCTGGGCCTAACGATGATTCAGGGGCTGAGCCGGCAGATTGGGGGGCAACTACACATTGATCAGGAATCGGGGGTGCGGATACGGCTGGAGTTCAATACCGCCAGGAAGCCCGAACCGGCGTTGCCGTAGGGCTTGCTGGCGGCCGTTAGCTAATGCCCAGCTTCTTCATCCGGGCTTCCAGCGTGGTGGGTTTCAGGTGCAGCAGTTCGGCCGCTCCGCCCGCGCCCCGAATCCGGCCACCCGATTTGGCCAGCGCCCCCAGAATCGCCGCGCGCATGGTGTCGTCGATGGGTTGCACCGGGCCTGAGTCACTACCGCGCGGCTCATCGACGGTGGGGAGCGACCGCAGCGGTTCGGCCAGGGTCAGCGTGGTTGATCGGGACAGGATCGCGGCCCGCTCCAATACGTGTTCCAGCTCCCGGATGTTTCCCGGCCAGGCGTAGGTCATCAACTGCTGCATGGTATCGTTGGCAATACCCGTCAGCACCTTGCCGAGTTTTTTGGCGGTGCGTTGCAGAAAATGCAGGGCCAGCGGCTGAATATCGTCGGTTCGCTCCCGCAGGGGCGGCACCACGATGGGAAATACATTCAGCCGGTAATACAGATCGGACCGGAAACGGCCTTCGGCGACCTCCTGCTGTAGGTTCCGATTGGTGGCGGCAATAATCCGCACGTCGATGCGGATGGGGCCTTTTCCGCCGATGCGCTCGATTTCCCGTTCCTGAATCGCCCGCAGCAGCTTGGCCTGTAGCTCAAGCGGTAGCTCGCCAATTTCGTCCAGAAACAACGTACCGCCGCTGGCCAGCTCAAACTTGCCGATGCGCTTTTCGGTGGCGCCCGTGAAGCTGCCCCGTTCGTGGCCAAACAGCTCGGATTCGATAAGTTGTGCGGGTAAAGCGGCACAATTTATTTTGACGATGGTACGTGCTCGTCGGGTTGAGAGGTTGTGTACGGCGCGGGCTACGAGTTCTTTGCCCGTCCCGGTTTCACCCAGAATCAGCACGGTCGCTTCGGTGGGGGCGACCTGATCGATGGTCGTGAACAGGTGCGTCATGGCGGGGCTGTTGCCAATCAGTTCCCCAAAGTTGTTGCTGGTTCTGATTTCTTCGGTCAGGTACGTCTTTTCCTGCTCCAGCCGCTCGCTCAGCCTGTTGATACGCTCAAACGCCAGCACGTTATCCAGCGCCAGCGCCATCTGAACGCTGATGTCCTGCAAGGTGTGGAGGTCTTTATAGGTAAAGGCGTAGGGCGATTTACTGGCCAGTATGAGCGAGGCGGCGGGTTGTTCGCTGATGAAAACAGGTACGTATAGCACCGATTGCAGGCCCAGTTCCTTTCGGTACAACTCGACCAGCAGGTTATCGGCGGCCTGATCGGTAAACTGAAAGCCGACGTTCAGCGTGGGCTTGGTCAGACAGGTACGTAGCGCCGTCAGTGCAGCATCACGGGCCGACGGACTGATGGGGGTGCCCAGCCGCACCGATTGCAGGTCGAGGGGCGCAAACCGCCCGCCATTTTTTTGCACCGCATGCAGTTTTCCGCTCCCGGCAGGTGGCTGCCGTTCGGCGCGATAGAGTCCCAGGAAATCCGCGGGCAGCAACTCGTTGATGGCGTCGGCCACCAGCGCCAGCATCGCATCCAGGCTCCCCCCGCTCCGAAAGGCGTTGGCAATGGCCAGTTCGATGGACTTGATCTGCCGCCGCCGGTCGAGTTCTTCATAGGCCAGCAGGTTATCCAGCGTCAGGGCAATCTGGGGGCAAATCAGGCTGACCGTCTGGTAGTCTTTCGCCGTAAACCCATCGCGCTGGGTACGTGCCAGCGTCAGGGTCGTGATGGCGTTGCGCGTCAGGGGGATGGAAAACTGGGCCAGCGACCGCACGCCGAACGTATCCCGACAGGCCCGCGCCAGCACGTTGGTCTGGCAAAGCTGATCGAAGGCGCCGCCGCTGAACAAGCCCGGCTGGTCGGGGGCTTCCGGATCGAGTTTTTCCAGCAACGGCTCGTCAGCGCCCAGCAAAGTGCCCGGATTGACCCGGCTGAACGCATGATCGCCTGTTTTGCGCAGCATCAGCCAGTAGAACGTGGAGTCGTCGAGCAGGCCAATACGGAGGGTGATGAAGGCGAACGGCACGAACTGATTGATCTGATCGGCGATGGCGAGGCAAAACTGTTCGCGGTCCTGAATGTGAATACTGGCGTTGTTGACGGCAATCTGAATCTGTTGCTGCTCACGCAGTTTGGCTTCTTCGCTGTGGGCGTGGCGATACCGGGCAATTTCGAGCGTCGAGAGCACATCTTTTTCCCGGAAGGGTTTGGTCAGGTAACCAAACGGCTGCGTCACCTTGGCCGCTTCCAGCAGGCTGTCGGTCAGGTTGGCCGACAGAAACACAAAGGGAATCGCCTGTTTGTTGAGCCAGTGGGCCAGGTCGATGCCTGTCTCGGGGCCAGCCAGAAAAATATCGAGCAGGACGATGTCAGTTCGCTGGCTGACCAGTTTTGTTTTGGCTTCCTCGACCGACCCGGCAATGCCTTCGATCCGGTAACCGGCTTTTGTCAGTATGCGCCGTAAATCGTTGGCAATCAAAAACTCATCCTCCACGATCAGCAACGAGGGCAGGGCGGGCGGTTCAAGAACAGACATGGGTACGTTCCGTTAACGTTGACGACCCGTAAAGGTACTATTCCCGGTCAACTCCATCGAGTGACTCCAATATATTGGAGTCTCCAATATATTGGAGCTTATCTGGTCGCTGGTGTGTCGATGTAATGTACTTATTGTCAATGGGTTGTGTTATGATTTGTGGCGCCGTTTCGGGCTGGCACTGAATTCGAGAGGGGTACGTCGGTAATCAACTACAACCGATCTCAACCCATGAAAGATGCTGCTCAACAAGACATTCTGTCTATTCAACACCTCGACCTGGATCCGTACAGCCGGCCCGCCGAACCGGCCGATTGCTACAGCCTCATTCTGGTGCAAACGGGCGAAGGCTACGGTGCCGTCAATGGCAATCCGTTTGCCTACCGCGCGGGCGATCTGTTCCTGATCGGAATCCGGGAGGCTTACCAGTTTCAGGTTACGCAACCAACGACTGGCTACTGGCTCTCGTTTTCGCCCGCGTTCGTCAACACCCTGCTGCCGACAGACCGGCCGGGGTGGACCTGTCTCGACCCGGCTGCGTGGCGGAGTCGGGAGGCCGTTACCACCGACGCGACGGAGAGGGCCAACCTGGGGGCGCTGATCGCCATTTTGCTGTCGGAAGAGCGCAGCCGCCGGCCGCTGACGGGCAATCCCGTTGTGGAAGGGGTGATGAAAACGCTATTCAGTCTGGTCGATCGGTTGGTCGCACAACGCGGCGTGGCGGCGCCCGTTCAGCCCACGTTTTCGTCGGACATAACCCGGCGCGTGATTGCCTACATCAGTCAGCATATCAGCGAACCGCAGCGGTTACGCATCGATACCATTGCCGACGAATTCAACTATTCGCCTGGTCATCTGCGGGCGTTGTTCCGGCAACAGGTCGGCGATTCCATGCAGCAGTTCATTATCCGGCATAAGCTCAAACTGGTGGCCCTGAAACTTCGGCACACCTCCCTGACGATTGCTCAGATTGCCGACGAATTTGGCTTTGCCGACGTGTGTCACCTCAATAAACAGTTCAAGCGCCAGTACAACCATACGCCCACGTTCTACCGGCAGGGCCTGTCGGCGTAGGCGTTGGGGCAAAACAAAAGCGTAGTCATTTTGTTGCGTGTAAAACGCGCAATGGTCCGCTTTGGTGGCTAACTAATTCGTTGTTGATCCACGACTGAATGCCTGCGCTGTTGCCTGCCTTTCACCCCTGATGTCCCAACGCCATGCAACACGCTTTCCGGTTGATGAGCAGGTACGTAGTCGTCCTGCTTGCAGTTTGGTTTGGTCGAGGCGCCGCTGCCCAATCGCTCAAACCTGGGTTTGATGTCGCCGAATACGTTGAACTGCTGAAAGTGTCGGCCCGCTTCGGCGATTCGGCCTACGTGGCGAGCTTCCCGGTGCCGCAACGCTACAAGCTCGTGTACCGCTCGCCCATCATGGGCCTCGATAACCGGTGGGACCTCTGGACCGACAACGCCCAGACGGCGGTGATCAGCCTGCGCGGCACCACCGCCAACAGCGTGAGCTGGCTGGCTAATTTTTACGCGGCCATGGTACCGGCGAAAGGAAAACTGCAATTGAGCGATACCGATAAATTCGTCTACGAACTCGCCCAGAATCCGAAGGCCGCGGTGCACGTGGGGTGGCTCGTCAGCACGGCCTTTCTGAGCAAAGACATCCTGCCCCGGATCGATTCGAGCTACCGGAAGGGCGTGAAAAACATGCTCATCGTCGGGCACAGCCAGGGTGGGGCCATCGCCTACCTGCTCACGGCACACCTCTATGCGCTGCAAAAACAAGGCAAGCTCCCCGCCGATATCCGGTTCAAGACGTATTGCAGCGCCGGGCCCAAACCGGGCAATCTGTATTTTGCCTATGACTACGAGGCGCAGACGCAGGACGGCTGGGCTTACAACGTGATCAACTCAGCCGACTGGGTGCCCGAAGTCCCGCTGTCGATTCAGACCGTCAACGATTTCAACACGACAAATCCCTTTCAGGGCGCGCCGGGCCTCATCAAAAAGCAAAAACTGCTGAACCGGATCGTGCTGAAGTCGGTCTACAACAGCCTGACCAAGCCCGCTCTGAAAGCGCAGCGCAATTACCAGAAGTACCTGGGGTCGATCGCGTCGAAAACCGTGAGCAAGAACCTCAATGGGTACGTTGCCCCGAATTATTACAACAGCAACCACTACGTCCGCACGGGTACGTTCATCGTGTTGCGCGCCGATTCGGCCTACTATCAGCGTTTCCCCGACAGCAAAGAGAAAATTTTCACCCATCATTTTCATCCGCCCTATCTCTACCTGACCGAAACCCAGCTGCTGCATCAGCCGCCTACCGCGGCGGGTCGATAAGCCGGGTGGTGCATCGGTTGCCCCAAAACGTATGAACAGCCAATTTTTAGCCGCTATCACCTGCCTGATCGGGCTGGCCGGTTGCCAGAGCCGTCCGGCAAACCAGACCGAAACAACCGCCGACTCATCGGCCGCAACTCCGGCATCTGCGCCACAGGCTCAGCAATGCTACGCCTACGTCTCGGCGCGGGATACCGTCCGGCTGACGCTGCTGCCGCAGGGCGATAGCTTAACCGGCGAGCTGACGTATAAACTGGCCGAAAAAGACCAGAACATCGGCACGCTGCGCGGTCGTATGCGTGGCGATACGCTGCTGGCGCGGTATACCTTCCAGTCGGAGGGGATTGAGTCGGTGCGGGAGGTTGCTTTTCTGAAGCAGGCCGATGCGCTGGTGGAAGGTTATGGGCCGGTGGCTGAGCAGAACGGCCAACAGGTCTTTGCTGACCGCACCAAACTGGCCTTCACCTCGACGCTGCGGCTTACACCCACCGACTGCCCGCGCTGAACCTACCCATGCAGGGCCGTACACCAAATTGTTGGCTATTCGGTAGACATCCGGTTGCCAATGCTGGGATGCGTGCCTGACATTCCTATTTTTACGCCAACCAAATCGCATTGCATATGAAAAAAATTGGTATCCTTTTCGGTATGGAGCGCTCGTTTCCATACGCCTTTATTGAGCGCGTCAATCAGAAACAGTCTGATTTTGTAGCCGAGCCGGTGTCGATCGATCGCGTAGAGCAGGGCGTGGCTACCGACTACGCCGTCATCATCGACCGTATCTCGCAGGATGTACCCTTCTACAAAGCTTTTCTGAAAAACGCCGCCCTCATGGGTACCGCCGTCGTCAACAACCCGTTCTGGTGGAGTGCCGACGAAAAGTTTTTCAATAACGCGCTGGCGACCCAGCTGGGCGTGCCGGTTCCGAAGACCGTTCTGTTGCCGTCGAAACACCGTCCCGACGATACGCGGCATGAGTCGTTCTCAAACCTGCAACACATGGACTGGAACGCCATTTTTGAGCGGATCGGCTTTCCGGCGTTTATGAAGCCTCACTCGGGTGGTGGCTGGAAAAACGTGTATAAAGTCGACAATGCCGAGGAGATGTTCCGGGCTTACGACGAAACGGGCCAACTGGTGATGCTCTACCAGGAGGCGATCGACTTCACCGATTACTTCCGCTGCTACTGCATCGGCGGGAAAGACGTGCGGATCATGCCCTACGAGCCGCGCAACCCGCACCATCTGCGCTACGCCACCGAGATGAAAACGACCGGCGACGCGGGCAAGAAGCTCATCGAGACCATGACCGACTACGTGCTGAAGCTCAACCACGGCCTCGGCTATGATTTCAATACGGTTGAATTTGCGGTGCGCGACGGCATTCCTATCGCGATTGATTTCTGCAATCCGGCCCCCGACGCCGACATCAACTCGGTGGGGCAGGCCAATTTCGACTGGGTCGTGGAAGCAGCGGCCAACATGGCGATCGAGCGGGCCAAACGCGTGCAGGCGGGCAAAGACAACCTCACCTGGGGTATGTTTGTGCGGGGTTCGGTGGGTGGCACCGGCCTGCAATCGGTCAGCACCGACAAGCCAGCCAAAGCGCCGAAGGCAGCGATAGGCGAGGCCATTCAGGAAGATAAGGCGATGGCCCCCGAAAAGAAGGCCGATAAAAAAGCGCCTAAAGCCGCCAAGAAAGCCGACGAACCGAAGGCCGATAAGCCGAAAGCGGAGAAAAAAGGCAAGAAGTAGGCGGATCAACCCTATACGGTTTCAAAAACAGTATAGGGTTAGAAAAACGGTTTACGAACAACGGGGACGTACCTGGCGAGTGTCAGGTACGTCCCCGTTGTTCGTTTTGTAAAGACAAAGTGTTACCAAATTGGTTGATGAGGTAGCAACCATTGCTTCCTCTTGCTTCAATCATGCGCTTTACAGTAACTAGCCCGGCTCAGGATGATCGACCTGTGTACCTGACCGGTAATTTTTGCAATTGGGCTCTCGACATCGACGCCTTGCAGCTTCAGCCTATCGGCGATAATCAGTACAGCATCGACCTGCCCGTCGACGAAACCTGGCCTGACCCCATCGAATACAAATATTACCGGGGAGGCGAAGGCAGCATCGAACTGAATGCACTGGGCGAAGCCCGACCCAACCGGCTGGCGCCCCGCGGCGTCGATCAGCTCACCGATTTTGTGCCGCTCTGGCAGTGGGATGGGGCCTCGTACCGGCCGAACTGGCTACCCAACTACACCGAGCTATCACTGGCCTACCCCAAAACCAACGCGCCGCGGCGTATCCGGGTGTTGCTACCCGCCGATTATGACGCGTCGGCGAAACGATACCCGGTGCTGTACCTCAACGACGGGCAGAACATTATCGGAGCGGGTGAAGGGTTCGGCTCCTGGAGTGTGGAAGAGCGCATGGCCCTTCTGGCTAGTCGCAGTCATCATGAATTGATTGTGGTGGCGGTGGACCACGGTGGCCCGGCCCGGCTGACGGAGTTTACGATCGGCAAGACGTTGCGACGGCGGGGCAACGGCGAGCAGTACATTGCGTTTCTGACCGACGTGGTTAAACCCTACATCGACGCCCAGTTCAGAACCCAACCCGACGCGGCGCACACGGGTATCGGCGGGAGTTCGCTGGGCGGGCTCATCAGCCTGTATGCGGGTTTGTTACGGCCCGACGTATTTGGAAAATGGCTGGTGTTTTCGCCCTCGCTCTGGGTGGCGCCGGGCATTTACGAACAGGTCGCCCAGACGCCCCTGCCCCCCTACGTGCGGGTATACCTGTATGGCGGTGAAGCCGAGTCGGCCACGATGGTCAGCAGCCTGCAACGGGTACACGACTCGCTCAACTGCCCGGACATCGACTGCGCCATTACGCAGATCAGCGTGGACCCGATTGGGAAACACGAAGAATGGCGCTGGAGCCGCGAGTTTGCCCGCGCCGTCGATTACCTTTTTTTTAATTACGTGGACGATCCCGTACCCGCCGCTTAGTCAGGTACGTAGCGGATCTGGCGGGTTCGGGCTATGTTTGTGGTGCAACGCGGCGAAGAGCCGCCCCATCCCATGACGGCTACGCAGCAGTTACTGACCACGTTTTACGAGGCGTTTCAACGCAAGGATTACGCCACCATGCAGGCCTGTTATGCCGATACGGCCGTATTCAATGATCCGGCCTTTCCGAACCTGAACGCGGCGCAGGTTCGGGCCATGTGGGAGATGCTGATCCGGCAGGGGAAAGACATGCAGCTTACCTACCGTGTGCTCGATGCCGACGAAACCACGGGTCACGCCGAATGGACGGCGACTTATACCTTCTCAAAGACAGGCCGACCCGTGGTCAACCAGGTTCGGTCGAGTTTCACGTTTGCCGATGGGAAGATCGTCAGCCATACCGACCAATTCGATTTTCACACCTGGGCCAAACAGGCGCTGGGCCTGACGGGCCTGCTGCTCGGCTGGACCAGTTTTCTCCAGCAAAAAGTGCAGCAAACCGCCCTCGGGAGTCTGGCCGCGTTTATGAACAAAGGCCAGCAGCCAAGCTAACTAGTTGCTAATCAGCGCCTTGCTAGGGCATGAGCCTTCGACAAGCTCATGTGTTAGCAAGGCGCTGATTAGCAACTAGTTGGACTAGGTTTATTCTTTGACCACTTTCACCGTATGGCTTTGGTGGTCAGTGGTGGCTCTCAAAAACAGCATGCCCCCGGCGGTCTGGCTGACATCCCAATCCAGGCGCTGTTCGTCGGCTGCCTGTAACCACTGCTGTTGCCGAAGCGACCGCCCCTGCACGTCGGTCAGTTCGACCCGCAGCGATTGGCCACCGGCGCCGCTGATGATGGCCCGCAGCCGATTGTCGACCAGCGGATTGGGCACCACCCGTATCTGAAGTGCTTCGCCCGGCTCAGCGGCGGCTACCCGTCCGCCCGAACAGACCGTGACCTGTACGGTAAATGGCCCGACTGTCTGCACCGAGCCATTAGCCTGGGTGACCTGGCAGGTATAGGTTGCCGACGTTTGCGGACTCAGCAGCGTAAGGCTGGCCGTGGCGGTGCCTCGCTGAACACCCGCCGCATCGGTGAGGCGGAGTGACGACGTACCGTTCAGTCGGACCCACTGGTAACGTACCCCGGTGGCGGGGACCGTCAACACCACCTGCGCGCCCCGGCAGGTGCTTTGCGTGGCGGGCGGCAGCGGGGCAATCACCGTGAGACTAAACACCGCGGCCGGGCTGACACACCCTTGCGGCGACGTCTGGACGGCCGAGAACGTTTGTATGCCCGCCTGACTGATGTTGGCGACAGGTGGCTGAACGGGCCCGTTGGCATTGTAGAACGTCAGGGTGTGGCTGGCGGCGGCCGTAACCAGACTGCTTAGAGGGAGCGGCGTAGCCGATGTGGAAACCGTCAGGCTGCCTGATACGGTCGGGGGATTAGGGGGCGTGTTGATCGTCACCGACAGACTCGCCACGGCCGAACAGGCTACCCCGTCGCTGACAGTTACGCTATATGTACCTGACTGCGACGCGACTGCCGTGTTTGAACTGCCCGACTGGCTCAGGCCCGGCCCCGCGAAGGTATACTGGCTGCCGCCGCCCGCCGTCAGGGTAATCTGACTTGGTGCGCAAACCGCCGTGCTGCTGGCCGTGAGCGTTGGGGTGATGGGTTGAGCGCAGCCGCCTACCGCACTGATCGCCAGCGTTTTGGCAAAGGTCGCGCCGAACGTCTCGACGGTAGCCCATCCCGACCCGTATGGGCTACCGGGAAACCGAACGAACTGGGTGCTGGGCGTGAAGATATCGGTATGATTGGCCACCGTGAGCGTGTTGTCCAGTTCGAGTAAACTAATCAGGTACGTGCCGGGGGAGAGCGTCAGGGCTGGCCCCGTAAACGTAACGGCCTGCGGCGCCGTATTGGTCAGAGTCATGACCCCCGACTCCCAGAGCAGGGTGGAATTGGCGGTGGGTAATCCGCCCGTTGTGCCGTAGATCCGGGCTTTCACCTGCGTGGGTGTCTCCACAGCGTTAAAATCGACCGTAACATGTCGCAGCGTCTGCGACTGGACAAAGGTGAACAGCGATCCCAGTTCGCCCTGACCACTGTTATCGCCAATGCCCAGGTTGCTCGCGGCCGCGCCGGTATGGCGGGCGTAGGTGTCGGGATCGATCTGTATTGGCCTGCTCTGAGCGGTGTTGTTGCTCGCGTTCTCGTCGGTCTGGGTCTGCATACATCGGTACACAAAGGCGTATGTTCCGACGCCTGCCGTAGGCGTGTAGCCCCCGGCAATGGAAAAACTGGCGGTGGCGCCCGTAGGTAACGTAGCAATCGGATCGGAATAAAGCGTTTCGATGGTTGTGCCGTTTTTCTGTACGTCGACAGCCAGTTTTACGTTGGTCAGCGATTGCGTGCCTTCGTTTCGGATGGTTGCCGCCAACGACAGCGACGATACCTGCGTTGTTGGGATTTTGCTGTAGTTAGACGGCCGGGCCGCCGTGACCAGCTTGGCGTCATACGAGTTGTCGTTTACCACTTCAACGTCGTCGATGAGCAGTAAAAACTGGTCGTTCGAATTGTTACGGAACCCAACGTAGACCGACTTACCCGCGAAGCTGCTCAGGCTGACCTCCCGGTTAGTCCAGGAGGCGTTTTCGTTCGCTAATGAGAATACCACCGTTGAGTTAGTGACCTGATTGCCAATGGCTCCGCTGCCACCCGTGGGAGGGCCTTGCTCGGCCGTCATAATGCGGACTTCGTAGCCGTCCCGGAACAGTGGGTCGTAGGCCAGACCTCGCCACCGTAGTTTCGTGGTCGCCGAAATCGTTCCGATCAGGGGCGTCCACATCCAGTCGTCGGCCTGTCCGGTTGGCGCGTACCATGACGTGCTGAACGCCGCTGAATCGGCCGTGTTGTTCGCGAAATCTTCGCGCCGTTCCCAGGCATCGTTAACATAGGATACCGCACCGTTCGGCGTTCGGTTGTCTACGTTACGTAGCAGCCAGCCAGCGGGAAAGGCGTAGGTGCCCGCGCCACCTGATCGCGGGCCGGGGATATTATTGAAGGTTTCTTTGAACAGTACCTGAGCCGCTACCGGCGTGGCCAGCAGGCCCAGTAACGTACTCATCAAGAGGCTGTAAAGGAGTGTGTGTAAAGCGTGTTTCATGCAGTAAACAGGATTTAGTATAGAAAAACTATAAAAACAGACGAATCTATACCAGCCGTTTACGCACAGTAAGCATATTTACTAAGTGGTTAATCAGGTAAATTTTAGTCAACCGGATATACAGAAACGTTCGCTAAAATAGCCTGATGAGTACCTGAAGCGACACGCATACCAACGGTTATCCCGCCGTGATCCAGTCGAGGATGAGGCTGGCGCGGAGGCCGGTTTCACCCGTGCTGGGGCACGTACCCCGGCCCTGCAACGCCGCCACTACCGACTCGATCAGGGGTTGCTGAACGTGGTCAGGGAAGGGCACGGTGAGTATTTCTGTACCGCTTCGGGTGGTTACGGTGATGACAAAATTTTCGAAGAAGGAAAACGTGATAGTGCCCCTGGCACCTACCAGCGTCGTTTGTTCAAGGCGCTGTTCGGGGTTGACGGTGAAGCACCAACTGCCTGTGCCCACTACGCCCGAAGCAAACGTAAAGGCAGCCACCACCATGTCGTCGGCTTCGTAGAGACCGGCCTGATTGCGGGCAAAGCCACGGGCCGTCTGGATGGGCCCCAGCAGAAACTCCAGAAAATCGAATTGATGCGCGGCGAGGTCATGAAACAACCCGCCGCCCGACACCGCGGGTGTGACGCGCCAGTTGGCCTGTGGGGCCAGCCCCAGCTCCCGGTCGGCGGGCGGCCAGTTGAGTTGGGTGCTGACGTGCCGGATGGGGCCGATCGCGCCGCTGTCGACTAGTTCTTTTACCTTGAGAAAATAGGGGAGTGCCCGGCGGTAGAACGCCACGAACAGCGGAACGCCCGTTTCGCGGCTGATCCGGTTCATGGCCCCGCACTCGACGGCATTGAGCGCCATCGGCTTCTCCACGTAGACGGGTTTACCCGCGCGCAGGGCCCGGATGGTGTAGTCGGCGTGGCTGTCGGGTGGGGTGGCCACGTAGACGGCATTGACAGCCGGGTCGTTGATGAGCGCGTCGGCATCGGTGTACCAGGTGGGTACGTTATGCCGACGGGCGTAGTCGGCGGCTTTCTCGGCATCGCGCCGCATCACCGCCACGAGCGCCGAGCCGCGTACGTTGTTAAACGCAGGCCCACTTTTGACCTCCGTCACGTCTCCACAGCCAATAATTCCCCAGTTGATTGACTCCATACGTTTGTTCCGAACAGGGCAACGGCTCCCTGCCTGCGCCTGTCAACTACTAAACGCAGCGAACGCCAGAATCTAGCGTAACCGGACCGAAAACCAACTGACAGGTAAGTGGGGCATCAGCAAACCAATGGACAACCGGGCCGGGTGATGCCGTTAGGGGAGACCGACGCCACCACCCGGCCGTTTGGATGGCGGTTAATCCCACATCGTGCCATCCAGACCCAGCACGACGCCCAGCCAGATGGCCACAGCATGGCCCAGCACCCCCAGCACAATGCCAGCTATTTTTTTGGCGCCGCCCTGATAGCGCAGGTAGTCCATGAAGTAGTAGAACAGGCCACCCATGGCTCCGGCGGCGGGTGTGACGAGCAGCGGCCGGATCATCCACCACTTGCCCCAGGCGGGGTTGGGCTGGTCGACACCGACGACGAAGAAGGCAATGACCAGCAGCCCGATACCGGCGCCGATGAGCATCCGGTTACGGGCCGAAACCGGATGGAGGGGCTGACTCGGCGATTGGTTAATGTTTGTCATGTTGTGATTGTGTTAAGCGTAAGCAGGTTTGAATGTTAAAAGAACTTTGTGTTACAAAGTGAAATAATTTTTTGACCCAAAGCAAGCGGTGGTGAAAAAATTGTGTGGGCAGACTGGAACGGGACTTACCCAGCTGGTGGTCGGTACGTTGACCTGTCCTGTATGATGGCTTAACGCACCGCTGGCAAAACGCAATTGGATAGCCGATTTTTAAGGCTTCATGCGCGCATTGTATTCGTCTTTAGACAGCACGCGGGTTCCTTGCCCGGCGACAAAATACCAGGTGCCATTCTGGTTGATGTACGCTTCGGTCCGAACAACCTGAAGTGGGAAGTCGCCTTTTTTCGTAGCCGAAAACGACGTCTAGGACAACGTTCTTCACCGCCGCATCGCCATTGTAAATGCGCAGGATCGTGGTGCCCGGCACCGGCCTGGCCGACTTGAAGATGGCCCCTTCTTCCACAAACCCCTTTTTCCACTCATTAAACCCTTGACCAGCAGCACTGGTGACTGATACAATCAGTTGGCGCGAGTGTAGTAATCCACATACCCATCAGCCACTTGATCTTCGTATACGGTCAACTCGCTATCCGTGTGATCCAGTACAACCAAGTTGACTGGCTGATTACTAGTACTGCTCTGTTGACCACTGCTGTTGTAGAAAACGATCTTACTTAGCGTGATTGTAGCTTGTTTCTCATTTGGCCTGGCATTGGCGATTGGGGTATAGTTGTAACGGCCTGTCTCCCGTGTTACGCCAGCGATCAACCGTGCGTAGGTGCCTGCCGAAGTGAACCGGAGTATTGACGTTTCCTGGGGCGTGACTGTCCACCCGCCAAGACCGCCTACTGATTTAGTCAACCGCCAGTTGCCCAATAGTTTAGCGTTTTCTGATGGGGTTATTGTTGATGAGTCACGCTGGCAGTTGCTCAGAAAAACCAGACCCAAGATGAGTAAAAGAAATAGTCGAATTGACATATATAATTCGTCGTTTGGTACGAAGATTCGACATTAGATTCCCTGGTTTCACTCGGAACTTTCCGTTTTTTCAGAGAATAAGATCAACCCTATTTAAATCATCAATAAACTCTGCTTTCAAAAACTTGGTCCCTAAGAAGCCCCAATCATGAATTAGGGAAAATATGGTTAGCTCTAAAAACGTAATTCCACTCAAACTCAGATATAATCTAGGTCATTAATTTTTTCGAATACAAATCCGTACAGCATCACGAAGTATGATTAAAGTTATTGGTAGTATTAATAATAAGATGAAAACAAAGAAAATGGTACAGCTATCAAGCGTAAGTAATGCAAGGCATACGGTTTGTATATTACACAAACCCCATATTACTTTCTATTTGTTCATCACTAAGAGTATGTTGGGTAATTGCAAAAAGCCGGTAGTTGGTCAGTGGTTGCTACCGCAGCGGCGGACCGTTGTTTGGTCATTACTTTGTTTCTTGGTTGATACAAAGTTGACTCGACTGCTAATCCTCATCAATTCTCTACCAAGCTCTTAACCGAATCTGCTGCCAGAAAATCGCAAATACCCCCGTTTGGAGTCGAACACGTGGCCTGAGACCAGTTGTACCATGAAAAAAATAAATTATTGTTGCCCTGACTTTGAAGTTGCTGCTAAAGTTCCTCCTACGACAGCACCCGCAATCAGAATCGTCAGATACAAGCCAAACGCATATCTAAGACTAGATGAGCCTCGGCTTTTCTATCTTACAATAGGATATTATCGCTTCGAAAGAGATTCAGCAAAACTAAGTATATCATTTTGTCCTTTCTGCGGTTCAAAGCTGAAAGACTATTATAATAGAGATGAATATGACAACGAAATAGAAGGTGAGACTTTTTAAATCGTGTTGGAAGGTTTGTATAGCGGCTAGCTTGAATGCGTTGAGCATGATCTGTGTGGTGGCTAATTCTAATTTCCGAACACCTTTTAAGTGTCTTCTATCCCGCGAAAATGATCCCACGCGGCTCGACCAGCTACTAATTTATAGTGTCATACTGAATGTGAAGAATACTCACATGCAGCATCTGTCCTGTTAATCAAACCAATACCTGCTAGCTTTCTATAAGAATTTGATCTTTGTTAACTTAAGACTACTTCACGTTAAATTCGGCAAAACCACTTTCGAGTCCTGCAGGCGTACCATTACGAAAGCTATATTGGCCCAAGCCGATGTATAAGTGATCGTTGACAGAAAACCCGACCGAAGAATGAAGTGCTTTATCGGAACTAGTCAATAAACTAGCCGAGGTCTGACTTAGTTGATTGACAGCTGAATCATAAACAAATAACTGGTTAGCAATTGAACTCGTGCTGTCAAAACCACCATCCGTTACGAACCATATCTTGTTGTCGGCTGACAGGCCAAGTTGAAGGCTAGGGGAAACAGGCATACCATTACCAAACGGATTTGTCGTTAGCTTAAGCGTCAGTTCATTGGTTTGCGGGTTTAACTCGTAGATACAAACATACTTATCTTCATTGCTGAGGGGCTTTCCTACTTTAGCAGCTGGGTAGGCGTTGACTGCCCAATAAGCCTTGCCATTGAGCACTACTGACTGAGTTGAGTTACCATAAATCAGGCCTGAAGGTAAAGTAAATGGTGTGTCGAAACGTTTGGCCCACCTCGAACTTGCTGGCTCGTATTCGTAGCAATAAATTCTATACTGGTTAGTAAGGCTACCGTTGGCGAAGCCATTAACGAAGGAACAGGCGTAGCCTCGTCCACTAGCAAAAAAACCAATATAGTTATCTGGATAAGGATTGCCATTGCCCGGATAAGGATTGGTCGATGTCCAAGTGTCAGTTGTTGGATCGTAAACGTGTAGAAAGACCGGAAAATCAGTCGTGCCTGGTATGGCAGCTGTGCTCTGTCCGCCTAAGTAAATTTTGTCAGCCGACGAGAAGGTAAACAGCTTAATGGCAAAGAAGCCGGCCCTGCTCAATTCGGGTAGTTGAGGAGGCTTTGCCTTGGCAGTGTATGAACGATTAATGGGGTCATACTGCCAGAATTGCTCCTTAGCGTCAAGTACAAAGCATTTCGTGCCTAGCTGCATGGCATAAGCCAAACCACTTGGACCATTAGTAGTCGGGGGTGAGATATAGGCAGATTGCGGCTTGGTTGGTGCAGCAGGATGATCAACGGTACAGCTGCTAAGCCAGCTTGCAACAAAACTCAGCAGAAAGATAAAAGAAGCGAATCGATTCAGCGGTAAAGCCATTTCTTCGAAGAGGTAGCAGAGTGAAAAATCTGTTTAATAAAGAGTGTTCGTTGTTTATTGAGATTCGGAGCAGAGCTGATCCTGATACATTGTTACACTAAAAAATACGGTGTCATTCTCTGAATATGGCCTCCTGGCTTAAAGGCTGACGCTCCCGCTTCGTAGGCTTCTTGAATTATCCGGGATACTGACGTATGTCGAAAGATTTAATATTATTAATTTGATTGTCAAGAGGTTATTGCCAAGTATAAGCCTCCTCTGAATAATTATGGCTAGCAATGGGCAATTGTACCAACTGGGCTTGATCGCCGCAATTGTTCCTTTGTAAGTCTCTTAGTTAATTTTCTTTTCACGAAACCGCACAAGTTGTGCGGTTTCGCACAAACGAATTGACTGGTATTTAAGGCAAGTACTTGCAAACCAGTTACATAGAAACTGGCACGGCGTTGGCAACTCCATTGGCAAATTGATTTGTTGTATGGACCGTGCTCTTGCTCCTGAATTTGTTACGCGTTCCCGCCGAAAACCCTGGCTGATTGGGGGGCTGGCGGTGGTGGCCCTGCTGGGCGCGACGCTGGGGGTACGTTCCCTGTTGAAAACGTCGGTCGAAGCGACCAAAATTCGTACGGTGGTGGTTGGGTCGGGGCCCGTCGATAACACGCTCAACGCCACGGGCGAGATCATCCCGGCCTACGAACAGATTATGACGAGCCCCATCCGGGCCAGTATCCGGCGGGTGCTGCTGACGCCGGGGGCGCGGGTACGTCCCGGTCAGGCGATTGTCGAGCTGGATAAATCGCTGACGCAGATCGAGTACGAAAAGCTTCAGGATCAGCTGGCGCTTAAACAGAACGGCATCGAGCAGCTACGCATGCGGCTGGACAAGAATCTTTACGATGCTGACATAAACGATCAGATCAAGCTGCTGAATATCAATAAGCTACAGGCCGAGGTCGAAAACGCCCGTCGGTTGCTGAAAGTGGGCGGCCAAACGCCCGAAGATGTCACCCGCGCCGAGAACGCGCTCCGCATTGCCCAACTGGAAAAGAAGCAACTGGAAAACGACCTGGCCTACAACCGGCAGTCGATGGGAGCGAGCCTGCGCGAGACGCAGTTGCAGGCCCGCATCGAAAGCACCAACCTAAAGGTGATGGCTCAGAAACTCCGGCAGGCCGATATCCTGGCCGACCGCGCTGGGGTGCTTACCTGGGTCAACGAAAACGTGGGGTCGGCGGTGAACGAAGGCGAGATGCTGGCCAAAGTGGCCGATCTGGGGAGTTTTCGGGTCGACGGGTCCTGCTCCGATGCCTACGCCGATCAGCTACGGGCGGGGTTGCCGGTGGTGGTGCGCATCAACGATACCGAGCTGCGCGGGCAGATTACCCAGATCAAACCGTCGGTGCAGAACAGCACGATTCAGTTCGCGGTCTCGCTCGATGACAGTCGGCATGCGTCACTGCGACCTAACCAGAAGGTGGAGGTCTTTATCGTGACGAACCGCAGCGCGCAGGCTGTGCGGGTACCCAACGGACCGGCCTTCAAAGGCAAGCGCAAGCAGGTCGTGTTTGTGATGGGCAGCGGCAACGTCGCCCATCGGCGGGAGGTGGAACTTGGTCTGTCCAATTTCGACTGGGTCGAGATCAAAAGCGGCCTCAAACCGGGTGAGCGCGTGATCCTGACCGATCTGAGTGAATTCAACCATGTGGACCAAATCACGATCGCGAACGAATGAAAAAGCGAACCAGTGATCGGATGGGCGTGGAGGCCGGTGCGTTAGTAACGTACCCAGTACAGTCAGCCTACATAATCTTCGTACTAGTCATGCTGGGTACGTTGCTGATGGGCTTCCCCGCGTTGGCGCAGCCGACCCCTCGGACCGCATTGACGCTGACGCTGGGGGAGGTGGTGAACCTGGCCCGTACACAGTCGATTGCGAGTCGGCAGGCGGCGACGTTGCAGAAAACCAACTACTGGAAATACCGCTCGTTTCTGGCGGACTACAAGCCGCAACTGAGCCTCGACGGCTCACTGCCCAGCTTCACGCGCTCATTCATCCAAGTGCAGCAGCCCGACGGCACCATCGCGTTCCAGCCCGTGTCGAACAACAATTCGCTGCTGAACCTCGCGCTGAGCCAGAACATTCCGCTGACGGGCGGGTCGATCTACGTGCAGCATCAGTTGCAGCGGTTCGACAACTTTCTCGACCGCAACACGCTCTATAACGGCATTCCGTTTGCCATTGGCCTGAGTCAGCCGCTGTTTCGATACAACCCCATGAAGTGGGCGCGGCGCATCGAACCGTTGCGCTATGCCGAAAGCAATCAGCAGTACATCGAGGCGCTCGAACAGGTGTCGCTGGATGCCACGTCGCTGTATTTCGATCTGCTGGTGGCGCAGGTGAACCTGCAAATTGCCGAGACGAACCGCGCCAACAACGATACGCTGTTTACCATCGCCCAGCACAAGCTGGCCCTGGGGCGGCTCTCGCGCAACGACCTGCTGCAACTGCAACTGAGCGTGCTGAACGCCCGCAAAGACCTGGCGTCGGCGCGGCAAACGGCGGAGGTGGCGTCGCTGAAACTGCGCTCGTACCTGAATTTGGCGACCGAAACGGGCGCTGGGGTACGTCCCTTCGAGCTGGTGATTCCCGACGGGGTACGTTCGTTCGAGGTCGATCTGCAACAGGCGATCCGGCAGGCGTTTGCCAACCGCTCCGATGCCATTGCCTTCCAGCGTCGACAGCTCGAAGCCGACCGCGACGTGGAGAACGCCCGGAAAGAAAACGGCCTTAACGCCACGCTCAACGCCAACTTCGGCCTCACCAACCGGGGCGCGCGGCCAGTGGATGTCTACACGCGACCGCAGGACCGGCAATTTGTTGAGTTGCAGTTTATCGTGCCCATCATGTCGTGGGGGCGGCAGCAGGCCCGCACCGAAACGGCCCGCGCCAACCAGCAACTGGCGGTGCAGAGCATCGAGCAGGCCAAACGGACGTTCGAGCAGCAGATTTACACGCAGGTCACGCTGCTGGACATGCTGCGGCAGCAGGTGAAACTCACCGCCGAAGCCGACCAGATTGCTCAGTCGCGCTACCAGATTGCGCAGGAGCGGTTCCGGCTCAGCGACCTGACCGTGACGGACCTCGGCATTGCCACCCAGGACAAAGACCGCGCCCGCCGCGATGCCATCCTGGCCCTGCGCGACTACTGGCAGTCGTATTACACGCTCCGCTTTTTGACCTTGTATGATTTTGAATCGAATGAAAAACTAAACTGACCACCCCCGGCCCCTCCCCTGCTTTCAGGGGAGGGGGGGGCCTCCGGGAGCTTTGCCGACTAGCGAAGCTACTCCGAAAGACTCCCCTCTCCTTAGTTCAAGGAGAGGGGCCGGGGGTGAGGTCCTTCTTCCATGATACACCTTAAAAACATCGAAAAAGTGTACCGCACCAGCAGCATCGAGACGCTGGCGCTCACCAACGTAAACCTGCACATTGGGGCGGGTGAGTTTGTCTCGATCATGGGGCCGAGCGGCTGCGGCAAATCGACGCTGCTCAACATGATGGGCCTGCTCGACGCCCCCAGCTCGGGACAGGTCGAGATCAACGGGCAGACGGTGACGCAATACCGCGATCAGGAACTGGCGCGGCTGCGGAATCAGCACATCGGCTTCATTTTCCAGAGTTTCCACCTCATCAACGACCTGTCGGTGCTCGACAACGTGGAGATCCCGCTGCTGTATCGTAAAGGAGACGAAACGGGTTCGTCGCGCCGTCAACTGGCGCAACTGGCGCTGGAACGGGTGGGCCTAAGCAACCGGATGAAGCACTTTCCGGGGCAATTATCGGGCGGGCAGAAACAGCGCGTGGCCATTGCGCGGGCCATTGTGGGGCGCCCCAGCATCATCCTGGCCGATGAACCTACTGGCAACCTCGACAGCGGCATGGGCAACGAGATCATGGGTATTCTGCAACAGCTCAACGCCGACGGCGCCACAATCGTGATGGTGACGCACGACGAAACGATGGCCAAGAAAACACACCGCCTCGTTCGCCTCTTCGACGGCTCAATGGTGGGGGACTCAACGTTAATGTACAATGAACAATGAATAATGAACAATGGGCCGGGCGGCGGACCGCTGACGCGTCAATGGCCGGTTGCCCGGCCCATTGTGCATCGTACATTATTCATTGTTCATTCTGACAAGCCATGCTGACGAACTACATCAAAATCGCCTGGAAGGTGTTGCTGCGGCATCCGTTCTACACCTTCATTACCCTCTTCGGCATTAGCCTGACCCTGACGGTCCTGATGGTGCTGACCTCCTTCATCGATCACCTGGTCGGGAGCCATTACCCCGAAGCGAACCGCGACCGGTCGCTGTACCTGCTGCACATGAGCATGCGTGACTCGATGGATCAATCGGGCAGCAACAGCGACCTGAGTTACAAGTTTCTGAAGAAACACGCCCTGTCGCTGCAAACGCCCGAGAACGTGGCGCTGGTGTCGGCCTGGGCCTGGGCCAACGCCTACGTGGGCGACAAACGCATCAGGCTGAAAACCAAGTTCAGCGACGCCGCTTTCTGGGACGTAACCCAATTCACGTTTCTCGAAGGCAAACCCTATTCGGCCCAGAACGTGGGCAACGGCGATATGGTGGCGGTGATCTCCGATGCCTTCCGCGACGACTATTTTGGGCTGGACGAACCGGCCGTGGGCAAAACCATCGAAGTCGATAACACGCGTTACCGGGTAAGCGGGGTGGTCAAATCGGTGCCCATCACCCGGTTGTTTACGGCCGCCGAGGTATACCTGCCCTACACCGTGCCCAAAAGCAATTACCAGCGCGGCGACTACCTGGGGTCGTTCAACGCCATCATTCTGGCCAAAAACAAGAGCGACTTTCCCGCTATTCAGGCCGAATACAAGGCGTCGGTGGGTCGGATTCCGAAGCCGTTTCAGGATGGCTGGCTGAAGGTCTTTCACCTCCACACCGACGCGCTGCCCTACGTCGACACGTTCCTGAGCAACTTCCCGACGGGCCCCGACAGCACTATTCTGTACACCGTCATTGGCCTGATCATGTTCCTGTTCATGCTGTTGCCCGCCATCAACCTCATCAACCTGAACGTGGGCCGGAGTATGGAGCGCGCCTCGGAGATCGGCGTTCGCAAGGCCTTTGGCGCACCGGTGCGCGTGTTGCTGGGGCAGTTTGTGATCGAAAACGTCTTCATCACCCTGCTCGGCGGCCTCATCGCCCTCACGCTATCGGGCCTGACCATCATGCTCATTAACCAGAGCGGCTGGATTGCGCACAGCGACCTGACCGTCAACCTGTCGGTGCTGGGCATCAGCCTGCTCATCTGCCTGCTGTTCGGCGTGGTATCGGGCGTGGTGCCGGCCTGGCGCATGGCCAAACTCTCCATTGCCGACGCGTTGAAAAACTAAAAAGAGCGAAAGAGTGAATGAGCGTTGCTGACGCACAACGCTTCCCTTAACTGGTTATCGCTTCACTCTTTCGCTCATTCACTCTTTCGCTCTTTTACCCATTATGATCCGTCATCTGTTTACCCTGATCTGGAACAAAAAGCGGAGCAATGCGCTGCTGCTTGTCGAACTGCTGGCCTCGTTTCTGGTGCTGTTCGGCGTCACGAGCCTGATCGTCTACAATGTCAATAACTACCGCGAACCCATTGGGTATCAATACAAAGACCGCTGGGTGGTGAACGCCGATTGGGGCCAGGTACCCGACTCGCTGGTGACGCCCATCTGGCAGCAGCTGAAGCAGCGGATTGGGGCGTACCCGGAGGTGCTGGCGGTCAGTTCGTCGTCGGGCAATACGCCTTTTGCTAACGGTACGTCCAATGGGGTGCCTACCTACAACGGTGTAAAGGTCTACACCTATAATTTCTGGACGGACGAAGATTTTGCCCGCACGATGGAGATGCCGTTGCTGGAAGGGCGCTGGTTCGACAAGTCGGATGTGGCCGCGGCGGTGACGCCGGTGGTGGTGACGCGCAAACTCCGCGAGAAGGTGTTTGGCGACGAACCCGCCGTGGGGAAGCTGCTCATCGGCGACGACAAAACGGACAAAAGGCGCATCATCGGCGTGGTTGACAATTACAAGCGGGGCGGCGAATTCGAGAAAGTCGAGGCGGGAATGTTCTACCGGGCGCACCCCGGCGACTGGCAAAACGCGCTCGTGCTCCACGTGCAGCCTGGTACCGATGCGCAGTTTGAGGCGAAGCTGATGAAAGACCTCGGTCAGATCGCCAAAGGATGGAACCTAGAGCTTACTTACATGGCTGATCAGCGCGAAAATCAACATAACCTGTCGCTGGTACCCATGATCATCTTCCTCGTCGTCAGTTCGTTTCTGCTCGTGAACGTGGCGCTCGGTCTGTTTGGCGTGCTGAACGTGAGCATCACCCGTCGGCGGGGCGAAATCGGGTTGCGGCGGGCGCTGGGGGCCACCGAAGGCCGCATTTCACGGCAATTTGTAGGCGAAATGTGGGTGCTGGCTACCTTTGCGCTGGTGCTGGGCCTGCTGCTGGCGGGGCAGTTTCCGCTCATGCATGTGTTTGACCTCGACGCCCGCGTGTACCTCATCGCCATGCTGATTTCCGTCGTGGTCATCTACCTGATTGTCACGCTCTGTGCGCTGTACCCCAGCCGGCAGGCCGCGATGGTGCAACCTGCTGTAGCGTTACATGAGGATTAATTAATGAATAATGTATGATGTATAATGGACAATGAATGATGTCGGGCGCCGACTCATTGTTCATTATACACCGTACATTATTCATTCCCAAAGAATGCTTTTAATCATCGACGACGATACGGCCATTCAACTGTCGCTCTCCCTGCTGTTCCGGCGGGAGGGCTTTGCCGTGCGTGTGGCCGACGGCCCTTTTGAAACGCGGGCGGTGCTGGACGAAGAAACGCCGGAAGCTATCCTGCTCGACATGAATTTCTCGGTCGAAACGTCGGGCGACGATGGGCTGCGGCTGCTGCGGTACCTCCGCGAACGGCTCCCCAACGTACCTGTGATCCTGATTACGGGCTGGGGCAGTATTGGTCTGGCCGTGGACGGCATGAAGGCGGGGGCCAGCGATTTCATCACCAAACCCTGGCAGAACGACCACCTTATTCAGTCGGTCAGGACGGCCATCAACCTGGCCAATAAGCCAGGTACGTTCCCCTCAGCGAGCCGGCGGCAGCTGGACGAGCAGTTTCAGTTCGACAACATCGTGGGCGAGGACCCACACCTGCTCGACGTGCTCACGACCATTGGCCGCGTAGCGTCCACGGATGCGCCGGTGCTGATTACGGGCGAAAGCGGGACGGGCAAAGAGCTGATTGCCGAGGCCGTGCACCAGAACAGCCGCCGCAAACGCCAGCCCTTCGTGAAGGTCAACCTGGGCGGTATCTCAAGCACGCTGTTTGACAGTGAGCTGTTCGGGCACGTGCGGGGCGCGTTCACCGACGCCAAAACCGACCGGATCGGGCGGTTTGAGCTAGCCAACAAAGGCAGCATCTTCCTCGACGAAATCGGCGACCTCGACCCGGCCAGTCAGGTGAAGCTGTTGCGCGTGTTGCAGGACCGGACGTTTGAGCCGCTGGGCAGCAGCAAAACCCGCACCGTCGACGTGCGGGTGATCTGCGCGACCAACCGCAACCTGGAGGAGATGGTGAGGCTGGGTACGTTCCGCGAGGATCTGTTTTACCGCATCAACCTCATCACGGTGCGCCTGCCCGCCCTGCGCGAACGCCCCGCCGACATTCCGCGGCTGGTGAATTTCTTTATCGATAACCTCAAAACGATGTACGCCCGGCCTAAGCTGGCCATCAGTAAAGAGGCGCAGCAGTGGCTCAAAGGGCTGACCCTGCCCGGCAATATCCGGCAACTGAAAAACGGCGTCGAGCGGGCTGTACTCCTGACCGCCTCCGACACGCTGACCGTCGCCGACTTCGAAAAACACCTGACCCCCGCGCTGGCCAGCGCTACGTCCAATGCCCCAGGTCAGTTACCCGCCGTCGGCAGCATGACGCTCGATCAGATGGAACGCCAGATGATCGAACGGGCGATGGCCTATCACCACAACCGCGTGGCCAATGTGGCGCGGGCACTGGGCATCACCCGGTTTGCCCTCTACCGCCGCCTGGATAAATACGGTATTCCGTATGAAAGCAGGGAGTAGCGGGGGTGCCTATGGCGCACGAAGTACCCGGCCCCTTACCCGTTCCAGTCGATTTCGACACGGCGGCCGGTATCGGCGGCGCGGACGATGGCGTCGATGATGCGGATGTCTTTGAGGCCCTCGGCCCCCGACGCAAGCGGCTCGGTGTTGTCGAGGATGTTGGCGGCGAAGGCGTCGAGCTGCCGGATTTGCTGGAACGGCGGTGTGCTCAGTTCGATCTTGCCGTTCGACGAGTCGCCCCGGGCGCCGGTGGCGTTGAAGGCGGGTTGCAGGCCAAACCACTGATACCCCGTAGTTGCGTACAGCCGGTCGACGTACGATGTGTAGGTGGTCGATGAACTCGACAGCGCCCCGCCCGGAAATTCCAGCTGAAAAAACATACTTTCGTAAATGCCTTTGAACACCGCCTTGTCGCGCACGAACCCCTGAGCCGTTACGGCAATCGGGTCTTCGCCGATGGTGCGGCGGGCGCCCTGTACGGCATACACCCCCAGATCCATGATGGCCCCGCCACCCCCCAATTGCTTGTTGAGTCGCCATGATTTTGGGTCGGCCATCGAAAAGCCCAAGGCCGTTTCCATCAGCTTCACCGTGCCCAGCTCCTTCGATTGGGCCAGCCGCCTGACTTCCAGATGATGCGGTTCAAAATACAGCCGGTAGCCTACCGACAGCTTGACGCCCGCCTGTCGACACGCCTGGATCATCTGCTCGCACTCGCGCACGTTGAGGCCCATCGGCTTCTCGCAAATGACGTGCTTGCCTGCTTTCGCCGCCCGAATCACGTACTCGGCATGCATCGCGTTAGGCAGCACCACATACACGATGTCGATGGCGGGGTTGTCGGCCAGGCGGTCGAACGTTTGGTAGTCGTAGACGTTTGCCTGGGGAATGGCGTATTGCTGCATCCACGCCTGGGCTTTGGCGGGCGTGCCCGTCACGATGCCGGCCAGTTGGCAGCGTTCGGTATGCTGAAGGGCGGGGGCCAGTTGCAGCGTGCTATACGTACCCAGCCCCACCAGCGCCACGCCCAGCTTACGGTCGGGGGCAACCGAAGGCCACGGGTTCGCCTGAGCGGTTAATAACGCACCGCTGCCGAGCGCCGCCTGGCCAAGAAAAAGTCGTCGGTTCATGAATTGTGAGAGCGGACATTCCGCAAGACATCGACAAGATACCGAAATACCCGTCTCCTTTTCGTTATGCGTTTTCAAACCCGTTACCTCGTCTATATTCTGCTGCTCCATGCCCTGCTGGGCTGGCTGCTGTTCACGGAACTGCGGCAGGAAAAGCCCCTGTTCGCGTCGAAAGAGGTGCTGCTGATTGCCGTTGAAGTGCTGATTATCCTGTCGCTCTACACCGCCTTCTCCATATACCGGGCGTTTCGGCGGCCGTCGGCCTTTATTGCGTCGGGGATCGAGGCTATCCGTGATAAAGACTTCACCATCAAGTTCGTGCCCACGGGGAATAGCGAAGTCGACGAACTGATTCGGGTCTACAACCTGATGATCGATCAGTTGCGGCAGGAACGTACCCGGCAGGCCGAGCAGCAGTTTTTTCTGGATAAACTCATCGACGCGTCGCCCATCGCCCTGCTGATTTTCGACTTCGACGCGCGCGTGGCGGGCATCAACCCCAAAGCCCGGCAGCTCCTGAAATGCCCCGAGGCCGATCTGCTCGGTAAGCCGCTGTCGGCCATCGACCACCCGCTGCTGAACCAACTGGATACCCTGCCGCTCGATCAACCGCAGATCGTCAGGCTGACGGGCGTGGAGACGTACCGGGTCTTGCGCGGGCAGTTTATCGACCGGGGTTTTGGGCGGCAGTTTCTGTTTATCGAAGAGCTGACCGCCGAAATCATCGACACCGAGAAGAAGGCCTACGGCAAGGTCATCCGCATGATGGCCCACGAAGTCAACAACTCCATCGGCGCGGTCAACACCATCCTGAGTATCGTGGAGCCGACGGTGGGGGAGGCCGACCTGCAACGGGCGATGCGGGTGGCGATCGAGCGCAACGAGCGACTGAATGGCTTCATGCGGCGGTTTGCCGATGTGGTGCGCCTGCCGGTGCCTCACCGCGTTCGGGCCGACATGGCCGCGCTGGTGCAGAACATCGCCCGGCTGATGGCACCGCAGGCCGAGGGCCGGGCCGTGACGTTGCAGGTGACGACGCCCGACGAACCGGTATGGTGGCTGATGGACGAATCGCAACTGGAGCAGGTGCTCATCAACGTGGTAAAAAACGCGCTGGAAAGTTGCCGGGCGGGCAACACCGTATCGCTGGAGCTGTCGGCGCAGCAGTTGCTGATTCGCAACAACGGCGACCCCATCCCCGACGAGGTGGCCGGGCAGTTGTTCAACCCCTTTTACAGCACCAAACGCGACGGGCAGGGTATCGGCCTTACGCTCACCCGCGAAATCCTGCTCAACCACGGCTTCGCCTTCTCGCTACTGACCGAACCCACCGGCGAGACCGTGTTTCGGATACTGAATGTATAATGGATAGTGTACAATGTATAATGGGTTGCTGACGCACGGGTGATTTCGCGTCAGCAACCCATTATACATTGTACACTATCCATTATACATTCAAATCACCCCCGGCAAAAGGCTTCCCACAGGCGGGTGTAGAGTACTTTGGCGTAGTCGCGCAGCCCGGCGGCGCTGCCGTTGATGACAACCGGCGCAAACCGACGTTTGGCGGTGGGCATGGCTTCCATCCGGATCGACGGGCGACCTTTAGTGCTGGCCACCAGTCGCAACCCCGCATCGGGCAGGTCGATATGGGCATCGTTCGGGCGGGCCGTGGGGTCGGCGTTGGCTAACTGATGGGTAAATTGGTGCAACCGATTGGCATCGTACCAGGTCAGCAGGGGCATCTTGAGGCGATCGGTCTGAAGGCCCCGTTTGCCCACAAAATGCAGCGACAACAGCGAGCGGTTCGCGTCTTGATCGCGGCGATTCTGAACCAGTACGTCGAGAAGTTCGAAGGGCACCGGCTCGGCGGAGGTAGATAGTTCGATGTTCATAGGGTTGATGAAATTGGTACGGAGTAAACTGCCCTTCCTGCTTTTGGGTTTTGTATTTCGGGACCGCGAAGAGGCCCAAATTACGAACGCAGGTCGCTATACGTTGAGACTCATTTCCTTAGCGGACGTCAATTTTTATCCAACGGCCCATCATTTGTTGACATGCTCAGAATTGCCTACGCTCCGCTCTACAAGCACGAATTGCCCACCGGCCCCAACGGCGAACCTCACCGGTTCCCGATGATCAAATACGAACTCATTCATGAACAGCTGCTGTACGACGGCACCTGCACCGAGGCCAACTTTTTCGCGCCCAGTCCCGTCGATGATCGGTGGGTGCTGGGCGTGCATACGGCTGGGTACGTCGACGCCCTCAAAACGCAGACCGTCGACGCCCGCATGGTGCGGCGGATTGGCTTCCCGATGTCGCCCCGGCTGATCGAGCGCGAATGGGTGATCACGCAGGGCACCCTTGATGCCACGCACCATGCCCGCCGCGATGGCGTCGCCATGAACGTGGCGGGTGGTACGCACCACGCTTACCCCGATCATGGCGAAGGCTTCTGTCTGCTCAACGACGTGGGCGTGGCGGCCCATTACCTGCTCGAAACGGGGCAGGCCCGCCAGATTCTGGTCATCGACCTCGACGTGCATCAGGGCAATGGTACGGCGGTCATGTTTCAAGGCGAGCCGCGCGTGTTCACCTTCAGCATGCATGGCAAAGACAATTACCCGCTCAAGAAAGAGCAGTCGGACCTCGACGTGGAACTGGCCACCGGCACCCGCGACGATACGTACCTGAACTTGCTCTACGACACGTTGCCCCGCCTCCTGACCGACCAACAGCCCGACTTTCTGTTCTACGTGGCGGGCGTCGATATTCTGGAAACCGACCGGCTGGGTAGACTGGGCGTGTCGATGACCGGCGTGCAGCAGCGCGATCAGTTTGTGTTCGAAGAAGCCCGGCGGGCGGGCCTGCCCATTGTGGTGTCGATGGGCGGCGGCTACTCGCCCCGCGTGGCCGACATTGTCGATGCGCACTGCAACACCTTTCGCACCGCCGCCAATTTGTATTTCTAGGCTGGTTTGGCGCGCTCGGGTCGTCAAAAGCGGGTCGATCAGCCTTATCTTGGGGCGAAAACAGGCCCGCTATGGTATCGACCGCTTCCGCTACATCCAGCCCATTCCGGGTGCTCACCCGCGTCGACTCCATCGACGTGCTGCGGGCGCTGACCATGGTGCTGATGATCTTTGTCAATGACCTGTGGTCGCTGACGGCCATTCCCGGCTGGCTGGAGCACGTACCTGAAGGGGCCGATGGCATTGGCCTCGCCGATGTGGTGTTCCCGGCCTTTCTGTTTATCGTGGGGCTGTCGATCCCCTTTGCCATTCAGCACCGACGCACCCGACACGAAACCGACGCGCAGATCGCCGGGCATGTCCTGACCCGCGCGGCGGCCCTGCTGGTGATGGGGCTGTGGCTGGTCAACGGCGAATACCTGAACGAAGCGGCCACGGGTATTGCCCGCCTCGGCTGGAATGTGCTGGCTTGTACCGCCTTCATCCTCATCTGGAACACGTACCCCAAGGCGCTATCGCCAACGCGCCGCCGCGTTGGTCAGCTCCTTGGCTGGGTAGTGTTGCTGGCGCTCGCATTTGCATACCGAGGCGAGTCGGCCGAACGATTCGAGACCCACTGGTGGGGTATTCTGGGCCTGATCGGCTGGTCGTATCTGGTGGGGGCATTGGCCACGCTGCTGGCTCGTGAGCGCATCGCCGTGCTGGCCCTGATCTGGGTGGGCTTCTGTGTGCTGAGCATGGCGGCTAAAACCTACACGTTCCCGCCGCTGGTGCAGTGGATACCCGACGCCATCCGGGGAGGCACCCTCGCCGGGCTGACGTTGGGCGGTGCGCTCACGGCTACCGTATTCCGGTGGTGCGTCGAACGGGGCTACGGGCGGGCCATGACCCTCGGGTTTCTGCTGGCGGCGGCCGGGCTGATCGGGCTGTCGATCTACACCCGACCCATCTGGGGGCTGGCCAAACTGGGCGCTACCCCCGCCTGGCTGTTTTTGTGCAGTGCCTTTACGTTGCTCGCCTTTACGGCCCTGCACTGGCTGGTCGACGTTGCTGGCAAAGGCCATTGGTTCCGGGCGATCAAACCCGCCGGGACCGACACGCTGCTGTGCTACCTGATCCCTTATTTCGCCTACGCCCTCGTTGATTTCTTTGATCTTCATCTGCCTGCCGTGCTGCTGACGGGCGGTGTTGGGCTGATCAAATCGCTGCTGTTTGCGTTGCTCTGCGTGGGCGTGACCGGTGGCCTGAACCGGCTGGGTATCCGGCTGAAGCTGTGACGCCGCCCGACGAACGGCTCAATTCTGTAATAGTGACCCTTTTGGCCTAATCGCCAACACTTACCTAACCCTTCCCGCTTGTTTCTGCGTGTTAACAACTAACCTCACTGCCTCAACACCCGGCCGTATCTGTCTGTTTGGCGAACATCTCGACTACCTGGGTTTGCCGGTCATTGCCGCCGCCATCGATCGCCGCGTTGCCCTCACGGCCCGCCCCGACCCCATTGATCGCCGCTTTCGTATCCGCCTGCCCGATATCGATCAACAGGTCAATATTTCCTTCGATGGGGGGCGCCTGCCGTATCCCCACGACCGGGATTACCTGCGGTCGTCCGTGAACGTGTTGTTGCAGGAGGGCTTCACCTTCAGCCGGGGGGTCGAGGCTACCGTACGCGGTACCATCCCGATCAACGCCGGGGCGTCGAGCTCGTCGGCGCTGATTGTTAGCTGGCTGAATGTGCTGAGTCAACTTGCCGATGTACCCCGCCACCTGCCGCCTATGACCCTGGCCGAACTGGCGTACCGCGCCGAAGTACTCGAATTTGGCGAACCGGGCGGCATGATGGACCACTTCGCCACCGCCGTGGGCAACGTGATCTACCTCGAATCGCAACGACCCGACGGCACGTCCGCCATCACCCTGGAAACCCTGACGCCCCAACTTGGCACCTTCGTGCTGGGCGATTCGAGGGAGCCAAAAGACACCATCGGCATTCTGCGGCGGGTCAAACTCGGGATGCTCGACGTGGTGCAACGCATCCGGCAGAGCCGCCCCGACTTCTCGTTGCACACGGCCGCGCTGACCGACGTACCTGAGTTCAAAGACCAGCTTTCGAAAGACGAATACATCCTCCTGAAAGGCACCCTTGCCAACCGCGATCTGCTGCGGGAGGCCCGCACGCTGCTCCAGACGCCTTCCGCCAACGTACGGGCGTTTGATGGGCGGCTGGGTACGTTGCTGACCGAGCACCAGGCCAACCTGCGCGATGCCCAGCGCATTTCGACGCCCAAAATTGATCGGATGCTCGAGGCAGCGCTGTCGGCGGGGGCGCTGGGCGGTAAAATCAACGGCTCGGGTGGGGGCGGCTCCATGTTCGTGTACGCACCCACCGGGGCCGACGCCGTTGCCGACGCCATTGACCGGGTGGGGGGGAAGGCTTACGTGGTGCGCGTAGCCGAAGGCACGACCCTGACCACCGACTGACCCGCCCACCGCCCCCGCCTTGCGGGGCAAACTCATTTATACGCTGCTGTTTGCCTTATCCCATCTGCCTGGCTCATGCTGCTCTTCGTTGGTACGATCACCTCGCTGGCCCTGCTGGTTCGGATTCTGGCCAATCCGCTGGCTAACGTGTTTCAGAAGAAACTCACCCACCAGTCGGCCGACCCGTTGTTCGTGACGGCGGTGACCTACACCGGCTTGTTCATCGCCTGCCTGTTCGTTTATCGCTGGGAGACCGCCCGGCACCTGCGCCTCGACTTCTGGGCCAACGCGCTGCTCATGGGGGTGCTGGCCGTGCTGGGCAACACCCTGCTGGTCAAAGCCTTGCAGACGGGCGATTTGTCGGTGCTGGGGCCGATCAACGCCTACAAGGCCGTGGTCAGCCTGGTGGTGGGCGTCGTGCTGCTGGGCGAAGTGCCGAGCGTAGCTGGCCTGTTGGGCGTTGGGCTGATCGTGGCGGGGAGCTACGTTGTGCTGCAACCCAAACGCGGGGCGGGCGGTGGCGGCTGGCGGCTGATGGGGCAACCCGAAATCCGGTGGCGCGTGCTGGCGCTGATCTGCTCGGCCGTCGAGGCGGTGTACATCAAAAGGGCCGTGCTGCTGGCCGATGCCACCACCGTGTTTGTGGTCTGGTGCGCGCTCGGCTGCGTGTTGTCGTGGGGTTGGTACGGCAGCCTGCACCGCTCGACGCTGGTGGGCCAATGGCAGCTGGTAGCCAAACACCGCCTGAGTTACCTGGCCCTGATTGCGCTGGTGGGCCTGATGCAGCTATCGACCACCGTGGTCTTCAGCGGCATGCAGGTAGGCTACGCGCTGGCTCTTTTCCAGACCTCGGCGGTGGTGAGCGTGCTGTTTGGCTACCAGTTTTTCGGCGAGCGCCAGTTGCTCCCCAAACTACTCGGCGCCACGATCATGGCCATCGGCGCCGCCCTCATCGTCCTCGTCCGGTAGGGGTTGCTCTGCCCGAGGTAGACTTCCCGTCTGGCGGCACTGGGTTGGTTTTTGGTTCGATGGTAAACCAGCCGTAGCCGTAGCCCGGTAGCTGGATATCCCCCGTTTTGTCGATCGGCGATGGCCCTGTTTTTCCGTTTATCCCGATGCCCCGGGCTCCCCTTGCCCCTTCAAAAAGCCCCCGGATGGTTTGTGGATGCGGGCTGAAATTATGAACCGTCACCACCGTCCGGTTGGGACCTTCGCTGGCCAGGATCAGCACGTGTGGCGAATGGCTTTTTCGCAGCTGCCAAACGCCCTGACCGATTTCGGGGTACTGCTTCCGCAGTCGAATCAGCCGTCGGATGTGCGTCAGTAACGACGCCGAATCCTGCCGCTGGGCGGTTACATTCACATTGGCGTACCTATAGGGGCCTTGCTGAATCGGCGGACGTATCGGTTGGCGGGCGGTCGTAAACCCGCCGTTCGGTCCGGCCAGCCACTGCATAGGCGTGCGGATGGCGAGCCGTTCTTTCAACCGGAGGTCATCACCCATGCCGATTTCTTCGCCGTAGCGCAACACCGGCGTGCCCGGCAGGGCGAACAGCAGGCTATACGCCATCCGCAGTTGAGCGGGGTTGGCCAGCATCGGGGCCAGCCGTCGGCGGATACCCCGCTCATAAAGCTGCATGTTTTTGTCCGGCCCCATACGGGCATACACCGCCTCGCGTTGGCGTTTGCTGAGTCGGCCGAGGTCGATCTCGTCGTGGTTACGCAGAAAGAAGGCCCATTGGGCCGTCGTGGGTACGTCCCTGGTAGCTTCCAGTGCTTTTTCCAGTGTTCCGACGTCGCCCGTTGCCAGGGCGTAGAACAGAAACTGGTTGACGTAGAAGTTGAACATCATCTGCATGCCTTCGCCGTACTGCCCGAAATACTGCTTGTTTTCCTTCGGGGCCACATTGGTCTCGCCCAGCAGCAGCGCATCGCCTTTCTGCCACTGGATGAACTGCCGCAGCCACATCAGCAAATCGAACTGAAGGTCCGGGTTATTGACGGACGTGCCGGGTACTTCAATGAAAAAAGGCACCGCATCGAGCCGGAACCCGTCGATACCCAGCGCGAGCCAATGCCGAACGACGTTGCGCAACTCGGCTTGCACGGCCGGATTCTGGGCGTTGAGGTCGGGCTGAAAGCGGTAGAAACGGTGATAAAAGTAGGCCCCCGCCAGCGAGTCGTAGCTCCACGTTTCGTGCTGAACGCCGGGGAAAATCATGCCCTTGTTCCAGTCGCGGGGCCGTTGTTGCGACCAGACATACCAGGAACGGTAAGGCGACTCTTTGTTGCGCCGGGCCTGCTGAAACCAGGGGTGCTGGCTGGAGGTGTGATTGACCACTAGGTCCATCACGACGCGAATGCCCCGCTTTTTGGCTTGTTGAATGAAATTCCTGAGGTCCGCCTGCGTGCCCAGGCGGGCATCGATGCCGTAGAAATCACTGATGTCATAGCCGTCGTCCTGGTTGGGGCTGGGCTGGAAAGGCGCGAGCCAGAGAACGGTTACGCCCAGGTCGCTGAGGTAATCCAGCCGTCGGGTCAGGCCGTTGAAATCGCCCACGCCATCACCGTCCGAATCCTGGAATACCTTGACATCGAGGTTATAAACGACGCCTTTTTTATACCATAATTCCTGGATAAAGTCGGTCGGCCGCGGTTGCCCCGTCGCTTTGTAGGTTGGTAGAAGAAGAGGAAGCAGCAGGGTCAGTAACACACGACGCATGGACACAGACAGTGGGTTCGTTCCCCTACAACTGACCGATCTGGAAAAGGTTACCTTACCTGATTGACGCCCATCGGTCGGGCCGAAACCGGGTATCCAGGCGCCTGCTCGCTTAGGTATACACGCAAAAAAGCGGCCCTTTCATCGGCTGGCTCAGGCTGTTGGGTCGTCCTATTCCCTTTCTACTACAACACCGCGACTTTTGGCTACATCCGGTTGCTGACGGCTTCTGACTTTTGTCCCAACAAAAAACGGAAGCAATGAACATAGCCAACAGCACCATTCTGATTACAGGCGGAACCAGCGGCATCGGGTTAGAGCTGGTCAGCCAGCTTACGCAGCAGGGGGCAACCCTTATTGTCACAGGCCGTAACCTGGAGGCCTTACACGCAACAAAAAGCCGGTTTCCCCAGGTCCACATCGTGCAAAGCGACGTGAGCAACCCGAACGACATCGAACGGCTTTACCAAGCGGTCACCCAACAGTTTCCCGCCCTGAACATGATCATCAACAACGCCGGGCTGATGCGGCTGATCGATTTGCAGGATACGCGCCACGATTTGGCTGATATCATTCGGGAGATCAACACCAACCTGTCTGGAACCATCCAGATGGTGCATCAATTTTTGCCGCACCTGCTAACGCAAAAAGCCGCGGCCATCGTCAATGTGTCATCGGCCATTGCCTTCATGGCGTATTCGTCTGCGCCTATTTACAGTGCGGCAAAAGCAGGGGTGCACGCCTACACAAAAGCGTTGCGGTTGCAACTTGAGGATACGAACGTCAACGTCTTTGAACTGATTCCGCCGGGGGTGAATACCAACCTTCAGACTACCTGGGCGGTACAGCCCGATCCTGGCCAGATGATGGACGTCGATAAACTGGTCAGCGCTGCCATTAAAGGACTGCTCAACGATACGTGGGAGATTAAGCCAGGCTTGGTAAACGTGATTAAGTTCGCCAGCCGGATTGCGCCCGCTTTCATTGAGCGGAACCTGGGACACCGCGAGTTTAAAAAATTCAAACAGATCACCAAGCCATGATCAAGACGCTATTCTCCGTAGGGTTGTTAGCCATTTCGGCGTTCCTGAGCCTCAAACACGGCTGGGACGCCTTCCAGCCTGCCAGCGCCGAACAAACCAGCTTGCTGGCAGATCTGGGTATCAGCAAAGCCATCATGCCGTATTTTGGGGTATTTTCCATCGTGATCGGGCTGATGCTGCTTTTCCCGCAAACCTTCTTCATCAGTAATGTGCTGAACGCGATCACCATTGTGCTGATCATGGCCTTAGCGTTACGGGCGGGCAACGTGAGCCTGGCGTTACTCGAAATTCCGTTTCTGGCCATGCCGCTGATCCTGATTAGGTTGACCTATCCGTTTACATGCTAAACCCGCTTTTGGATCATGGCCGCGCCGAAACCATACCGAATCGACTCCATTACGCAGATTCATCGGCTGATGGGACTGCCCAGTCCCCACCATCCCCTCATCGGCATCATCAACCTGAAAGATCTCAGAGGGCTAGCAACAGATCCGGCTCTTAATACCGTTCTGTTAGACCTGTATGTGGTTTCGTTGAAACGAGGATGCGATAAACTACTGTATGGGCAGCAGCATTATGATTTCGATGAAGGGTTGATGGCGTTTATGGCGCCCGGACAACTGCTTCGGGGTGACGAGAACGGGGTGCCGCCTCAGCTCGAAGGCTGGATGCTGTTCATTCACCCCGACTTCTTATGGAATACGTCGCTGTCCAGGAAGATAAAGCAGTACGACTATTTTGGCTATTCCACCCACGAAGCCCTGTTTCTGTCCGACAAAGAAGAGGCGATTATCAACGGCATCATCGACACCATCCGGCACGAGTATCAGGCCAATATGGACAAGTTCAGTCAGGACGTCCTCATTGCCCATCTGGAGGTGCTGTTCACCTATGCCCAACGATTCTATGAACGGCAGTTCATTACCCGGAAAGTGAGCAGCAGTAAGTTGCTCGAACGGCTGGACGACCTGCTGACTGAGTACATCAACGGGGATGAATTGAGTACCAAAGGCCTGCCTACGGTTCAACAGCTTGCTGAGGCGCTGACGGTGTCGACCAAGTACCTGAGCAGTTTGTTGAAGCAGCTCACGGGGCAAACCACGCAGCAGCTTATTCATCAGAAGCTGATCGACAAAGCGAAAGAACGACTGTCAACGACGGAGTTGTCGGTGGGCGAAATTGCCTATGAATTAGGCTTCGAGCACCCACAGTCATTCAATAAGCTGTTCAAAGCCAAGACCAATCAAAGCCCCCTGGCGTTCCGGGCTTCGTTCAACTAAACGACTATCGCTTTACGGACATGTCTCGCAATGGCGAATACCTTGGCGTTGAACGTACCTGAGGTAGGATCGACGCTACATCCGTAACGTCCGGCGCGCGACCGGGACACCGATCAGGGTTATCATCAAGAAAATCCGCAACGGCTATTGGACAAAAGTTACCTGTTTCCGTATTTGGAAACGCATTGCACCGAATCAACACAAGAGAACGTGATTATAGAGCTATAATTGGTTGATTATCAATAAGAAATAGCTTCGTTGTGTTGCGTCCGAGACTACATTGGGTGTCCCATTCAGGTGAGTGGCGTGGGCGGCCTCGTCTGACAGATCGCTCGTCTCTACAGAATACGTTTTAGATATTTATACTTTTACTGCAAGGAAATGCTTTGTCAAGGAGAAGATCTTGAAAAGATTGATTTACAAAGATTCATAGATTCTAATGCTATGGTTCTTAATTTAATCAATGACCCTTTTTATAAATCAGAACCCAATTATTTTGTTAATAAGGACTGGATGTCTGTTGAAATAGCAAATGATTTTTTTATTGAAAGACATAGTTTTGCTATTTTTCAGAATTTAATGGAATTAAATAAGGAGGATTATTTCTTAGCTACCTATGCTTGCCCTTCTAAAATGACACCTTATTACAAGATTCCAGTTGACATTGATATTAATAAAATAAGAGAATTTATTGATGATGTTGATCATGGTCTGTATCGGTATATCGATTGGTATTTTATCAGCCTCTCAATGAAATGGGCTGGAATCTCAGTCTATGATGGTGACTCGCTGTATGTAGGCTATGATCGGAAGTTTGCACCAGCTTTACAAAACCTTGTCGAAAGCAATCAAGATTTTGTAAAATTCTTTTGATTGCTTAGCCCTAGAATGGGTTAACACTAAGTTCGTCAATTTATGGTCGACAGAGGAACGTACCTATGCCTATGATATACCGCTCGGCGGCTTCAGCGGACATAGTTCGACCTATCGCGGTTTACTTTAAATTGTGCGTTGTTGGTTAGTGCTGCGGGGTCCACTTACCTCGGACAGGACACTATCCGGCTAGCCAAACCGGAACTCAACGTGGAAAAGGGCGTAGAGGTTGTCACGTACCTTCGTTTTGGCTTATCTTTCGTTCACCATCAGCCTTTGTGGCGTTGGGTAGCCACACAAATGACTCAGTAAACAATAGCTGGACTGCGCTTACAATAAACGTCAGTTCGCAATAGTTGACGTGGTTCTCTGCACAGGTTTGTCCTATATTAACTTTTCTATTCAAAACGTCATTGATTCGATGAAAAAGATTGTCTTCTCAGCGTTGATTTTAAACTTGGCAGCCTGTGCTTCTGTAGGTGTTCAGGTGCTGAAACAGCAACCCGCCAAGGCCAGTAATTGCGCTATTGATGTGTACGCTGACGAAAAAGATGTGAAGCGCGAGTATGAAACCGTTGCTCTTATCGATAGTAAAACGGGTTCGACATTGTTCGACAAAAAAACTATTTCGGCAGCCATTGATTTAGCGAAGCCAAAAGCCTGTCAGGCAGGAGCCGATGCCATTATCGTAATGTCCTCTGACCGGCGAGGGGTAAATCTTGCTTCATATGGCGAAGCGAAAGCAACTATAAAGGCCATCAAGTATAAATAAGATCATTGGGTATTCACTTAAATAGGGAATCTCGGGCGGCCAACTAAGTCTGTAGTGACTTGCCTATCAGCAACACTTGGGGGCCCTACCAAACAAGTAAAGCGTGTGCCTGCCGTTGTCTCGGCCACAGGTCGCACGGGCTGGAATGCAGCGTTTAGCCCTCCGTTGTCGGCCAAAACCCGACAACACAAACACCTTGCTTGGGATAGGGTAGGCCCCCGGTCCGGTTTCTCGGCGATATAGCCTAACTGTTTCCTAACGCTAACCTGATCACATGAAAAGCCAAAAAATTGAAGAGATGAGCAATGAGGCATTGCTCAAACAAAAAAAAACAACGGAACTCGCAACGGGTATGTTGGCTGGGGCGCTTTTGATGTTGCTGGTTATGGTCGTGCTTTTGGCAATCAAAAAAGGGCTTGATGCAACCAGCATAGGTCTGGGTGTGATTCCTTTTGCATTGATGCCCATACTATTGCTGAACTGGAACAGTTTAAAAACATTGAAGAAAGAACTCAACTCCAGGCAAAACGTGATTTGAGGCGTAACGCCATAAGACTAACCAAAATGCTTCGCATAGTCGGCCTCTCAGTAGCCGAACGCACGTCCCGCTGGCAAGCAACAGCCTAACAGGATGAGCGTATGAAGGGCCAGTACGTTCGTTTCAGTGAGTTGAACGGACTACAGCTACACCCTTTGGCGCTGAACGACTAAAACGCTGATCGTTGCAACCATTCGCTGCAGGCGGTAATCGTTACCCCAAACAGGCCGCTCCGTTTGGGGGTAGCCATGAACATTGGGCGAACAAATGGGGAAGAAACTGCGAATCGGCTGCCTGTTACTCAGTCTGTCGTTGGCGGCGTGTACGCATACGAACGAGGCGCCAAAAGCGATCCAATACGGCTCCAATAACGGAACGTACCTGACCATCCACGGTACGAAGCTGTACTATGAGGAATACGGCAGCGGAACGCCGTTACTGCTGCTGCACCAGGGCCTCGGCTCAATTGAAAACGTGGGTGACCTCATTCCCCAACTGGCCAAACACTTCAGAGTCATCGCCCCCGATGCGCCCGGACATGGCCGCTCCGAGCAGGCCGATAGTCTGAGTGGCGACCTGTTGGCCGACTACAGCTCCGCTTTACTTGACAAGCTTCAGCTGGACAGTGTCTACGTGATGGGGTGGAGCATGGGCGGCAACACGGCCCTGTTGCTCGCCGCCAACCGGCCCGACAAAGTGAAAAAAGTGGTCAGCGGAGCGTCCAACTCGAAAGCCAGCGGGCTAACGCAGGAGGGGCGGGATCTGTTAGACGCCTATACCGTAGATGCGGTGAAGGAAGACAAGGACTGGCTCGACCACTATCAGCGGCTGAATCCACAACCCGACAAGTGGGTCAAATTCTGGGAGGATAACCAGAAAATGTGGGCGAGAGAAATCAAACTATCAGACCGGCAGTTGGCCAGTATTAGGGTGCCGGTCTTGCTTGTTCGGGGTGATCGGGATATGATTCGGTTAGAGCATAGCCTGGCGCTCTTTCGCTCGCTCAAGCAAGGCCAATTGTGTATTTACCCAAACACGGGGCATGATATGCCGGAACAGAAAAGTGAGCGGCTTTGCCAACTGGCCATCGACTTTTTGACTGACAAAAAAGGCAACGCTGTGAGCCCGTAAAATCAGATTTGTGGGGCCAAAAGGCGTTGGTATTTATTTTCTCGAAAGAAAGGTGGGTTCGGGTGTGGTATTCGTTCGATCGGCTCAGCTTCGGTTGGTCAGGCAAACAAGAAGAAACATCGGCTATTACCTCGAAACGGCCCAACTGATTGTTGGCGTATCCGCTCAATCTTATGACAGACAACAATAAAGCGATCTTGGAAAAGGCGAACGCGGCCATTGCCAAAGGCGACCTGGACGGGTTTCTGGCGTTCTGCTCCGACGACACCGAGTGGACATATGTCGGCGACATAACCCTTACAGGCAAAGAGGCCGTGCGCCGCTATCTGGAAACGACCAATAGCGAGCCACCCAACTTCACTGTCACCAACCTGATCGCTGAAGGGGACTTCCTGACGGCTCTCGGCGACATCATCATGAAAGACAAGGATGGGCAGCCGGTCCGGTATGCGTACTGCGATGTGTGGCGTTTGCGCGATGGTAAGCTGGCCGAGCTAAAGGCCTTCGTCATCAAAACCAACGCTGACGACTAGATGATGTAGGTTGAGGAGGGTTTGTCAGGTAGAAACAACGAGCCGGTCGCCAATCGGTTGCGTTGATGCAGTACTTGCATCTGGAAGGTCCCGACGGGCGAACAGGCTTGCCCGCGTTTGTGTTACCTTTGTGGTGCCCCAACTGCCACCTCTATGCTCGATTTTCTGACTAACGCTTTCACCGACGACGTACCCCCCGCCTCACCTGCCCTCTACGCCCCGTCTCTGACCCAGTATATCCGCCGCGAGACCATCACGGTCAACATTGGTGACGTCCCGATGGGCTCCGACTACCCCATCCGGGTGCAGTCGATGACCACCATCGACACCATGGACACGATGGGGTCGGTGGCGCAGAGCATCCGGATGATCGAGGCGGGCTGCGAGTACATCCGCATTACGGCGCCGAGCGTGAAGGAAGCGCAGAACCTCGATAACATTCGCAAAGAGCTGCGGGCGCGGGGCTACAACACGCCGCTCATTGCCGACATTCACTTTACGCCCAACGCAGCCGAACTGGCCGCGCGGCTGGTGGAAAAGGTCCGCATCAACCCCGGCAACTACGCCGACCGGAAGCGGTTCGAGCACATCGACTACACCGACGCGGCCTACGCGGCTGAACTGGAGCGCATCCGGGAGAAATTCCTGCCGCTGGTGCGCATCTGTAAAGAGTACGGCACCGCCATGCGCATCGGCACTAACCACGGCTCCCTGTCTGACCGGATTCTGAGCCGCTACGGCGATACGCCCGTCGGGATGGTGGAGTCGGCGCTCGAATTTCTGCGCATCTGCGAAGCCGAAAACTACTACAACATCGTGTTGTCGATGAAGTCGAGCAACCCGCAGGTGATGGTGCAGGCCTACCGGCTGCTGGTGCAACGGCTAGCCGAAGAGGGTCTGAAACCTTATCCGCTCCATTTGGGCGTGACCGAGGCGGGCGAAGCCGAAGACGGCCGTATCAAATCGGCGCTGGGCATCGGTACGCTGCTCGAAGATGGGCTGGGCGACACCGTGCGCGTATCGCTGACGGAAGAACCCGAATTTGAAGCCCCCGTGGCTAAAGCGCTCATTGACCGCTATACCAATCGCGCCCAGACCGCCGACCCCATCCCCGCCCTCACCGGCCCGTTGCCCTACGACCCGTTCCAGTATGCGCGGCGGCAAACGAGCGAGGTGGCCAATTTCGGCGGCAGCAACGTACCCAGAGTCATCGCCGACTACAGTCACACGCTCGTGAATGAAACCGACGTGCTGAAAGCGGTAGGGCACTTTTACCTGCCCGTGCCCGATAAGTGGGCCATGAATGACCTCGGTGCCGACTACCTGTACACCGGTAGTAAACCGGCGCAGTTTATGCTGCCCAACGGCCTCAAGGAGATCGTCGATTACGCCGTCTGGCGCGGCCATGCCGATGCGGCAAACACGCTACCGATGCTGACGGCCGCCGAGTACCTGCATGCCCGGCATCAGCCGCAGGGGCTGCACTTCCGGCTCAACTTCGTGCGCTTTTCGCTGCTCGACCTGAACGACGAACTGGCCGCCGCGCTGCGGCAGGACCGGAACGTGGTGGGCATCGTGCATACGGATAACACCCACGCCCTGCCCGAACTGCGGCGGCTGTTTATCGACCTGGCCGACCGCCAGCTGACCCTCCCCGTGGTGATTCAGCGCGGCTACACCCACGCACCAGCTGAGCACCTGCCGCTCTACGCCGCCACAGACGTGGGGGGGCTGTTGATCGATGGCTTCGGGGATGGCGCGCTCCTGTGCAGCACCCGCACCGACGACCCCGACGAACTGAAGCAGCTGAACGGACTGGCGTTTGGTATTTTGCAGGCCGCCCGTACCCGCATCACCAAGACCGAATACATCTCGTGCCCGTCATGTGGGCGTACCCTGTTCGATTTGCAGGAAACGACGGCGATGATCCGGCAGCGAACCGACCACCTGAAAGGCGTCAAGATCGGTATCATGGGCTGCATCGTCAATGGTCCCGGCGAAATGGCCGACGCCGACTACGGGTACGTCGGTATTGGCCGCGACAAGATTGCGCTGTATCGGGGTCAGCAGGTGGTGAAGAAATCGGTGCCCGCCGCCCGGGCCGTCGACGAACTGATCGAGCTGATCCGGGAGGATGGCCGCTGGCTTGAACCGGCTACGGTGTAGGCGGCGGTTAGCCACAGGCTCAGTTCTTGGCCGTTGAGTTGGGCGTTTTAGGGCGAAACTGGGTTTGTAGAAAATACACCTGGATCTCGCTTTACTTAATGAACGCCAACCAACCAATTCTTTTTATCGACAGCGATCAGGATGATCAGGAGCTGCTGAAACCCATCCTTCAAGAGTTAGCCCCCGACCATCCCGTTTTGCTGTTCAACGATGGCGAAACCGCCTTTGACTTCTTACAGACCACCGAGCAGAAGCCGTTCCTGATTATCTCGGAAATCACCATGCCCCGCATGACCGGGCTGGAACTTCGTCGGCAAATCGAACAGGATCCCAAGCTTCGGAAAAAAGCCATTCCCTTTATTTTCTTCACCCACCCCGCCTACGAACAACTGGTCGATGAAGCCTACGAGCTGACGATTCAGGGCTTTTTTGAAAAGCAGAGCGATATTCTCCAGATTCGCCACCAACTGAAGGTTATCATCGACTACTGGCAGGACTGCCTGCACCCCAACCGCGCCCGCCGGAACAACTGAGTGGCTGCCGCCGAAGCTACTCCTGGCCCCGGGCGGGCAGGTAGACCGTGAAGGTACTGCCCTGGCCGGGTGCGCTGGTGGCCGTGATGGCCCCGCCATGGTTGTCGACGATCTTTTGGCAAATGGCCAGCCCAATGCCGGTGCCGGGGTACCTGTTCTTGCCGTGTAGTCGTTGAAAAACAACGAAGATGCGGTTGAGGTATTTTTCGTCGAAGCCAATGCCGTTGTCGGTAATGCTGATCGCCCAGAAGGATGTTTGCTGGCCGGGCTGTTGGAGCAGCCGGTTTGGCAGACGCGCCCTGACCGCCTGGGGAATGTCGTTGAAGAGAAGCCAGTCAGCGGAAACCGTAACGATGGGGACCGTGTCGGTGTGCCGAAACTTGATGGCATTAGCCAGAAGGTTATCAAACAGTTGCTCTAACTGGGCGGGGTCACCGTTAATGGTGGGAAGCTCGGACCAGTTTACTTGCGCTCCCGATTCGGTAATGGCCTCGGTAAGGTTCGTCAGCACCATTGGGAGCAGATTGGTCAGCGATACCGGCCTGAACGGCTCCTGTTGGGTGGTGAGGCGCGAATAGGTAAGCAGGTCGCTGATCAGCACCGACATGCGTTTGGCGGCTGCCTGCATGCGCTGGATCAGATCCTGGGTGCTGGCGTCGAGGGTAGCGGCCTGGCCAACCGCCAGCATGTTCCCAAACGACTGAATCTTCCGCAGGGGCTCCTGGAGATCGTGCGAGGCCACGTAGGCAAACTGCTGGAGGTTATCGTTGGCGCGGCGTAGCTCCTGAATGGCCATTTCGAGGGCTTCCTGATGCTGCTTCAGTTCGGTAACTTCCAGAAAGGTGAACAGTACTTGCTCACCATGCCGCACGGCTGCCGACTGAAACCAGCCGCTGATGCCATCCCCGAAATAAGGCATGAGCCACTCGGTGGGCTGGTTGGTATGCACCGCCTCGATCAGCGCCCCCACCAGCCCGAACGCTTCGGCGCTGGGACATACGGTCTTCAGCCGATGGCCTATCAACTGATCCGCGGGTTTGCGGGTAATTTCCAGCTCGGTCTTATTGACGGCCGTGTAAATGAAGTCGACGATCCGGCGCGGGGTCTCTTCGCAGGAATCGTCCCAGACCGGGTCGAACAACACAACCCCCGCCGGATTGACGCCCTGGATTACCTCCATGAGCTGGGCGTGCTGCCGGGCCTGCGACAGGTCGGCGTAGGTAAGCAGCAGGTTATCGGCCAGCCGCGTAGCCGACACCTCGTAGCCTGGCAAGGGAGTCGTCTGCGTCGAGTCGGCCGGGCACTCGAACCGAGCGGATAGCCCCGTGTCGAGTACATCCTGATACAGAGGCAATAACGGCGCGTTGATAAACTGAGGAAAGCTGAGGCGCAGTGACTGCCCCTCGATCGCGCTGATCGGCTGCGCCGTGTCGCGTTCTGCCTGCGGGTTAAGCATACCCAGCCGTAAGTCGGTCAGCATACCATCGGGCTGGTAAACGGGATGTAACAACAATACGCCGCTTTGCGGAGCGGGCAGCGCACCGGGCAACAGGTCAGCGACCTGGTTATTCATTACGTTCATGGTTACGGTAGGCAGTAACCAGCCGCACCGGCCTGCCCTGACGGGCGATCTTGATCGGGTAAGCTGGTACGGTTCTACAGGCAAGGTACAAAAAATGTACTTACCAGATAGATAGCATCGATGTAGCGTAACGCGTGGTCTGACCGGTCACTACATGAAGGTAACTGCTGACTTTTATCCGCTAATCAGTGCAAGTCGGCCAGCCACGCCTGCGCGAAAGCACGGGCGGCCATAACGGGCTCTTTGCCCATCCGGAACAGGAGCTTCCAGGTAGCCGACTTGGCCCGATAAGCTGGATTGGCAAACTCCTGACGCGCCCCGTCTGCGACGAGTTTAGCCCTAAAATCGACATCGTTACAGAGCGCAACGAAGGCCGTCAATTGCTTCCGCAATACAGGCCGTACATCGGGCTGCGCTTTCGGAATGCGGCGCCGAGCAGCGGACGAGGCTGCCTTCGCCCGCCCGGTAGCGGCGTCGTTGGCCGATGGCCGGGCGCTTTGCCGCAGTTGCTGGAGCTGATACGCGAGATACTGCTTTTTAAACTCGGCGGGTTTACCCGCGTAGTCCGACAACATTCGGCTCGTTTCGGTGATGTGCTGTTGCATCAGCCGCCGGTCGTCGCCCTGAAGTGTGGCCAGTTCGGCCTCCATCTGGGGCAACTGCGTGGTGATGCCGCTGTAAAGCACGGCGGGGTCCAGGTGCGTATAGGCCTGCTGAATGGCGAGCAATTCGGCGTTGAGCGTCTCGTCGGCATCGGCCTGTTGCGCCTCCCGGCTGTCGCCGTCGGGCGACGGCCCCTGTAACGACTGTTGGTAGTCGTGCCGGAATGCGTCTGATTCGACGTAGCTACGCACCACCTTACCCAATAGCTGCACGGTGGCGGCGCGTGAACCGGGCGGAATCCGCGCGGCGGCGGCCCGGATCGCCGAACTGGGCGTGAACGACAACAGGCCTTCGTGGCGCAGGCAATGCAACGTACCTGTCCGCACGTCGGCCATCGTCACGCCAACATCGGTGAGTACATCGCCCGTGCGCAGGGCAATGGAAATGGGGAGGATTAGAAGGATAAAGCCCACCCGCAGGTAGTGATTGCTCATAACGTTGTTGTTTACCGGTCGTAAAAGTCTCGCCGCTGGCGGGTATCGCCAATGACTCGCTGACCGAAGCCGCAAAGTCGACCGACGAGGCGGCGAAGCCAGAGCTCAGGCCAACGCGATGCCGCTACAACGTACCCAGACAGGGCTGAGGCGGCGGCAACGAGTTACTCATTTGTCCTCTGAGATAACCAGATGGCGGGCACTTTGGCCGCGCCGATTGATTATTTGGCCCACTTAGGTCAGCGCAAACCGGGCTAGCCAAAACGATCGGTTGGCAGGTAAGAGTTTGTGGACGGCTGCCAGCCCTATTTTTGTCTGGATGGTAAACCTTTTTGCCAGCCAAAACGCTATAGTTGTAGGTGGAGCCGCGCCCAACGGGGCGGTTGTTCATCCGGCAGTCAAACTCTAAAACACACTTTCTGTGAGCCGTTTAACTGATTATCTCAAGATTGGGCCGGTGTTTAATTACTTCCTGCGGGTATTTCGTAAACCCGACCCCAACCAGCCAACGAGCGTAAACCTGCGCATGATGCACGGGATCAACCGGATCTCCATCATCATGTTCCTGTTCTGTTTGCTGGTGATGCTTTACCGCGCCTTTTTCCGATGAGCTTTGATGACCTGCGCGCGTACTGCCTGAGCAAGCCCGCTACTACCGAGTCGCTTCCGTTCGATGAAACCACGCTCGTGTTTAAGGTGGCCGGGAAGATGTTTGCCCTTAGCGACATGGAGAGCCGCCCCATGCGGGTGAGTCTCAAGTGCGATCCCGAGCGCGCCGTACTGCTGCGCGAGGAACACGCGGCCATCGAAGGGGCCTACCACATGAACAAACGGCACTGGAACACCGTCACCTCGGATGGATCGCTGCGCGATAGCCTGATTCGCGAGCTGATCGACCATTCCTATGAGCTGGTCGTGGCGGGGCTGCCCAAAGCCGTTCGGCAAACGCTGGGTTGAGCGGCCTCGCCACCAATCGGCAATTATTGACCAGTAAACTAGTTTTAACACCCATTATGTGTGGGGATCTGCGTAATTTAGCTATCCGTAAATCGTAGGAACAGCGTGGTATGGAGGTTATACTGCTGGGCTTTTTATTCGTCGTCTACCTGGTGCTCCGGTACTATCTGATCGACCATGAAACAGCCTCCGAAAAAGACATCAAGCGGTTTCAGGCGGGAATTCAGCTGGTGAAGAACCGGGAAATCGAGGCGGCGTTCGATTACTTCAACGAGGCCGTCCAGAAATACCCACAGTCGGCGGTGGCGTATGCCTATCGGGGCAAATGTCAGCTGTTGCTGGAAAACCACTTCTCGGCTATCTACGACCTCACCCAGGCCGTCAACCGCGACAATACCCTGGCCGACTGCTACCTGGACCGGGGCATTGCGCTCTACCGGGTCGAGCAATACACCGAAGCCTTCCGGGAATTTGATAAGGCCGTGTGGCACATCCGCGACGAACGCCCCGACGCCTACCGCTGGCGCGCCCTGGCCCGGATCGAGCTCCGGCAATTGAGCCAGGCCGAAAACGACCTGCGCCGGGCCGTGCTGCTGGGCGATGAAAACGCCTTCCAATTGCTGCGTCAGCCGCCATTTTCGCGCCCCAAACACGCCAACAGCGGCCGTAACTAACGGCCAATTCGCCACCTCTGGCCAGCTACCAAGCCATCTGAACGTACAGCATTTTATTCGCGAGTAGGGTTAAATCACCGGATTCTTGCGGGAACCAGTCCATTTCTGCATCTAGACAGACTGGCCGTGCAGGGAGAGGCTTGTGCTGCGCATGGGCCGAAAAAGGCTAACAATCAGTAAAATACGCATTTAGTCCGCAAACTAGATAGACTAATACGTAAAAGGCTGACAATCATTTTTTTAGCTATTACTTGCATTGTATAAAATCGCGTGCCAACTTTGTCCCGCACCGAATACGCTACAGATCGCTGTAGTCGTCAGGCCTAAGTCAGTACCACGCTGGCTTATTTATTTAAGGAATAAATCTATCAAATAGATAGATTACATAGGCTATAACTTGTTTTTGAGTCCCATGAACCCAGCACAACCAGCAACACAGGCAATTTTGTCGGGCGGGCCGGCAACACGCTCCACCCCAGTGGCTGTAGCGGGCGCACGAACCAGTTATTACATCACCGGTTTCGATCGCCCCAGTTTCGTCAACGACATCACGCAGGCGGTGCCGCAAGATGACCGCTGCCGCATTCTGGGCATGACTTTCGACGTGCAGGCGGGGGTGCGGGTAACGGGCTACCTGACGGTCGACGTACCCGACGAAACCCATCGGACCGTGTTGCAGCGGCAGCTGCGGGCGATCCGGGGCGTGGTGAGCATCAACGAACTAACCAACGACTAAGCCATGGACGAAATGATCATCGAAACGGGCCCGGTAAACCCCTACGCCCGCACGTTCTTCTGGTTCTGGGGATTAGCTTGTCTGGCCCTCATCGGCTTCCGGTCCGACGAGCCAACCTACCGGCAGCGACTCGACGTCTGGCATCAGCAGCGGCTCGAATCGCTGCGGAGCGAAACCGGTTGGCTGAACCTGGCGGGGCTGTTCTGGCTCAAAGAAGGGGCCAACGAAGCCGGTGCCGACCTGGGCAATGACCTGACGTTTCCCGCCGACCGCGCGTCCGCCCAGCTGGGTACGTTCCGGCTGGTGAAGGGGACGGTGCAGTTTGAGGCGGCCCCCGGTGCCACCGTCCTGGCCGACGGCGAGCCCGTGCTGGCTACGAAAACCATTTTTTCGCCCGATCTGACGAAACCCGTTACGCTCAGCCACGGGTCGTTGCGCTGGTTTGTGATCAAGCGCGGCGATCGGTACGCGGTTCGGCTGCGCGATCTGGCCAGCCCGCTGCTGAAGGCGTTTACGGGTATCGAGCGGTTTCCGGCCGACGAAAGCTGGCGCGTAACGGCCCACCTCGAACGCCCCACCGCGCCCCGCACCATCCCGATTCTGGACGTTACGGGCCAGACCTCGCAACAGCCGCTGGCGGGTACGTTGGTTTTTGAGCATCAGGGGAAAACCTACCGGCTCGATGCCGTTCGGGAAGGCGACCGGAAATTGTTTATCCTGTTTGGCGACCAGACCAATACCCACGACACCTACGGATCGGGCCGGTTTCTGTACGCCGATCTGCCCGATGAGCAGGGCAACGTCACGCTTGACTTCAACCAGAGTATCAACCCACCGTGTGCCTTTACGCCCTTTGCTACCTGCCCGCTGCCCCCGCAGCAGAACCGACTGGCGACGGCCGTTCGGGCGGGCGAAAAACGGTACGGTAACCACTGATTCATCGATATTGCCATGAGCAAACAACTCATTTGTCCAACGGATGGCGTCCAGGTCAATGAAACCAAAGTCCGGCTGGTGGCCGGGCTGGTCCTGACCATCGCCATCGTCTACCTCCTGACGGCCTCCCTATGGGCCGGTAGCCTGCTGCTGCCCCTGCTGTTACTGATTGATTTTGGCCTTCGTGGCTCCGAATGGGCGCGCTACAGCCCGCTCGGGTACGTGGCCGACTGGCTGGTAAGCGCCCTTAATCTCTCCTATAAAGGGACCGACCAGGCCCCCAAGCGCTTCGCGGCCCGCATCGGGCTGGGGTTCAGTCTGCTGATTGCCGGCCTGCAACTGGCGGGTAGCCCCACCCTTATTCCAACCGCCGTGCTGGCCCTGTTTGCCGCGCTGGAGTCAGGGCTTGGCTTCTGCGCCGGTTGCTACGTTTATACTCTTTACGTGCGTCTGTTTCCGAAGGCGCTTAACTAAATTCATCCGCATGCTGACCATCACCGAAACCCCGGTTCAACTTCACGAACTACTGTCCACCCAGCAACTCGAGTTTTTCCGCCGTAACGGCTATCTCCACATCAAACAGTTTGTCGACCGCTCCACGGTACAGTCGTTTCTGGCTGACATTGACCGGGTTGAAGCCGAATGGCTTGCCGAGGGCATCGACAAGATCAACGGGACACCCATCAAATTTGGCCATGACGAAACCGGGCGCCGGATTGTGCAGCGGTTCGCGTTTACGTCGCACTACAGCCCGCTGCTGACGGAGTTCCTGGCCGACGAACGCCTGCAGGCCCTTACCCAGCTTCTTACGCCTTACGAGGGCCGGATCAGCCCCGAAGAGAAAGACGGGCTGGTGGTCAACCATTACGTGCGGGCATCGGAGTCGAGCTTCTCGCGCATGGGCTGGCATACTGATAGCCCCCGCGACCTGTTTTTGGGCGGGCGCATCCGGCCGATGCTCAACGTGGGGCTCCACCTCGACGACTGCCCGCAATCGAACGGGGGGCTGCGGGTGCTGCCCGGCACGCACCGGCAAAGCACGCTGCTGACGCTCTTCCGCAAACGCCAGTTTATCGATCATCGACCTGATCGCCGGGAGGTGGGCTTCGACATCGAGGCGGGCGACCTCACCATCCACGATGGCAACCTCTGGCACCGCGTTGAGCAGTCGCCGCACATTGGCGCCGCCAGCCGCCGCCGGGTGATGTATATCCCCATCATCACGGGCGACTACCAGCCCAAGGACGCCAGCAGCCGGACCCCCTTTTACCACCGGTTTGCGAAGCGGATTCAGGATTAGGTAACGCAAGAAATACCAGGTCGTACGGCCTGATGAATAGCCTGACGGACTCGATTGGGCTGGTTACAACAGGAGGCCATAGAGGAGCGGCAACTCACCTAGGGTCCCATCAGGCCAACCGAATCGGCGGCAACCGGGTCGGTTGGCCTGTAACAGAGTGCTGGCAACCGACCCGTCGGACCGTGCTCATTTTTCACGAAACCAAGGCGATAATGCAAACGTTTATTGGATCAGTAGCGGCTTGTCTGCTACTAATGGGCCTGCTGTTGCCCAACCGGTTGCTGGCACAAACGGCTCAAATCAGCGGCACCATCCGGACGGATGACAACCAACCCTTACCCGGCGCCAACGTGGTGCTGAAAGGGCAAGGCAAGGGCACCAGCACCGATGGCAACGGCCGGTATTCGATTACCGCCGGGCCGGGGCAGGTGCTGGTTATCTCGGCGATCGGTTATCAGAACGCCGAACTGACGGTAGGGAATGTAGGCAGCTCAACCACCCTCGACGCGACACTCACCGAAGCCCCCTCCCAGCTCAATGAACTGGTGGTGGTGGGCTACGGCACGCAGGAGCGCAAGAACCTCATTGGCTCGGTGACGCAGGTCAACGCCGAAGAAATCAAGACCCGCCCGGTTGCCAGCTTCGAGCAGCAGTTGCAGGGCCGGGTGGCCGGGGTACAGGTATCGGCCAACACGGGCGTGCCGGGCGACGGGCTCTATTTTCGCATCCGGGGCAACACCTCCATCAACGCCAGTAACGATCCGCTCTACGTGGTCGACGGGGTGTTTATCAACAACAACAGCCTCCAGAAAATTACGACGCAGGGGCAGGCCAACAACCCCCTGGCTGATCTGAATCCGGCCGATATTGAGTCGATTTCGATTCTGAAAGACGCGGAGGCGACCGCTATCTACGGGGCACGGGCGGCCAACGGCGTGGTGGTGATCACGACCAAGCGCGGGGCGTACAACGCCAAAACAAAAGTGGCGCTGAACACGTCGGCCGGGCAGGCGTGGGCCCCCAAACTCTGGGACCTGGTGACCGGCCCCGAACACGCTACCATCATCAACGAAGCCTGGATCAACGATGGCAAACCGGTCGCTACCCGGCCGTTCCGCCCGGTCACGGAGGGTGGGCGCGGCCTGCCCGAAGAGCAGCCAACCTACGACCGGCTGGGCTATATCTTCCGCGCGGGCATCCTGCAAAACTATGACCTGTCGGTGTCGGGCGGTAACCAGCAAACCCGCTTTTACCTCGGCGGGGGTTATACCAGCCAACAGGCCACGCTGCGCACCAACGATTTCGCCCGCGCCAGTTTTAAACTCAACCTCGACCATGAGCTGACCGACCACATTCGGGTGGGAACCAGCAATAGTTTCGCCCAGTCGACGCGGAGCAACGCCCGGGTGGGCGATGGCCCGCAGGGGGGTATTTTGCAGGCGGCACTCCACACGCCAACGTACCTGCCGAAGGTCAACGCCGACGGGTCGTATGCCAAATGGGCGGGCTTCGATAACCTCGACGTGCTCATCAACAACACCGACATGCAGTCGACGAGCACGCGCTACATCGGCAACCTCTACGGCGAGTGGGATATCCTGCAGGGCCGTTCGGCGTCCAGCCTGAAATTTCGCAGCAGCTGGAGCCTCGACTATAACCTCTATGACGAATACGAATACTGGAATACGCTGACCAACCGGGGAAGCGCCAACAAAGGGCTGGGTACGTCGAGCCTAAGCCAGAACACGATCTGGATCAACGAACAGACGCTGCAATTCCGGCGGACGCTGGACAGCCATGCGTTTGGGGTGCTGGTGGGCAATACCATTCAGGGGAACGTAAACAAACAGACGCAGGCGCAGGGCACCAACTTCCCGTCCGACGATTTCCGGCAGCTGTCGTCGGCATCGGTCACCACCTCGTCGTCGGCCCGGAGCCAGAACCGGCTGGTGTCGTTCTTCGGGCGGGTCGATTACAATTTCGCCCGCAAGTACTTCCTCGAAGCCAGCCTGCGGGGCGATGCATCGAGCCGGTTCGGCGCGAATCACCGCTGGGGCTATTTCCCGTCGGCGGGGGTGGCGTGGCAGATCAAGCAGGAAGGCTTTTTGCGCGACCTACGCGCCATCAGCGACCTGAAACTCCGCGCCAGCATCGGCTGGACGGGCAACCAGAACGGCATCAACGATTTTGCCTCACGCGGCCTGTGGGGTGGGGGCTTCAACTACCAGGACAACCCAGGTACGTTCCCCACGCAACTGGCCAACCCCGACCTGAAATGGGAGACCACCCGGCAGATCAACGCCGGGCTGAACGTCGGGTTGTTCAACAACCGCATCGGGCTGGAAATCAACGCGTACGAGAAATACACCTACGACCTGCTGATTCAGGTGCCACTGGCGCAGAGCACCGGCTTTTCGAGCATATTCCGCAACGACGGGGAAATCAGCAACCGGGGGTTGGAACTGGGGCTGAACACGGTGAACATTCAGGGCAAAGACCTCACCTGGAATACCAGTTTCAATATCTCGGCCAACCGTAACCGGATCGAAAAACTGTCGATTCCCGTGGATGCCAGCTACAACGTGGAGCGGCTGGTGCAGGGTTATCCGTACCACGCCTACTTCGTTTACAAGCAACTCCGGGTTGACCCCGAAACGGGCGATGCCGTCTACGACGATTACAACAAAGACGGGGTCATTACGGCCGCCGACCGGCAGTATGTCGGTACGGCACTGCCCACCTTCGTTGGTGGTCTGAACAACACCCTGACTTACAAAGGATTTGACCTGTCGGTGTTTGTCAATTTCAGTTCGGGGGGACTGGTTTACAACAGCAACCGCTTCTTCCACGAATCGGGTGGCACGCGCGACGACCGGCGGGCTATCAACAAAAACCAGCTGACCCGCTGGCAGAAACCCGGCGACATCACCGACGTACCCCGCGTTACGACGCTGGGCAACAACTACAACCTGAGCCCCACGAGTCGCTTTGTGGAAGATGGCTCGTTTGTGCGCCTGAGCAGCGTGGTGCTGGGCTACACGCTTCCCAAGGCTCTGTTGCGTAAAGTGGGGATTTCGTCGGCGCGGGTGTATTACAACGGCTCGAACCTGTGGCTGCTGAGTCGCTATCAGGGCCCCGATCCCGAAGTGAACGTAACCGCCAACGCAACGACGCAGGGCTACGACCTGGGTACGCCGCCCATCCCGCGCACAGCCCAGTTCGGCCTGAATCTGACCTTATAAAACCGGGTGTTTCGTCGCGTTGTCGCGGGTTGTCGTTCAGCTACTTCATCAACAAACAACCCTTCAGGCCCTGAACGGCATCCGCTGACGGCGTGACGAAGCACCGCCACCGCATACGGCTAAACTCAACCAGCATGAATACTCGTAAATGGCTCCTGCCCCTGCTGCTGCTATCGGGCTGTAGCAATTTTCTGACCGTACAGCCTGATTTGCAGGTCGACGAACAAAAAGCGATTACCAACGCTGCCACCGCCGAGGTCGCGCTGAATGGCCTCTACAACCGGCTGGGCAACGATGGCTACTACGGCTCCAACTTCCCGGCGCTGGCCTACCTGTCGGGGGGTGACATCCAGTGGACGGGTTCGCAGGGTGCCCCGCAGGAGATCACCGCCCGCAAACTAACCGCCGACAATGGGTACGTTAGCTCGGCTTGGAGCGCTATTTACCGCACGATCCTTGCCGCCAACTACCTGTTGGAAACCGTGCCGACGCTGACTGACCCGCTGCTGACCGCCGATCGTAAGCGGCAGTTGCAGGGAGAGGCCCTCGCGATTCGGGCTCTTTCTTACTTTGATCTGGCGCGGGGCTGGGGCGGCGTGCAACTGGTGCTGAAACCCACCCGCACTGCCGCCGATAACGTCGGGATTGTACGGAGTAGCCTGACCGATACCTACGCGCAGGTGCTGGCCGACTTGACCGCCGCCGAGCCGCTGCTGGCCAACACCACCAACCGCAACCGCGTGACGCGCAAGACGGTCTGGGCGTTGCGGGCGCGGTATCACCTCTACCGGAGCGAGTGGGAGCAGGCCGACAGCTACGCCAGCAAGCTCATCGACGACGCCACGAATTACAAACTGGTGAAGCCTTACAGCGCATTTTTTGCCAACAATGCCGTGAACACGACGGAGTCAATTTTTGAACTGGCGTATTCCAATTCGTTCAAAAACGGCCACAGCAACTGGTGGTTGCCCCCCGCCCTGAGCGGTCGGCGGGAGTGGGCGCCCAACGCTCAACTCGTGGCCCTGCTCAACAACCCGCAGGTGGGTGGCAACCGGTCGGCGGTGATTGCGCAGACGGCCCCGCCGGGTAACCTCTGGTATGGCCGCCTGTATTACCGCACGCCAACCGGCACCGACCCGGCTTACCTGATCCGCATTGCCGAGCTGTACCTGATCCGGGCCGAAGCTCGTGCCCGCCTGGGTAAACTCTCCGACGCCCTGGCCGACCTGAACGCTGTGCGGAGCCGCGCCGACCTGACGGCATTGACTGCCACGACGAACCCAACGGCGGAATCGCTGCTGCTGGCCATCGAGACCGAGCGGCGACTCGAATTTGCCTTCGAAACCGACCGTTGGTTCGACCTGATCCGCACGGGCCGGGTAGCGACGGTGTTGGGTATCACGGATGCCAACAAGTATATATTGCCCATCCCAACGAGCGAAATCCTGGCCGATAAGGTGCTGACCCAAAACCCCGGCTACTAATCCATCAACTGTATGAAACGCATCAACATCGTACTGGTCCTGCTGCTGACCACACTGACGACCCTCAGCTTTGCCCAAACGACCGGTCCCGAAAAAGGCGCACTGGTCATCGTCGGAGGAGGCGCTATCCCGCCCGACATCTGGAACCGCTTTATCGAACTGGCGGGTGGGGCGGCCAACGCCCGGATTGTGGTAATCCCCACGGCGGGCGACGACTCGACCCTGACGGCCACCGGGCAACGTACCCAGAAACGGTTGCAGGAACTGGGCGTGGCCCATGTCACGCTGCTCCACACCCGCGACCCCAAACAAGCCAATCAGGAGGCGTTTGTAAAGCCCCTGCGCGAAGCCACCGCCGTCTGGTTCGATGGGGGGAGGCACTGGCGGCTGGCCGATTCGTACCTGAATACGTTGGCGCATAAGGAGTTCAATGCCCTGCTTAGCCGGGGTGGCGTGATTGGCGGAACGTCGGCCGGGGCCACCATCCTGGGCTCGTTTATGGTCCGGGGCGATACCAAGGGCAACAGCATCCTGGTCGGCGACCATACCGAAGGGCTGGGTTTTGTAAAGAACCTGACCGTCGATCAGCACGTGTTGCGCCGGAACCGTCAGTTCGACCTGATCGAGGTGATTAAGGCGCGGCCGGCACTGTTGGGCATCGGGATTGATGAGAGCACGGCGGTGGTGGTGCGGCAAAATACCTTCGAGGTGCTGGGTAACTCGTTCGTCGGTATCTACGACAGCCAGCAGATCAGCAGTTCGGCAAAGTACCCGTCGGGGCAGAACAGCACGGGCGGGCCGTTTTATTTCCTGGGCAAAGGCCAGCAGTTTGATATCCTGAACCGAACCGTGATCAACCAGCCAGCGCAACGGCCCAACGAACCCGCCAAATAGCGCCCGCCAGTTTTGATCCCGGAGCCCCTGAATCGACCCCGGCGAACGGTCGAATACCTCGCCCTGGCGTACCTTGCAGGCGGGTATTGGGGATGACTACCAGTTTATCACGCGAACGAATGGCGGAAACAAACTACGATGCGGTGATTGTGGGCGCTGGCCCGAACGGCCTGAGTGCGGCCATCGTGCTGGCGAAAGCGGGGCTGTCGGTCGTTGTGCTCGAGGCCCAGGACACCATCGGGGGCGGCACCCGATCGACTCAACTCACGCTGCCCGGCTTCGTGCACGACATGGGGTCGGCGATTCATCCACTGGCGGCGGGCTCGCCCTTCTTTCAGCAGCTACCCCTGGCCGAGTACGGGCTGGACTGGATTTACCCACCCGTGGCCGCCGCGCACCCGTTTGATGGGGGCGGGGCGGCCGTGCTGGCGGGTTCCGTGGCCGAAACGGCTCAACGCTTTGGCGTCGATGCGGCCGCGTACCAAAGCCTCTTTGAGCCAATTGTGCAGCACTGGACCACGCTGGCCCCCGACCTGCTGGGGCCACTGCGTTTTCCGAACCACCCGATCGATCTGGCTTCGTTTGGCCTCGATGCGCTGCTGCCGGCCACGTACCTGGCCCGTCGGTTCAAAACCACCGAGGCACGGGGGCTGCTGGCGGGGATGGCGGCCCACGCCATTCAGCCCCTCACCAACCTCACCACCTCGGCGATTGCGCTGGTGCTGATGGCCGCGGGACACCAACGGGCCGAATCCGGGTCCGGCTGGCCCATGCCCAAGGGTGGTTCGCAGCAGATCGCCAACGCGCTGGCGGCTTACCTGCAATCGCTGGGTGGGCAGATCGAAGTCGGTCGGCCGGTGCGCTCGTTGGCCGACCTGCCCAAATCGCGCGTGGTGCTCTTCGACCTGACGCCCAAACAACTGCTGCGCATCGTGGGCGATGGGTTTCCGTACATTTACCGAAAGCAACTGGAGCACTACCGCTACGGCCCCGGCATCTTCAAAATCGACTGGGCGCTCGATGGCCCCATTCCGTTTACCAACGCCGACTGCGAGCGGGCGAGCACCATCCACCTCGGCGGCACGCTGGAAGCCATCGTAGCCGCCGAGCAGCAAACCTACGACGGCGGCCACCCCGACCGGCCTTACGTGTTGCTGGCGCAGCAGAGCCGATTCGACCCGACGCGGGCGCCCGCCGGCCAGCATACCGCCTGGGCGTACTGCCACGTACCCAACGGCTCGATCGTCGACATGACCGGGGCGATCGAGCGGCAGGTCGAGCGGTTTGCGCCCGGCTTCCGCGACCGCATTCTGGCCCGACATACGATGAATACAGCGCAGGTCGAGGACTGGAATCCCAACTACGTGGGTGGCGATATCAACGGCGGCATCATCGACTGGCGGCAACTGTTCACGCGGCCTACGCTGAGCCTCTCGCCCTACCAGACGGGCAAATCGGGCGTGTACATCTGCTCGTCGGCTACCCCGCCGGGAGGCGGCGTGCACGGGATGTGCGGGTACCACGCGGCCCGGGTCGCCCTGCGTGACAGTTTTGGCAAGGACGTACCCATCTCCCTGCTTGGTTCGTAGCCGAGTGGGTGATGGCCGGTACGTAGCGAGGCAGCGGTTGCGGTCGTAACTTGCCTTACTTCGTATGACTCATAGACCAGACGTTATGCCCCCCCGCATTGACCCCTTGCCCGAAACCGCCGCCTCCGACGCGCTCAAAGCTGCCTGGGCGAAACATATCGACGACTACCCCGGCTCCCGAATCACGAATATGAAAGCCACGCTGAGCCATTCGCCGCTGGCGTTCGACGTGTACATGCAATGGTACCCGCTCTACCACGCCGTGATCGGCATCGTGGGCGAACGGTCGGCGTATCTGTTTGCGCATGCTATTTCGGAAGCCTCGAACTGTCCGCTCTGCACCACCTTTTTCCGGAAGATCATCATCCAGAATGGCGAACGGCCCGAAGACCTGCGCCTGACCGATGCCGAGCAGCACCTGCTGAATTTCGGCGCGGCCATCGCCCAAAACCGGGGCGACGTACCTGACGAGGTGTACGCACCCATCGGGCACCGCTTTTCGGCCGGGGACGTGGTCACGCTCGTTGCCTTTGCCGGGCAGATGATTGCCACGAACCTGATCAATAACGTCCTGCACGTGACCATCGACGACTACCTGTATCCGTACCTACCTTTAACCCAATCGGCCGACCGAACAACCGGATCGCCGGACCGCACTACCCATGCCTGACCTAGCCACGAATCAGACCGCCCAGAAGGTGGCGTTTATCACCGGTGCCGCCCACGGACAGGGCCGGGCCGTAGCGCTCGCTTTAGCCAAAGAAGGCATCCACATCGTGGCGTTCGACGTCGCCAAGAACCTGACGTACCCAGCGTATACCTTTGGCTCGGCCGACGAACTGACCCAGCTAAAACAGGACGTTGAAGCCCTCGGACGGCCCGACGCATCGGTTGGCTGCCTGACCGTTACGGGCGACGTGCGTGACGATGCCGACATAACCCGCGCCGTGGAGCAGGCAATGGCCACGTTCGGACGCATCGACATACTCTTCAACAACGCGGGTATCTGCGCCTACGGGCTGGCCCACGAACTGACCGAAGACGCCTGGGATGCCATGCTCGACATCAACCTCAAGGGCGCGTGGCTGGTAGCGCGGCGAGTGATTCCGATCATGATGGCGCAGCAATCGGGCGTAATTATCAATAATTCGAGCATTGCCGGGCTGCGGGGAATGAACCGCCTGAGCCATTACGCCGCCTCAAAATGGGGACTCGTCGGCCTGACCAAATCGTGGGCTATCGAACTGGCTCCCTACAACATACGCGTCAATTCCATTCATCCCACAGGCGTCAACACGCCGATGAATGACGGGCTGGCGGCGCTGGAAGGCACCACCACGCAGGAAATTGCCGAACGGTCGGCCGGAAATTTATTGCCGGTGCCCTGGGTTGAACCAGAAGACGTGTCGGCCATGGTGCTGTATCTGGTCTCCGACGGCGCGCGCTACATCACCGGCTCCCAATTCGTGCTCGATGCGGGCCTGTTGACGCGCTGAATGCTATGGGTCATTAGGCTACGCCGTCATTGGTAGTCATTGATGGTCATTCATTGTTTTTCGCTATGAACGACCATCAATGACTACCAATGACGGCGTAGCCTAATGGCAACAAACGAACATACCTATGCGAATTAAATCTCTGGAGAGACTGCGGCAAGAAGCCGCCGAGAGTAACGAAAATACCCTGAAGCGCTCGCTGGGGGCCTTTAATCTAGTTGCCATTGGTATTGGTGTCATCATCGGTGCGGGCCTGTTCTCGCTCACGGGCATTGCCGCCGCCAACCATGCCGGCCCGGCCGTGACGTTATCCTTTGTGGTGGCCGCCGTGGGTTGTGCGTTCAGTGCCTTGTGCTACGCCGAATTTGCCGCGATGGTGCCGATTTCGGGCAGTGCCTATACCTACGCCTACGCCACGCTGGGCGAGTTGTTCGCCTGGATTATCGGCTGGGATCTGGTGCTCGAATATTCTGTTGGGGCGGCTACGGTAGCCATCAGCTGGTCGCAATACCTGAATCGGTTCCTGAGCAATTACGGCCTGCACCTGCCCCCACAACTCATGCTGTCGCCCTTCGAAACCGCCACCGGCGCCGATGGGTCAACCGTGTCGGGTATCCTGAACGTACCGGCGGTGCTGATCGTGGTGCTGATTACCAGCATCATCATTCGCGGCACGTCGGGGTCGGCCATTTTCAACGCGATCGTGGTGACCCTCAAAGTGCTGGTCGTGCTCGTGTTCATCGCGCTGGGCTGGCAATATATCGATCCGGCCAACTACCAGCCCTACATTCCGGCCAACACCGGGACGTTCGGCGAATACGGCTGGAGTGGCGTGTTGCGGGGTGCGGGCGTGGTCTTTTTCGTCTTTATCGGCTTTGACATTGTGGCGACGATGGCGCAGGAAGCCAAGAAACCCCAGCGCGACATGCCCATCGGGATCATTGGCTCGTTGGTGGTCTGCACCATCCTGTTTGTGCTCTTCGGCTACGTCATGACCGGCATGGCCAACTACACCGAGTTTAAAAACAGCGCGGCTCCGGTCGCTATCGCCATCGAAAAAACGCCCTACCGCTGGCTGGGTCAACTCATCATCGGCGCCATCCTGATCGGCTACACCTCCGTGATTCTGGTTGATCTGCTGGGGCAGTCGCGCGTCTTTTTCTCGATGAGCCGCGACGGGCTGCTGCCGAAAACGTTTTCCGAAGTGCATCCCCGGTTCCGTACGCCCTGGAAAGCCAACGTGTTGCTGTGCGTGTTCATCGGCCTGTTCGCCGGGTTTGTACCCATCCGGGTCGTGGGCGAAATGACGAGCATCGGCACGTTGCTGGCCTTCGTGATGGTCTGCCTCGGCGTGCTGATCCTGCGCAAAAAACAACCCGATGCCCCGCGCGCGTTCCGCACGCCCTGGGTGCCCGTGGTGCCGATACTGGGCATTCTGACCTGCCTCGTGATGATGGTCTCGCTGCCCGGCGACACCTGGCTGCGGCTGGTGATCTGGCTGGCCATTGGCCTGGCGATCTATTTTGCCTACGGCAAAAAACGCAGTAAACTGTATCTTTCTACCGTACGTGATGATCTGGATCACCCGCGAGCGGCCCAAGATTGACCGCATTGCCTGCCCCTGGCTTATTCGCCGGTTTATCGACCCCGAGGCCCAAATCGTATTCGTGCCTGCCGACGAGGTATTGGCGCAGGCCGCCGCCCTGGGCGCTACGCCCTTCGACGTACCCGGCGTTGAGTTTTCGCACTACGGCACCGACTGCACCTTCGACTACTTCCTGAAAAAATACGACCTCCGCGACCCGGCCCTGCACACGATGGCGCCCATCGTGCGCGGGGCCGACACCGACAACCATGCGCTGGCCGAACAGGCCGCCGGGTTGTGGGCGATCTCGGCCGGGCTGGCCCATAACCTACGGGACGACGAGGCACTACTGGCGCAGGGCATGGTCATTTACGACGCGCTGTACAGCTGGGCAACGTACCTGCAACACGAAAAACACACACAAAGCCCCACCGAAAACCGGCTTGCGCAGGTAATGGCAACGTACCTGGCGTTGCAGAAGAAAGCCCGAAAACGTACCCCCGGCTGGATTCGCGAACTGGAAACCCTGATTCAGGAACACGTCGATACTAACCGGATCGGCGGTCCGGCGGGCATCAGCCTTAAAGCCGTTTCCGAAGCGGTGCAGCTAAATCCAACGTACCTGTCGCGGGAGTTTGCCACCCACTTCGACAACCTCACCTTTGGCGAATACATCCGCAAACTGCGCATCGACAAAGCCATCCAACTCCTCGATCAGCCCGCGTATTCGCTGCTCGACATTGCCTACCTGACGGGTTTCTCCGACCAGAGCCACTTCACCCGGGTGTTCAAGAAAGTCGTCGGCACCAGCCCGTCGGCCTACCGAAAACAGGCCCAAAAAGGTAAAGAATAGGCCAAAAGGAAATTTTGTGCTATGCCAGCCAACGAAGCGTTCATAGCCTTGTAACCGGGTTTGGTTCTGGTATGCCGAGCCCGGTCAACGCTATGTTTACGCGCATGCTTTACGGCTACTCAACCTTTTGTCAAACGCTGTTTTTCCGGCCCATCGGGCTGCTAACCGTCAGCCTGTTGTTAACCCTGACCCCGTTGGCGACACACGCCCAGCAGGCACCTCCGGCTCATGATTACCCCCGCACGGTGCTATATCAGGGGATTCTTCACCCGATCGTGACGTTCAGTCAGGATGCGCCGGTGGTTAATTTTAAGAATTTTTACCAGGTCGGTTTTCCCGTTGGGGTCAACATCTGGAAGACGGCCAAAATTGGCTATTCGCTGGAAATCGTGCCGTTTATCCGGTCCGAGGCAGGCGTCAGCCGGGTCAACAATGTGCTGTTTCATCCGGGTGTGCTGGTGGGACTGGGCAAGGGATTCACGCTCGCCAATCGGCTGGCGTTTGAAACGGGCGGACGCTATGGGGTTACGCCGGTGTTGAACAAAACCTTCCGCCGCCCCGGTCCGGTAAGCTACTTCCTGGCTATACCGCTACCCGTCCGCTTCGGCAACGACCGCCCCACGAGCGTTACGATCGGTTTTCAATTCGGACTGGCGTTCTAAGGCTAACGGGTCGTTCACAAGGAGTTACTCCATGCACGACCCGTTAGCCCGCCAACTCAGTCTTCCCGGCCTTCCTTGCGGTTGGCGTCGGCCATGCGCACAATTTTGGGCGTAAACTTCGCCAACACCGATACCAGCTCGCGCTGGGCGTCGATGACGGTGTCGATGTCTTTGTACACCATCGGTGCTTCGTCGAGATCCCCGCCCACCAGCTGCACGTCGGCGTCGGTGAGGGCTTTGGTCCACTGCGACCGCGTGATGGTGTTGAACGCCTGGGTACGTGACATCAGCCGCCCGGCTCCGTGCGACGCCGAGTTGATCGATGCGTCGTTGCCCAACCCGCGCACCACGTAGCCGGGCTGCGTCATCGAGCCGGGAATGATGCCCAGCACGTCGGGACCGGCGGGGGTCGCGCCCTTGCGGTGCACGATCACCTCACGGCCGTCGGCCAGTTGTTCTTTCCAGGCAAAATTGTGGTGGTTCTCCACCATCACCAGCGGTTTTTGGCGCAGTGCTTTGGCCAGCTTCCGGTGGATTTCGTGGTGATTGGCCGAGGCGTATTCACCCGCCAGGTTCATCGCAATCCAGTATTCCTGCCCTTCTTCGGTGTTCAGGTCGAGCCAGGCCAGGTGCGCCGCTTCTTTGGGCAGCTTCGTCTTCTGCATGGCCAGTTTCGAGTAGTAATTGGCCACGTTGCCGCCAAACCCCCGCGAGCCCGAGTGCGAGAGCAGGGCCAGGTAACTGCCCGGTGGCAGGTTCAGGCCCGCCGCTGCTCCGGTTTCGTCGGCATACACGTCCACGATGCCCCACTCAACAAAGTGATTGCCCGTTCCCGAGCTGCCCAACTGTCGGTACGCCTTGTCTTTCAGGTCGCGGATCACCTTCGTGGCGCGCCATTCGGGCAGGTCCATCACGCTTTCGTCGAGCTTCTCGCGGGTTTCGCCACCGATGCCAAACTTGGTTTGTTCCACCAGCGACTTCTTCAGCAAATGCGGTTCGCGCTTTAGAAAATCGGGCGATAAATCGAAGATCGACAGGCACATCCGGCAGGCGATGTCGACGCCCACCGCAAACGGAATCACGGTATTGGCCTCCGTGGCCAGCACGCCACCAATGGGCAGTCCGTACCCCTGATGGGCGTCGGGCATGAGCGCGCCGGCCACCGACACCGGCAGACTGGCGGCGGTATGCATCTGTTTAAGCGCCCCCTCTTCGATAAAATCACGCCCGAAGACCGCGTAGGGCAGTGGTCCCTCGCGCAGGCCGAAGGCGGTTTCGGTCTGCTTCTGATCGGTGTTCAGCACGTAGGGCGCTGGCTCGGCGGGCAGGTACGTTGCCCCCGTTTCACTCAGCGGAATAGCGACGCCCTGCTGGCTCAGCTCATACACCGACCGCGCCAGGTTGGTGACCTTGTTTTTCGAATAGGCGAACTTCTTCGGGCTTTGCAGCATCTGCGCCAGTAAGCCCAGTACATACGCTTTGGGGTAGTCGGCCCGCTGCGTCAGCCCATTGGCCACGCGCAGAAACACCGGTTGTAGCGACTCGGGAATAGGTCCCAGCGCCAGTAATTCGTCAAGTGAAAAGGAGGTGTTCATGGGTGTTGGTAGTCATTTGTGGTCATTGGGCTGCGCCGTCATTTGCCTTCGGTGTCATTAGTGGTCATTGGTTGTCATTGATAGTCATGCATTGTTTTTCGCAACGAATGACCATCAATGACTACCAATGACAGCGCAGCCCAAAGACCCTTACTTCACAAACAATTGCTTTAACTGATCGACGATCGGGCCGCCGTTGGAAACGGAAATCGAATTGATTTTGTCGGCGATTTTCTCGACATACTCCATCTCTTTCAACTTCCACAGCATCTCGTTGTCTTCCATCAGCTTGGCCGTGTTCAGCAAGCTACGGGTCGAGGCGGTTTCTTCGCGGCGCATGATGCTGTTGGCCTGCGCTTTTTTCTCGGCCATAAGCACCTGATTCATGATGTCGCGCATGTCGCCCGGCAAAATGATGTCGCGAACGCCACCACCCCGCAACTCGATCCCCAACGCGGCGGCTTTGGCGGCGGTCGCCGTTATCACAAACGGGGCCAGGTCGTTCTTACGGTCCAGCAACTCGTCGAGCGTCAGGCCGCCGATGTACTCGCGCAGGGCCAACTGTACGGCAACATATAACTGCTTGTCGTAGTCTTTGTTGTCGACCAATGCCTTCAGCACGTCACGTACCTGATACGGTACGAAGAAGCTCAATCGCAGCGAGGCTTTGTCTTTGGTCAGCATTTCCTGACCCGACACTTCCAACTGCTGCTGCCGCATGTCGACTTTCAGCACGTGGACGGGGGTGTTGTTTTTCCACCAATGATACGTACCCGGCGTCAACAGCCGCTCAAACTGCCAGTCGACAAACAGCACGCCCTGCTCGTGGGCTTCCACGGTGTAGGTACGCACGTAGGGTGACAGGGGCTGCGGCAGCAGCGACACTAGATCGATCTCGGCCGGGATGGTCAGTTGGCTCAGATCGGCCCGGATGTAGGTGTACTGTTTGCCCCCGGCCAACTGATCTGCTTTCCAGAATGCCCAGCGGCCTTTGCGCAGGATGGTCTGAAACAGACCCGTCGACGACCCGGCGATCCGCTCGTATTGCAGCGCAATTTCGTTGTCGCTGACCTCCACGACGTCGAGGGCTGCGGCTACCTCCGGCTGCGCCAGCAACAGAGACAGGTCGCAGGGCGGGTTCAGGAATGGCTCACCCTGGTTGTAGACATAGACGGTTTCGTTGGACCAAACCCAGTGGTTGCCCGCCGACAGCCTTTTTTTGTAGCCGCCATGTTTGAAGACCAGCCCAATCTGATGGGCCAGGATACGTACTGTTTTCATTGCAAATGGTGTTTTAAGTACTTCAATAAAAAACCGATCAGCCCGCGACCCGCCTGGCCCACGCGGAAGCCGGTGCGGCGACTGCTTTGGTGCCGGGCGTTGGTAACCGGTGCTGGCGAGGCTGTCAATCCCGTCAGACGCAACGCTATCTGATGAACCAACGTACCGGCCAACAACAGCCCATTTACCGCTACCCGACCCGCCACAGCCGCGTTACCGGCCTGCAGGCGCTGACTAAGCTGTGGTGGTCGGGCGAACCCAACCGCCACCGGATCGCGGCTGATCGATCCAACTAGCGAGTGACCATTTTTAGAAGCGGTCGACTTCCCAACCAATGGACCAACGGGGTTAGCGTTGGTAGCAGGATTCGAACCTGCATTTTCCCTGTTGCTCTACCATTGAGCTACCCTGCCGAAACAGAGGGAGGACTTGAACCCCCAACCCACAGATCCCTATAGTGCAGCCACCTACGACCAACAGCATATCGGGATCAGCCAGCGGCTGCGATACTACGGGGCCCTGCAGAAACCCTCGTCCGGGTTGGCCATCGGCGCTTTCACTGCGACAAAGGTTTAGGTCACCTGCGCAGTCTTTTTGCGCAGTAAAAAATTTTTATGAAACTTGAACGACAGAACGCGGATGACGGGGATCAAATGGATGATCGCGGATTTTTAGGATGATCGCGGATTTGAAAGCGTGAGGCCGAGTAAGAAGCATGAATCCGTATGACTATAAAATCCGCGATCATCCTAAAAATCCGTGTCTTCCGCGTGCCATTATGCCTGCTAACCGAAACGCCCTCATTCGCTACAAAACGCTCGACGCCTGCCTGCGCAACCGGCAACGTACCTGGACACTTGACGACCTGATTGAGCGCGTCTCGGAAGCGCTATACGAGTATGAAGGCATCGACAAGGGCATCAGCCGCCGCACCGTGCAGGCCGATCTGCAACTGATGCGCAGTGACAAACTGGGTTATTTTGCCCCCATCGTGGTGGTCGACAAAAAGTATTACACCTACGACGATCCCACCTACAGCATCACCAACATCCCCCTGTCAGACGGCGACCTGTCGCGGATGAACGAGGCCGTGGAAGTGCTGAAGCAGTTTCGGGGCTTCTCGCATTTCTCGGCGCTCAACGATGTGGTGCAGAAACTGGAAGACCACGTCTACGCCACCGCCCGGAAGTCGGCGCGGGTAATCGATTTCGAGAAGAACGACAACCTGCGGGGCCTCCACCTGCTCGACGAACTCTATCAGGCAGTGGTGCAGCAACGGGCGCTCCGAATCGAATACCAGTCGTTTTCGGCCCGCGCTCCGCAAACGTTCACCTTTCACGTCTGGTGGCTCAAGGAGTTTAAAAACCGCTGGTTTGCCGTGGGCCTGCGCAACGGAAAGGGGCTGCTCATCAACCTGGCCCTCGACCGGATGCTGTCCCTCAGCGTAGATACCTCCGCCGACTACGTACCCAACGAGCACATCGACCCCGACCACTATTACCGGCACGTCATTGGCGTCACGGTGAGCGAAAACCTGCGGCCCGTTCGCGTGAAGCTCTTCGTGACCGCCCGCCACGCGCCCTACGTCGAGACCAAACCCCTGCACCACTCGCAACGCGTGCTGGCGCGAACCGAGGCCGGTATGGTGATCGAACTGCTGGTACAGCACAATTTCGAGTTGGAAAAAGAAATTCTGGGCTTCGGCGACGGCATGCAAGTGCTGGAACCCGCCCGGCTGCGCCATAGCATTCAGAAACGGCTGCAAGCCGGATTAGCCGCCTATGGGCCTGAGCCTGAGCCAACGGGGCCGCCAGCGCCCGACAACTGACGCGGCAGGGGCGTTTTCCTCGGTCAGATGCCGTATCTTGTCGATAGCTAAGCCGATCCCTGGACTCGGCACATCCCGTCAAGTAATACGCCCCGAATGACACCGAAATCGCGTCTTTTTCTCGTGCTCTGCGCCGGACTGATCCGGTCCGTTTCCGCTCAGGTTACCCCCATCGCCATTCCCGCCGAAGCCCAACAGGCAGCCAAAGGAGTCCGGCCTGAAGCCGTTGAAGCCCACATGCGCTACCTGGCCGACGACAAACTGGCAGGCCGCAAACCCGGTACGCCCGGCTTTGAACTGGCGGCGCAATACGTTGAAAAGCAGTTCCAAACGCTGGGATTCAAGCCGGCCGGGCAGCGCGGTACGTACCGGCAGGCGGTGCCCTTGCGGAAAGCGCAGGTGCGGGAGGAGGGAAGCTCGATGGTGCTGACTCAGAACGGCCTGACGTACCCACTGACCTACGGCCGCAACTTCGTGCTAAGCCCTAACTTCGGCGAGGCCACCAGCGAGGTGTCTGCCGAGGTCGTGTTTGTCGGTTTTGGCGTGTCGGCGCCCGAACTGGGCTACGATGATTACGCCAACATCGACGTGAAAGGGAAGATCGTAGCCTGTTTCAACGGCGCGCCGGCTTCGTTCCCGTCCAACCAGCGGGCCTATTCCGGGTCGGCCAAGCAGGAAGTCGCCGCCGCGCGCGGGGCCGTGGGCATCATCACCTTCAGCCTGCCCACCGACATGCGCGCCCGGATCGAGTCGAATGCGCCCCGCAACCGGCAGGCCACCTACCGCTGGACCGACGCGCAGGGCCGCGCGCAACGTACTTACCCGCAGCTTCGGGTGGTGGCCTCGCTCGGCGACTCTACCTGCCGGGCGCTGTTTGCCAACGCGCCCCGCTCGTTTGCCGACGCCCGCGTCGCTGCCAACCAAAGCAAGCCGCAGGCCTTTCCGCTCAACGTATCCGTGCAGGCACGTACCCAGACCGACCTGGCCGATGGGCTGGTGGGCGAAAACATCGTGGGGCTGCTGCCCGGCACCGACCCCAAGCTGAAAGACGAATACGTCGTCTACGTGTCGCACCTCGACCACCTCGGCATTACCCGTCCTATCAAGGGAGATTCGATCAACAACGGCGCGCATGACAACGCGTCGGGCGTGGCTATCAACCTCGAAGCCGCCCGCCTCTTCTCAACGCTGCCCCAGAAACCCCGCCGATCGATCCTGTTTGTGGCGCTGACGGGCGAAGAAATGGGCCTGCTGGGCTCCGATTACTTCGCCAGCAACCCCACCGTGCCGAAACAGCAGATCGTGGCAAACCTTTGCCTCGACATGCCGTTCTTCTTCCACCCGTTGCTCGACATCGTACCCTACGGCTCTGAGCACTCGAGTATGAAAGGAGCCGTAGAAGCCGCTGCCAGCTTTGTGGGCGTGCAGATCGCCAAAGACCCCATTCCCGAGCAATCGGTGTTCATGCGGTCCGATCATTTCAGCTTCGTGCGGCAGGGCATTCCGGCCATTTATGTCAAGAGCGGCTCTACCACCGGCGACTCGCGCGACGGGACCAAACTGAACCTCGACTGGCGGGCGAGCACCTACCACACGCCCCAGGACGACATGAATCAGCCGTTTGACTGGAGCGCCGCCGCCCGGCATGTGCAGCTTCAGTTCCTGATTGGCTACCTGACGGCTCAGGCCAATGAGCGGCCCGTCTGGAATAAAGGCGATTTCTTTGGTACAAAATTTGGTGGAAATAATCCAATTCGATAAGAAGGCAGTAAGCTTTGTGAAGTTGATGCTTATTAGCCTAGCAGCGTACTCTCAACCACTAAATAGGCTCGATTATGGCTTCGATGAACGACGAACTCCTCCACTTAGATGGCATTGACGACGAAGCATACCTTCAGGATCTGTTTGACTCAATTGCCCAGTATCCACGCCAAAAAGGCAACGTACCGAATGATCTGCCCCTGAACGGGCTTGCCCGGTTTAGCGGTACCATCGATCAGGTACGTACCGGCGTCGCCATGTCCGATTCGGCAGCCCGCAACGGCTACTACACGCAGTGGGCGTCGTGGTAAGCCCGGGCGCCACGATGGGCGTTTAAACGGGGGTTGGTTACCCGCCCGGTTGCCCAACCCATCATATAGCAGAACGAGGCGGTCTACCCTAGGCTGCCTCGTTTTGTGTTGGAGAACCTCCGGTTTGTATAATCCGCCGGGCCCCGTGCGGGCAGACCTTTGTTGCGACAAACAACCAATCGGTTGAAGCAACACAGATGAACACAATCAATCGAGTAGCCCTGGGAAGCCAGGGACTGACCGTACCCATCGAAGGACTGGGCTGCATGGGCATGACTGCCGGGATCAACGGCATGTCGGTATATGGTACTGCCGACGAAACAGAGAGCGTCGCCACGATTCACCGGGCGCTGGAACTGGGCATCAACCTGCTGGACACGGCCGACCTGTATGGCCCGATGATCAATGAACGCTTGGTCGGGAAGGCCATCGCCGGCAAACGCGACGGTGTCATTCTGGCCACCAAATTCGGCTTCGAGGTCGATGACAACGAAACCTACACCGGCCGGCTGAACGGCCACCCGGACTACATCCGCAAGTCGATCGAGCGGTCGCTGACGAACCTCAACACCGACTACGTCGACCTGTATTACCTGCACCGGCTCGACCCGAACGTACCCATCGAAGACAGCGTGGGGGCCATGAGCCGGTTGGTCGAGGAAGGGAAAGTACGGTTTTTGGGCCTGTCGGAAGTATCGCCCGAGATCCTGCGCCGGGGGCATGCCGTCCACCCCATTACGGCCCTGCAAACCGAATACTCGCTGTTCGACCGGGGCGTTGAGGAGGATGGCGTACTGGCCGCTACGCGTGAACTGGGCATCGGCTTCGTGGGTTATTCTCCGTTGGGACGCGGCTTTTTGTCGGGCGAGATCAAAACGCCCGATGATTTCGAGCCGAATGATTCACGCCGGTTCTTTCCGCGGTATCAGGGGGAAAATTTCTACAAGAACCTGGCGCTGGTGGATACGCTCAACGAACTGGCCATCGCCAAAGGCGTAACGGCGGCGCAACTGGCGCTGGCCTGGGTGCTGGCGCAGGGCGTGGTCGCCATTCCCGGCACTAAACGCCGAACGTACCTGGAAGCCAATGTCGCCGCCGCCAGCCTGGTGCTGAGTCCCGACGAACTGGCCCAACTGGACGCCAGTATGCCCGTTGGCAGCGCCGTTGGGGCAGCGTATCCGGTGCTCTTTTAACAATAGACAGCCCGCACCGGGCTCATTGACGAATGAGCCCGGTGCGGGAACAGTTAACAACAACGAGATGAAACGCACCGCCAACGAATTCCAACTCCTGAACACGGTTACGGAATACACTCGCTTCTACGACCTGCCCGCGCCCGCGCACCCGCTGTTGGCGCTGATTGACATGGACGTAGTGCGCAACAAACCCTGCCCGCCCACGCCGGTGGTGCAACAGATCTACACGGTGTCGTTGAAGCGGAACCTCAAGGGCGGGTCGCTGCAATATGGCCATCGCTCCTACGATTTCAACGAGGGCGTTATGTCGTTTCTGGCACCTGGTCAGGGTTGCTGGGCTGCCAGCACGCTCGATCTGTCGGAGGTCAGCGGCTGGATGCTGATTTTTCACCCCGACCTGATTCGTAAATACCCGTTAGCCAAAAAAATAGCCAGCTACGGCTTTTTCTCGTACCAGGTCAACGAGGCGTTGCACTTATCGACGCAGGAAGAATTGCTGCTCAACAACCTGTTGGCGGGCATCCGGGCCGAATACAGCCAGCCCATCGATGCCTTCAGCCAGGATATGCTGGTGTCGCAGCTCGACGTGCTGCTGACCTACGCCAACCGCTTTTACCACCGGCAATTCCTGACCCGCCGCGTCGCCGAGCATGATCTGATCACTCGCTTCGAAACCCTGCTGACTAGCTATTTTGCGTTGGATGGCGACCACCCGCTGCCGACGGTGCAGTATTTCGCCGACCAGTTGAACGTATCGCCGGCCTACCTGAGCGACATGCTCCGGTCGCAGACGGGGCAGAACACGCAGCAGCACATCCATCAGGCGCTGATGGATAAAGCCAAACAACTGATCCTGGGTACGTCCCTGACGATCAACGAGGTAGCCTTTCAGCTGGGCTTTGAATACCCACACTATTTCAGCCGGTTGTTTAAACAGAAAGCCGGTATGACCCCAGTGGAATACCGATTGTCGGCCCAGTGATGAGGTGGCCCTTGGTTCGAATCCAAGCGGGGTCACAAAAAGAAACGCATCAAGAGCAGCTGTTGCCTCGCTCTTGATGCGTTTCTTTTTGTGACCCCGCTTGGATTCGAACCAAGGACCGCCTTCTTAGAAGGAATAGGGTATAACTAAACTACGTGTTGCTGTAATCTATTATTAATTTGATTTTCAGTAAGATATAGAAAATGATTTGTTGTTAATTATCGTCGTTATGCCATAAATTATTACATTTGTTGTACCTAGTGTTGTACCCGAATGCACAGGTAAAATAATGGCTAGAACAACTGAGCATAAGGAAGGGAAAGCAAGCGTAAAGGTCATTTATCGCACTGTTAAACTGCTTTCTGACGGATCACACCCTTTTTGGGTTCGTATTATCAAAGACCGTAAAACGAAGTACATAGCTACGGGAATCTCTCTCAATTCAAAGTATTGGAACGATAAGCATACGAATTTCAGAGAGGCCATTCGTAAAAGCTATCCTGAGCCATATAGAGAAGATTTGATTAGGCAGTTGACCGATTGGGAGGATAAGTATAAAGCCTCTGCTACAGAGCTTGTCAACGCTGATGAGGTTGGATATACGGCAAAAGATGTAGCTGAACAGGTAGCACAGAAAAGGGCAACGGTTCGTAAAGTGTCTTTACTTGCTTACATAGATGAGGTTTGCTTAGCTATGAAGAGAGCCGGTCAACATGGGAACGCAGATATTTACAAAGAGTTAAAAGCCATTGTAGCCCGCTTTCTTAAGGAGGAGTACAGCACCGCAGATATTGCATTTGATAAGGTCAGCGTGAAGTTTTGCAATAGCCTTGAAACGCATCTACGCGAACGGGGCAACTCTGATAATACAATTCATCAGCGGTTTAGGGTTTTACGTGCTATTGTAAACAAGGCAATCGCTGAAGAGGTAACTAAGCCTGAGCATTACCCCTTTGCGCGTAATGCCGCTGAAAAGCATAAGTTTCAACTAGGCAAGTTCAATACCAAGACAAGTAAGCGGGCAATTAGCCGTGACGACGTTCGTAAGGTTGAATCTTACCAAGTACCTGCCATCGAACCGGGCTTGTACGCTAGTTTACGAAAAACATCAGAGCATTTACAACTTGCCAAAGACGTTTTTCTTTTTTCGTTCTATCTTGGTGGTATCAACTTTGTTGATCTTGCCGCGCTAAAGTGGCGAAACATCAACAAGGACATTTCGGGCAATTACCGGGTTGATTACGTGCGACAAAAAACAGGTGGGCGTTTCAGTGTGCGTCTGAACGCCCCTACGCAAGCAATTCTTGACGCTTACCGTCCTATTACAGAGAATGGCTCTGAAAGCTATGCCTTTCCTATTCTTAACAACACCCGACACACCACGCCAAGCCAAATCAAGAACCGATGCCATAAGGTTCTAGGAGAGGTAAATACAAACCTAAAGACGATTGCTGAAGCTGTTGGAATTACGGTTACGCTAACAACTTACGTAGCGCGCCACTCTTTTGCATCAGCAATGAAACAAGCCGGTATTGCTACGTCAATTATCAGCGAAGCAATGGGACATACGACTGAAGCTGTTACGCAAACCTATCTAACCAGTTTTGCCAGTGAAACAGTAGATTCAGCTTACGATGCGCTGCTTTAACTGTACTAGTACCGTGCTAACCCATGTTTGCAGATTGTAAGTTATGATCCAACATGCACAATTTTTCTGTAGAAATTCGAGACAATTATAATAAAGCTCACCAAGACGTAGCTTACTTAAAACGGCTAGATGAATATGATCTTAACCGTGTATCTGAATATGCTGAAGAGCAATGGATGCAACATGTTCAGATGGCAGTTAATCTTATGGAAGGTAGTCCCAATTACGCCTATCCAGAATCGTACAAAAATGGACGTGAAGTTGAATACTGGTTAGGGATAGAGTATCAAACACAACGCTGTTTAAAAGTTCGTCAGGAAATTGAAAGGATAAGAACATCTAAAACGCAGACAGTGAACACAAGCCTTGATCAATCAGAACGCGACATAGAGATATGGGAGTATCATTTACGAAATTTCATTCATAAAGCTACTCGATACAATATCTCCGCTGTCTTTTCAGAGGTACGACCTAACTTTGTTTTTTCCGCTTATTTTCAGGATGACATCATTCAAGCCAGAGGACTTTACGAGAATTTTAAGACTGGACTTAGGAAAGTCCTGACAACAAGCGGCGTGAACACTGATATGTACGGGCGAACTATTCAGGCCCGCTTTTTGCCGATGTGCAAGCAATATGATACTTGGTATACTGTCAATAAAGAGGAAACCCAAATATTTGAACAATACAACCCATATGCATTAATGTGGAACGTGGTTGAAAGTACCATAGACGAAATAGCGGTCTACTTTCCCTCACCTGTCAATAGTACTACGGCTAAAACAGCGCAAAAGTCAGAACAGGTTAGTGTAGAAAATACCTTAAAACCATATATACGTATTAAGCAAGATAGGATCAAGCAAATACAACAGCAGCTTGGCTTTGATTTAGACGATGAAAATAAAAAACGACTTGAAAGTCTTCTTAATTTGGAAGACTTGACCGAAAAAATTCACACAAAGACAGCCGCGAAGGTTTTAGGCGATTACTTTCGGCAGGTTTTTGAGGCTGGGCATATTAACCCGAAAGACTACACTAAAGATCAAGTTGGGGAGTGGTTAACTTTCTGGTTTGTTAAGACAAATGGGAAGTCGTTAAAGCCCTCAACGTTCCTTACCTACCTTCACATGACTGACAATAACCCAAAACTAGCTCATGATAAAATCACCAGAATCATGTATCGAAAGTAAACCGGTCTTATATCCAGTTCGTCCGGCTTTCTTTAATAGCCATGTTAATGTGCTGACTTTCAAGAAATTATAAATAGTTAGTTGAGTGCCGAAAACCGGATTTATAGTCCGGTTTTTTTGTTTGTGTTGGTTTGCCTCAGTCGAAAACAAAACGACAACAAACCATGACCAACTATTTTGAAATTTGGGATAAGCGGTTAACCGCTATCGAAGCCAATCAGCAAGAAATACTTGCTAGACTATCATCAGCTAACGCCACTTCTACAGAGGAGATAGGCGGTATCGAGTTAGCCACACAGATAACAAGGCTTAGTAAGCCCCGTATCTATACGCTCGTTTCAGAACGGGCTATACCTCACAAGAAACGCGGTAACCGGCTAACGTTCCGACGTTCAGAATTACTTGATTGGTTAGATCAGGGCAACCGTAAAACGATTGAAGGCCCCCGGTTATGAACCCATCTAACACTGTTGAAGCGCTGAGCTATTCAGAATGGCTCTTGCCCTTCTTAGCCTACTATTTGGGTGTTGCAGTTCTGCTAATCCCTAGGCTCGTTATTATAAGGAATGAACCACCATCGGCAAACATGACGCCCGATGAGGAGGCCGATGCTTTGCCGTTTGGCCCTGCTATTCACGATCAAGATTAATCCCACCACCTCAACGAAAACGGGCCGATGCCGCACAGCACCGACCCGTAAAAATTATTCCTAACATGGAGACTAACCACCATCAATATACACCCGAACAGGATAAAAATCAAGCTTACCGCCCGCCCCTTTTTGACATGACAGAAGAGGAATTAACCGGAACTGCTGACTATTTATTTGAGCCTAATGAATCAAACCCAGACAATATAAAGTGGTTTAAACCTCAGCCTATCGAAAACCATTTGATGCCGGTGTTACCACTGAAACCGGAAATGATACCCGAACCGTTACGCCCCTGGCTATGTGATATTGCCCACCGCATGAAATGCCCGTTAGACTTTGTAGGAGCTTCAGCAGTGGTTATGTTATCCTCTCTGATCGGCACAAGGCTAACAATCAAATCAAAATCAAAGGACAATTGGACCGTAGTTCCTAATCTTTGGGGGGCTGTTATCGGTGGCCCATCTGCCATGAAAACGCCTTCGGTGAGCGAAGTACTTAAACCGCTTAATCGGTTGATCGCTTTCGCTCGTGCGGAATTTGAAGAGGAAATAGCACACTACGAACGGGCGCTAGTGGACTACGAGGCACAGAAGAAAGCGTATGCTGCACAAAAACAGGATATGCACAAGGGCAAAAAAATAGATAACCCGACGCCCTATCCTGAAGCCCCAAAGAAACCCAAAGAGCGCCGGTATATGGTCAACGATACGACGGTTGAAAAACTGGCCGAACTGTTAAACGAAAACCCGGCTGGGCTTTTACAAATGAGGGATGAATTAACCGGCCTGTTAGCCAGTTGGGACCGTTCCGGCCATGAACAGGATAGAGCCTTTCACCTAGAAGCATGGAATGGTAGCGGGTCGATAACTATCGATAGGATAGGACGTGGTACAATGCACGTAAATGTGATTTGTGAATCACTTTTTGGCGGTATTCAACCAGCCAAGCTTTTACCTTACCTGCAAGCCGCTACGGGCTACGAAAACGATGGATTCGTACAACGTTTACAGGTCGCCGTTTTTCCTGATCCGGCACATTGGGAATATGCAGATGAATACCCCGATAAGCAAGCACGTGACAGAGCGATTGCCGTTATCCAGCAGATTGCCAATGCCGATTTTAAATCTATCGCATACGACGCCAATGAGTTTGATAAATTCCCTTACACGCACTTTGATAACGCTGCACAGGAACTATTTAAGCAGTGGCTTACCAATTGGGAAACAAACGTATTACCAGTTGAAAGCGGATTACTTGAAGAGCATTTTACAAAATACCGTTCTCTGATGCCTTCGCTGGCGCTTGTCTTCCACGTGGTCAATTGCGTTGAAAATCCCGTAGCAAGCAATACTGGCAGAGATAAGCAATTTGTAACGGTTGAGGCCGCACAAATGGCCGTAGAGTGGTGCAATTACTTAATGAGCCACGCCCGCCGTATTTATGGACTTCTCGACACAGCCAGTATAGAAGCGGCAAAAGAGCTATTGCGACACTTAAAGCGTGGCGATCTTAAAGACGGCTTTAACGCACGAGACGTTTACCGGAAGGGTTGGACACATCTAAAAACGGTTGAACAGGCTGAAGCAGCAATAGAGCAACTGGTAGACCGGTACTACCTAGCAGAGGAGCAACAGCCAGAGTTCACAAACGGACGTCCCCCCGCCCCCCACTACCTGATTAACCCCAAAATTTAGCCAAACGCGTAAAGTAATCTACCGACAAAACTGACTAAAGTACTTCTGTCGGTTTTGTCAGGTATTCTCACTATGCTTTTACAGCAAAACAGTATGGACAATCAACAGTTCAGACCGACACTGTTAGACGTACCAGTTAGCTTTTTCGAGTACGACAACCAACGTAACAGTTTCGCCAACGTACCTAGCCAACAGACAACGTTACGGCGTATGAATAGTACGGGGTATTACAGGCCGTTAATCGAACAGATACGCGCTGAAGCTGACCCGAACAAACAGGGAGAGTTAAAAAAGCAATTGCCAGCCATTACGCCCGTATCGTTGCTTTACCACCGACGTGCAAAAACAACGTTCAGCGAAAAGATCAAACAGCAGTGGCCGCTACTAACGGGAGACATTGACCAGAAGGACAACCCAGGCATTAATATGGCCGAACTCAAAACGCACCTTGCCCGCTTGCCTTATGTGGTGCTTTGTGCTTACTCTGTAAGGGGAGGGCTTTGGTTTGTGGTTCGCTTACCCGATCATCAGACGCCGGAAACGTTGGCGGCTCATTTTCGGTATCTGAAGCGGTTATTCAATGAGCGGTTCGGTATTGCGCTAGACACCAGTAAAGGCGGAAACCCTACTGATTTGCGGTTTGTCTCCCATGATGCCGCCCCCTTTGTAAATGAGGCCGCAACGGTAATGAATGGAGCCTATACCCCACAGCCACCAACGCCCCGCACGGTCAGTTATAGCCGGTTCAGCGATCAGAGCAAGGGGCAACTACTAACCAAAATTGTTCGATGTGCCGAAAACTCAGGCCCCGGAACCCACCATCAGGCACTTTTAAAAGCGGCAACACTGGCAGGCGGTTATATTGCAGCAGGCCGCTTAGATGAGCAAACGGCTGTTCTTGCCTTAGAGACCGTAGCAAGCGAATGGCGAGACCTCAGCCAAAATCAGCGGGCAATTAAAGACGGTATAATACACGGTCAGACAATGCCACTCTATGCTGATGAGGGCTACCAACGTACCGATCAGCCCCCGGCGGTAAAGCCCACACCGCTCATTGTTCGTACACTGGCAGAGTGGGCAGCTAATCCCGGTTCCATTCTAAGGCCCTACGAGGACCAGATAGAGCGTTTATGAGCAAAGTGCATCAGTAAGGCTGTTGCTATCAGACCATTACCCCTAAGCCCTACAAACAGGCCCTAAGCATACCTAACGAGCAACATTAGAAAAGGGGCAAGTAACCCCTTTTTCTATATCAGCAGCTTTCAGATAAGCCGCTATATTGCGCTTCAATCAGCACTATTGCCGGTTCATTAATAGACCATTTCACGAGAGTACCCAATGTCAGCCGAACAGAAACGACAGCTAGAACAACAACTCTGGAGCATTGCCAATACCTTACGGGGCAAGATGGATGCCGACGATTTTCGGGATTACATTCTAGGATTCATCTTTTATAAGTACCTCTCCGAGAAAATGGAGTTGTACGCCAACCAGCTACTTAAAGAAGACGGGATTACTTACGTAAAGATTAACGAGCAAAGCGAAGAAGGGCAAGAGTTTCTGGAAGCCGTGAAAGAAGAAGCCATTCAGAAGCTTGGCTTCTTTCTAAAGCCTTCAGAACTGTTTAAAGAGATTGTTCGTAAGGGGCAAGTCCAAAACGGCGAAGAGGGGGAATCTAACTTCATATTAGGAGACCTGGCCGCTATCCTGAACAACATTGAGCAGAGCACAATGGGAACGGATAGCGAAGAAGACTTTAACCGGCTCTTTGAAGACCTTGACCTCACATCGAGCAAGCTAGGCCGGACAGAAGCCGCTAAAAACGCGCTAATTGTTAAAGTGCTGGAACATCTTAACGTAATTGACTTTCAGTTAGAGAACGTTGAAGCCGATGTATTGGGTGACGCTTACGAATACTTGATTGGAAAATTTGCCAGTGGAGCCGGGAAGAAAGCCGGGGAGTTCTATACCCCGCAACAGGTATCTAAGATTCTGGCTAAACTAGTGACAACCGGCAAAACAAAGCTAAAGTCGGTTTATGATCCTACGTGTGGTTCAGGTTCGTTGCTACTACGGGTAGCTAAAGAGGTAAAGGAGGTATCGAGCTTCTACGGGCAGGAACTGAACCGCACTACCTACAACCTTGCCCGTATGAACATGATCTTGCACGACGTGCATTATCGGAACTTCGACATCAGGCAGGACGACACCTTAGAACACCCTCAACACCTTGATAAGCGGTTTGAGGCTATAGTAGCCAATCCGCCGTTTTCGGCTCAGTGGAGTGCCAACCCGCTTTTTATTTCCGATGATCGTTTTAGCCAGTATGGACGAATAGCACCAGCCAGTAAAGCCGACTTTGCCTTTGTGCAACACATGGTACACCACCTGGCCGAAAACGGAACAATGGCCGTTGTAGTGGCCCACGGCGTACTGTTTCGGGGTGGTGCCGAAGGACACATACGCGAGTACCTTATAGCTGAAAAGAACTATTTAGATGCCGTAATTGGCTTACCAGCAAGCATCTTTTATGGTACAAGCTTACCGACTGCCATACTTGTATTTAAGAAGTGCAGGGAGAACCCGACAGACATTTTGTTTGTCGATGCCAGCGCAGATTATACGAAGGGTAAAAACCAGAACTACTTGCGCGAAAGTGACATAGACAAGATTGTTCGTACCTATCGCAAACGGTTATCAGAAGAGAAATACAGTTACCGCGCTACCCTAGATGAAGTAAAAGCCAATGAATATAACCTTAATATTCCACGCTATGTAGCTACGTTTACTGAAGTAGAGACGCTTGACCTGCAACATATAGCCGACCAACTAAAGGAATTAGAGACTGAAATTGCTGCTACCAATGATGCCATGGCAGATTTTTGCAAACAACTTAACATAGCTACACCATTTTAATAATGAATACAAGTCAGCGCAATGTGCCTATTTTACGATTCAATGAGTTTTCGGGAGAATGGGTGAAAAGTGAATTAAGGGCTATTTTTGATAGGATTATGCGTAAGAACAAAGAAAAAAACACTAATGTTCTTACAATTTCGGCACAGTACGGTCTAATAAGCCAAACAGAGTTTTTTAATAAATCTGTTGCATCAAAAGATCTTAGTGGTTATTACTTATTGGAAAGAGGTGACTTTGCATATAATAAGAGTTATTCCAAAGAATATCCAGTAGGAGCTATAAAGAAACTAACATTTTACTCAAAAGGTATAGTGTCTCCATTGTATATATGTTTTAAAATAAAGGTTAACAATAGTGAAGACTTTTACAGTCATTATTTTGAGTCTGGATTAATCAATGCAGATATACAAAAAATAGCACAAGAAGGAGCTAGAAATCACGGATTACTAAATATAAGTGTGGATGCTTTTTTTAGAGATATAAAAGTTGCTCGACCACATATCTTTGAACAACAGAAGATAGCCAAATTTCTAAATATAATCGACGCCAAAATTGAGCTGTTATTAAAAAAACAATCCATATTAGAACAATACAAACAATCTGTTATAAAACAACTTTTTAGTCAGAAGATTAGATTTAAAGATAACTATGGGAGACCCTATCCAGATTGGGAGGAAAAACAGTTTAACGAAGTGTTCGAGCGTGTTACTCGTAAGAATGAAGAAAATAATTCCAATGTATTAACTATATCGGCTCAGTACGGATTGATTAGCCAAACAGACTACTTCAACAAGTCCGTTTCATCACAGAATCTAACAGGTTATTATCTTTTACAAAAGGGTGACTTTGCATATAATAAAAGTTACTCGAATGGCTACCCTATGGGTGCTATTAAACGCCTTAAACGTTATGAAAGGGGAGTAGTATCAACCCTATATATTTGCTTCCGGCTTAAAGCAAATTATTCAGCAGGCTTCTACGATCAATATTTTGACAGTGGGTATTTGAACTCAGAAATACGTAAAATTGCTCAAGAAGGCGCAAGAAATCATGGTTTGTTGAACGTAAGTGTTGTGGAGTTTTTTAGAGATATAACGATAATATGCCCTTCTAAAGAAGAACAAGATAGAATAGCTGATTTCTTATCAACAATAGACCAGATAATAAGTGGAGTAGCCGGCCAACTGGAACATACCAAAGCTTTTAAAAAAGGTCTTTTACAGAAACTCTTTGTTTAACGATTCATGGCTACTCAATCCGAACAGGCTTTAGAAGAGAATCTAATCCGGCAACTTGTCGGGTTGAGCTATAAGCAGGTTGTCATAAAGGATGAAAAAGAGTTACTGGCGAACCTAAAAACGCAGTTAGAGAAGCACAACAATGTTCAGTTAGACGACAAAGAGTTCGCTCAGGTCTTGAACTACCTTAATAAAGGCAACGTCTTTGATCGAGCTAAGATTTTGCGTGATAAGATGCAGCTTACCCGCACCGATGGGAATATCCTGTATCTTGAATTTATTAATCAAGAATTTTGGTGCCAAAATCAATATCAGGTAACCAATCAGATAACGATTGAAGGCAGTTACAAAAACCGCTACGATGTTACGATTCTGATTAACGGCTTGCCATTGGCGCAAATCGAATTGAAACGCCGGGGGCTGGAACTCAAAGAAGCGTTCAACCAGACAAACCGCTATCAAAAACATTCCTATTCGGCCGGGTACGCGCTGTTCAACTACGTGCAGTTGTTTGTGATTTCCAACGGTGTGAATACCAAGTACTACGCCAACAACCGCAAGCAATCGTTTAAGCAGACATTTTATTGGTCAGACATAGAGAATAAGCCAATCAAGCAGCTAGACGCGTTTGCACAAGTCTTTCTGGAGCCTTGCCACCTCTCCAAGATGATAACGCGCTATATCGTCTTACCCACTACCAACGTGCTGATGGTGTTCAGGCCATATCAGTATTACGCTGTAGAAGCCATAATAGAGCGGGTTAGAACGGGCAACAAAAACGGCTACATCTGGCATACCACCGGAAGCGGTAAAACGCTTACCTCATTCAAAGCCAGCCAGCTATTAAGTGCCATGCCGCAAGTGCATAAGGTTGTGTTTGTGGTTGACCGTAAAGACCTGGACTATCAGACCCAACGTGAGTTTGATACATTCGCCAAAGGCAGCGTCGATACTACCGATAACACCAGTAAGCTAGTTGCCCAATTTGCCGACGACAGCCGTATCATAGTTACCACCATTCAGAAGCTGAACACGGCCATCAGCAAAGGCCGCCATCAGCTTAAAATGGATAAGTTGAAAGATAAGCGGATCGTCTTCATTTTCGATGAGTGCCACCGGAGCCAGTTTGGAGCCACCCACAAACGAATTAAAGACTTCTTCAGCAATAGTCAGCTTTTCGGCTTCACCGGTACGCCCATCTTTGCCGACAACGCCGTAAAGAACGAATTAGGCAAACGCACCACCAAAGAGCTATTCGAGGAGTGCTTACACAAGTACGTTATCACGGATGCCATTCGGGACGAAAACGTATTACGGTTCTCTGTTGAGTACGTTGGCCGCTATAAATACAAAGACGACAGCCGCGCCGAACTAGACATAGACGTTGAAGCCATCGACACCAAAGAGTTGATGGAGTCAGAAGACCGGCTCAACAAGATCGTTGATTACATTATAGCCAATCACAACCGTAAAACGCACAGTAAAGAGTTTTCGGCCATGTTGTGCGTGAGTAACGTTGATATGCTCACGCGCTATTACGAGGCGTTTCAGCAGAAGAAAGAAGCCGGAAAGCATAACCTACGGCTTGCTACTATTTTCACGTATGCCGCCAACGAAGACGACAAAGACGCAAACGGCAACATTCCTGATGAAGAGGTAGACGTACCTGAAGGGGCAAGCGTCAACCAGCACAGCCGGGATAAGCTAGAATCTTACATCAGCGATTACAACGCGATGTATGGCACCAAGTATAGTACTAAAGATAGCCTATCGTTTCAGAACTACTATAAAGACATTGCCAAACGGCTGAAAGAGCGCGAACGAGACGGATTTTTAGACAGTGACCGGCTAGACATTTTGTTGGTCGTGAATATGTTCCTGACCGGATTCGATGCCAAAAAGCTCAATACCCTTTACGTTGATAAGAACTTACGGTATCACGGTCTTTTACAGGCATTTTCACGCACCAACCGGATATTAAACGAACAGAAGTCACAAGGCAACATCGTTTGCTTTCGGAACCTGAAAGCGGCCACTGATGAGGCAATAACCCTCTTTTCAAACAAAGAGGCTATTGAAGAAATCATCATGCAGCCGTTTGAAGACTATGTAGACAAGTTCGATAAAGCCTATGAGCATCTAATCAGCCTCACACCTACCGTTGATAGTGTAGACGACTTACCGAGCGAAGATGAGGAGCTAGAATTTGTAAAAGCGTTTCGGGCATTGATCCGGCTGAAGAACATTCTATCCTGCTTCAGCGATTTTAGCTTTGATAGTCTCCAAATGGATGAACAGACCTTTGAAGACTACAAAAGCAAGTACCTAGACTTGTACGACAAAGTAAAGTCGAACGTTCACAAGGAGAAAGAGTCCATCTTAGAAGACGTTGACTTTGAGTTAGAACTGATTCAACGCGATGAAATAAACGTCTCCTACATTCTCCGGCTATTGGCCGCGTTGGTAGCAGCCAAACCAGCAGATAAGGAACGCAAGAAACAGGAAATTAAGAAGTTGCTGGATAGTGAGGTTAAGCTACGAAGCAAGCGCGAACTGATAGAGAAGTTTATAGCGGAAAACTTGCCTCATGTAGATTCAGCAGCAGCCGTACCACAGTCATTTGATGAGTTTATACAGCTCGAGCGCAGCAAGGCCCTAGATAAGCTCACAGAAGAAGAAAAACTAGATAAAGGCGGTTTACAGCAGCTTGTAAATAATTTCCTCTTCACAGAGCGCGAACCCCTGAACGATGATGTAGTAGCCATCTTAACAGAGAAGCCGAAACTACTTCAGCGCAAAGCCATAGTACAGCGAATTAAAGACAAGATTCTCGACTTCGTAGAAACGTTCTTTACTGACATACCAGAAGCGGAGTAAAAGAGAAAAAATTACTTAATTTAATCATCAGAATTGATTCCAATTTTATGTTGGCATTTAAGTCTGATGATGTCAACAATGCAAATTGAATAAATAGGGGTATGGATTTTACTGTAAAGTAATCTATGGAATCGCATAGAGGCCAAATTTAAAATCATTAAATTAAAACACAAGTAAGCCAATGAGAATTGCAGCAATTTACATCGAACACCATGATTACTTATTTGACGCGCCACAAACAATAAATTTTGGGACTAAATATTTTTATAGTTTCGAAAAAGAAAATGATAATGTTAATATTTCAAGGACTATTAATAAAAACTTTATACCTAATTTTTTTGACTCAACAAATCTTGGCTCAAAACTCACAAATATTAATGCAATAGTAGGTCAAAACGGTGCGGGAAAATCAACATTATTAGATATAATTAGAAGCGTATTTATTGATAATACAAACGCATTACCACATGCTAAATCTCTATTTCTTTACGAATCAAACGATTCTGGAAAGCCTTTTATTCTGAAAAATGACTTTGGTAAAGTAGTTATTAAAGAACGTAATAATAAAGAAATAGAGTTAAATGAAAGTTCTAATCAAAAAATTAAATCTATTTATTATTCACCTCATTATGATTACAAGTACAATTTAAATTTTGATAATATAGATAATCACGATATTTCATTTGACAAGATTGTAGAGGATGATTTAAAAGAACTAGGGGAAAAAGATACAAATCAGAATGGCTTAGCTTATTCAGCGTCTCAAGAATTAGTCTTCAAAAATTCGCTTCGACAAATATATTTTCTTAGTTCGGATTTAGTCAAAAAACAAAATATATTTAAAGATTTGTTTCACTTACAAAATCACTACGAGCCGATTTTATATTTTAGAGGCTATAAAGGTGAAGTTAAAGAACACAACACTCCATACCAGTTAAGGAGTATTTTAACATCTATCGCTGATAAAGCAGAAAAGGAAAGTTCTGCATGGTATTTATATAGAAACAAAAGAGCTAGCCAAGTTCAAATAAATCAATATCTATTAAAGCGAAACGTAATTAAATGCATACTTAGTGTAATTTATAAGCAGTTAGAAAAAAGTAATTCGTTTCTGGAAGAAGGCGACTTTCCATATGACAAATTAAATAAGCAACTTGAAAAAGCAGATTCTTATAAAGCCTTAATCATGTTTGCTAAGTATGGGGCCATTAAAATACAGCCGGGAAAAAGTGAAAATATTTTTAAAAAGAATATTTTAGAAAAATTGTTAAAAAAATATACTCATCGATAGATAAAGCGAAAAGCGAATATGAAGTTTCAAATGAAACTTTGAAACTATCGCCAGAGGATGCAGTTGAAATTTTACAGTTGCAAAGAATATTTTTTAATGAGTTGAATAGCTATTATGTAAAGTTTTATTCAAATAAAGCTGAATTAGTAATTGATGAAAGGGAGAAGGTAGATGAGTTTATCAATTACATGCCATACTCTAGAAGGATGAGTTCAGGAGAAAGCGCTTTGCTTAACTTTTATTCAAGGATTTATGGTTTCCTAGATTCGAATCTTAAGGAGCTCACTTCCAGGCAAGTGGGTAACCATTATATTCTTTTACTTGACGAAGCTGACTTAACATTCCACATTTCGTGGAAAAAGAAATATATAAAAGCACTTATAAAAACTTTGCCATATTTTTTTAATGAACTTAGGACAAAGCCATCTATCGAAATTGTTTTTACAACACATGACCCTATTACATTATCCGATTTGCCGAACACTAATGTTGTTTACATAGAGCGACAAGACTATGATAGTCCGTCAAATGTTCTAGTGTATAACGACAAAAACAGACCATCAAGGACATTTGGTGCGAACATATCCGATTTAATTGCTGATTCGTTCTTTATTGAAAGTTCTCTTATAGGTAATTTTGTCTTTGATAAAATCCATGATACTATACAATGGCTAACTAATAAAGAAGATAGACAAAATTCAGACTATTATAAAAAACTAATATCTCTGATTGATGAGCCAATAGTTCAACGAAAGCTTGCAGAGATGTATGATGATAAGATGGAAACAAATATACAAATATCATTAATTGAGGAGCAAATAGAAAAACTTCTAATTTTAAAAAATAAAATAACGAAATAAATGCTACATCTACCTGCAAATAGTCTGAAAATAATGAAGGCGAAACGAAGTTTTCATAAAGGAATGTTCGATTTTATTTTAAAGCGAATAGATAAAATTGATAATATAAGAAATATAAATAATGAAATTATGAAAACAATATTTTCAAACTTAATTAATGATAATATTGATGATATTCTAATTGGTACACCTGACAAACTTATCGAAGTAAATAAACAATTGGCCCCTTTTGTTACTTTTTATCCTGATTTAAGAATTGGAATTGAATACGTTTTTAATTATGATCTATTTATAACAAAAGCAAAAAATAGATATGATGCATATGATTTAGCTGAATCACTGGATATAAATACTTGCACTTATTGCAATAGAAACTACACAAGTACGGTTATCACAGAAGGGGGAGAGAAACTCGTACGACCACAATTTGACCATTATTTTGATAAAGGAACAAATCCATTACTTGCAGTTTCATTTTATAATTTGATTCCATGTTGCTCTATTTGCAATTCAAGTATTAAAGGAACGGCTAAATTTAATTTAGATGATCATTTACACCCATACTTTGATAATAAGATTAGCGATATACGATTTACTTATGAATACTCTAACTCCTCAAAGTCCGGACTAAAAATCAAAATTATTACTCAAAATCCATCAAAGGAAAAAAATACTGTTGAAGCATTTGCACTAGAACAAATTTATAACTCACACATTGGAGAGCTATTGAACCTTATTAAGACAAGACAGTATTTTTCTGACAGATATCTGAGTATTCTTACTTCAAATTTACTTAGAGGTGTCCATATTTCTCGAGAAGACCTTTACGGAATTATTTTTGGTGCAGAGTATGACTCTATAAATTTTATTAATAGGCCTTTTAGTAAATTTAAATATGATATATTAAAGGAGCTCGGCATAATATAATGAAGTATTACATCTAGATTTAGGTGTAAACTAAGTGCGTAGCAATAGATTGTTTTATACTATTATTGATTATAACTTCTAGAGCGTTTTTCTAAAATAAACTGACAATAATTACAGGCTTATGGTTGATAGCCATAAAATGCAATCATAGAAAGAGGTACATATTGTATGGTATTATATTGCCCAAGGATTGCGTAATGGAAGTCTGTATGTTTATGTGTCTTATTGCAAAAAAAAATTGCGTTTTAACTTTTTAAGAATACGTTAGGAAGCCAGTTTTTAAATCAATTAATTCATTGGTTTAAGTCAAAAAAATACACCAAATAATAATGATTTTATTGATTAGATATTTACCTTTTTCTTCTAAATTAGAGAAAAAATAGAGCAGTTGATAAAGTTGAAAAAGGGCGCGAAGCCGGGACGCTGAATGTAGCCTTGAAGAAATTACTGCATCAATACAGGCCATAGGACAATCGTCCTTGAATGAATTACCTGATACATTGGCCGCAATGGAACCCACCGACTGGGCGCGAATGCTTACCGCTCTACTGCCTTACGTGATGCTTTAACTGAACAGCGTTAAAATACGGACCAAACTAAAGGAGGATGAGCTAAAGAAAAGGTTACCGCCCTGGCTTGGGGTAGCAGTCAGTCAACATGAATCCAGTTTACACCCTGAAAACAAAACAGCGCAATGGTATTTCAGAAGGGACGCGAAAAAACGGGAGGGCGTAAACCCGGCAGCACCAATAAAGCCACCACTGACATAAAGAGTCGGATTGCTACTCTGATAGATAGTCAGTTTGACGGGATAACTACCGACCTAGAACAGTTGGAGCCAAAAGACCGGATAGCCGCCTATCTAAAGTTTTTGGAGTATATACTACCCAAACAGCGGGAACAGAAAATAGACCTATCCACACTGACAGATGAACAAGTAGACGACCTGTTAAACAAGGCCCTCAACAAACTAAGCTGACATGAAACGGGCTGATAAGCAAGCTATTTTACAGGATGCGCTAAAAGGGCAAAGCTCAGCATTGCGCAAACTTCAAAAAGAGCGTCTACGTGATTCTATGCCTTATCTTGATGCACACGGCGTTATTGATGTAAACAACTGTCCTGAGGCATTGCTAGGGGTTCTGGTATACTACAATGATATAGACAACGATACAATCACTATAACAAGTCAGGAGTTTATCTGCAAGGTTGCGGATAGGTCAGGCCTTCGAAGATGGTCTATGAGCAGTTCGGCCATCACCATGCTAGATCCTGCCGATAGCCAGTATGATCTTATACCGCTGCACACGATGCAACTGACTAAGCGAAACTATGTACGCATCAATATAAGTGGTGGTACGATTGGCGACCTACGCCGATACTTTAGCCGGTGCGCTGATTCGCTGAGTAAACCCTACATCGGCCTTTTCTTCGACGCTGAGCCCCGCGAAGTCGTTACAGTTCCTTTGATGAGTATACCCCAATGAAACGAGCCGAAAAAATAACGTTGCTGACTAGCGTTCTGGAAAGTGATACTGCCGATGCCGCCCGCAAGCGATTAGAACGGGCTGTAGCCAATGCCCCCCGGTCAATCGTTATTATAGATGACCTGGATTATACAGGCCCACCGCTTACTGATGCCTCACTCGTGCAATTTCAGATAAGAGGGCAACGCTACGAAACGGCCTTAGGAGAAGTAAACCGATACGCCCGCCGTTTGAGTACGAATGTAATGTTAGTCAATCCAGCGAACTCACAAGTTTAGAATGAGGCCTGATGAAGCGTTCAGAGAAGACAGCACTGCTTGCAAAACTGTTACAAGGAGGAATTGACCAAGGCACCGTGAAGCGATTGTTCAAGCCTGATCTAAAGCCGTTGATCGTGATCTACGAAGCGAACGGCAACTTTCCTCAACCAACTGACAAGGTTGTTGTAAAGGGTTTATGTGGAGAGGCAATCACACCGTATAGTGAGCTAACCGCCTACGCCCAACATGTCGGCGGTTGCGTTAAAGTTATGCTACCTGACAACGGTAGATAAATGTTCAAGGCTAATGTAGATAAGTACGTTGTTGCTTTTTGTTGTACCTAACGTTGTACCTTTAGACAAAAAAGCCAGTCAATGATTACGTTAACTGGCTGATTATTAGTGTGATCCCGCTTGGATTCGAACCAAGGACCGCCTTCTTAGAAGGAAGATGCTCTATCCAGCTGAGCTACGGGACCAAATGATTGTATGTGGAACTGAACTTTACCTCAGTCGTTACACGCCGATCAATTGACTTTACCTGACTGGGTTCGCACTGGCGTGGATACCGTCAGTGTCAATAGTAGGCGCCCCAAAAGTAGGGCTTGAAGGGGGCAATTACAAGCGGCAGCCCAGTCAATCGGCCCGATTCACAGCAGGAGGGGGCCTATATGCTTACGGCCTGTTTACGAGAAGAAGCGGCTTTTTCGGGAAAATGGACTGGACGTCAATGAGTCGGCCATCGCTTGGTGAATCACAGACAAACGCCGCGTAGCCGAAGCGGCAACGAGACTGGAACGTATACCCGACAATCAATCTGCTCAACCGAACTGCACCGGAACGCCCATATGATCGAGTAGTTGCCAAACTAGCTCAGCCGGTTAGGGATCCGGCATGGCGTAATAGGAAGTTGTATTTAATTCTGGTATTTAAGTAAGTATTATTAAGCATATAATTATAAAAAATAGCTAAATAATATCAATTTATATTGGCTTAGGTTTTGCTATAGGGTAAGTAATAGACAATGTGAATCTGTTGAGGTTGAACTGACAACAAAAAAGCCTCCGTTCATATAAACCGAGGCTTTTCACATTACGCTTTATCCAACTAATAATAATGAAGCCACTACAGACTGTAGTGGCTTTTTGTTATTGTCCATCGTAAAAAAGTACGACCTGAGAAGGTGTACGTATAGGTTTGCTCGTGAGTAAAAAATTTCATCAATAACGTTGAAGTAAGTTTCCCTTTGTAGGATGATATACGTTTAGCAAAAGGAGTACCAACCCAGCTAATTCTGTTCGTATGAAACTTCTTTCGTCAGAAAAAGCGGCAATTAATATACTGAGTGGTTGTTTTTACGAAACAAGTATACCGTTTTATGAAATCAGGAAATATTAAGGTTTAATAAGTAGATTCTCTAGTAACGCTATAGTCTATACGTATTTGTGAAAATTAGGCATAACTTCGTAAAAAATAAATAGATCAATTTTTTTGAAACTTACCTAAACAACGGTGATTATGAGGTAGTTATATCAATCATATTGTAATAGATTCAACTATACATATAATCTATAAATGCACTAGAGTATAGGGTGTGCGAAAGCTTTGCCTTCGAATTGACTACGCTTTATCCAACATGAATCGCCCAGCAGGAGAACGTTGTGTCTCCTGCTGGTTCAAAATGAGCCCGGTTTGCCAACAAGGATAATGCCCAAAACGGCCCGTCTGCTCAATCAGCAGCGCCAAGCGGTCGGCTTTAATGGAGGCAGGGCGCTGTACCCGCTCTCATACAACCTCTGGTGTGTGCACCGCCGGAACGCTTCGTATCGGTAGCAGTCGGCGTTCCTGACCTATTCAGGGGGCTGGCTAACGGTAAAGAAAGACGCCTGTTAGTAACCTGACCTTAACTGACAGCAGCTTGCCAGTGGTACCAGGTCATGAGGCGTCCTGAACATGACTTTAGTTGGATAAAGGAGTGACTATAAAGGTGAGCGTAGTTGGATAAAGCGGCGGCTGTACCTACTTTACGTAGAAACCGGCGAGCTGGATTTCGGTGCAGTAAAAAAAATATGAATATAGCCTCGATTGACCACGTGGTCATGTAATAGAAATAATATATTTATTTGGTAATCAATGTGTTGTAAAGCCTTATCGATGCCATTTTACGAGACATTGGAGATAAATAAGATTGCCACGAGACTGCCAAGACTACTGAAACCGTTCGCTTATCATTGATTGCCCTAGACTAATACCTTGATGAAGCGCCTTCGGCCTAGTTATACACAGGTCGTCTGGAAATTGGCTTGGTTAGGCCGAAGCCTACGCCATCTAATAGATATCGTACAGGGGTTAGAGACGCAAGGAGTAGAGTTTATTTCCTTGCAGGACAACATCGATTCCAGCACGGCGGGCGGCTCTACTTTAACCTGATGGCCTCACTGGCTGAGTTTGAGCGTGGGTTGATTCAGGAGCACGTCATGGCGGGGATGTCGGCCGCACGGGCTAGGGGCAACAAGGGCGGGCGTAAGTCTAGCTTATTCAAAAAGGCCGAGCAGACCGCCCGGTTGGCTGAGTCGTTGTACAATGAAAAAAACCTGTGCGCGATATCTGTGATGAGCTGGGCATTGGCTCTGGTACACTGTACAGGTACTTACGTTCGCGAGGCGTAAGTATTAACTAGCTATCTTCATCTGATCCCCATATCTCAGATAGTTGGTCTGTTGTCCCAACCCTAAGACCAGGGAATTTTATGTTGTTTGGCCCCTGAATGCCATTGTGGTTCAGTTTGAGTAATTGATCTAATAATTTGTCATATACCTCTACCAAATCATTGAACCAGTGATCGGTCATAAAAACTTCGCTCTTTAGCTTACTGAAATTTTTAGGGATCGGATATTTTCCCCAGTAAGGTATCACTTCGCTTAATACTCGAAAGATATCTTTCTCTTTATCGCTGAAAATCAGGGACGTTACTTTACTAGACAGGTGTAGTATGTCGTGTCCAGACGAAATCTCATTGCTTATAACCCCATTTTCTAAGTGATTGGGACGCTCCGATATCAATATTTCTTTCATTAAATTTTCTATCGAAATGCCCATCAGTAGAAAGTAAGTTCTTGAATAAACTTTACGATAGTATGACTCTTTATTTTTGATGAAATAGGCGATATATCCATTAGAGCCACTTCTCCAAATTAGAACTGCTGCCTCTTTCAATTCCCGTGCATAATCATACCAGTTTTCTGGAAACCCCCTCCTAATAAACTTCTCAATATCGTGTTCTTCCATAGTACAAATGCGTGTTGTAGCCTATTAGTCAAGTTAGTACAATAATAGTAAATTCTGATTTCATCAGTCTGACTAGGCCGTAGAGAAGTCGGTCAGATCCTGACCGTCGAAAATTGCACCATATTTACGCAGATATGTATACATCCGATCAGGGCTGGAATGGCAACAGTGCTGCTGCACCCGCAGGATGCTTTTGGTAAGCCAATTCAGGTGGCGCTCTCTGATCTATGTCTACAAGGAGAGACGCATCAGTGCAGTCAGGTACGTGCCGAAGCAGAGCCAACGGCTGTCGGGCCAGAACGATCGTTGATTGTATGCTGTAAGATCAGGACGGGAAGGTAGCGTAGGGGGAGGTAGCTTTCAAAAGTGCGAACGTACCTGTCTGGAAAATCAACGGCCAATGGGTAGGCTATGAATAGAAAAACCCCGGAATCAGATTGATTCCGGGGTTCTCACTCGTCGGGGTGACAGGGCTCGAACCTGCGACCCCCTGGTCCCAAACCAGGTACGCTACCAGCTGCGCTACACCCCGAGTGGCGGAGAGAGCGGGATTCGAACCCGCGGTACCCTTGCGGGTACGGCAGTTTAGCAAACTGCTGGTTTCAGCCACTCACCCATCTCTCCACTGGCTGATTGAATCCCTCATTTCTGGTTGATTCGGGTGCAAATATAGGCGACTAATGAGCGTTCTCCAATCGACATCCCAGAAAATCTTTACAGCCAAAGCGGCTGCTGTGCTATTTTTGACCCCATCAAGGCGGTTGCCACAGGCCTGGCCAACGGGCAAGCGACTGGCAATGAGCCGGAAGAAATAGCCGCTGGTTGGCCCGGTTGATCCCCATATTTTTTTTATGAATTGGCTCTATTCGTTTTCGTGGCTTGAATGGGGCATCCTGTTGGTCTTCCTGCTGGGGTACGTCGGTTATTTTATCCGCATTATCCGACTGGCGCGTCAGCTGCACACCACCCCCTGGTCGATCGTTCCCAAATTCGTGTTGCGGTCACTGAGCATCGCCATGCTGCTGATCGCCCTGCTCGGGCCGCTCTTTGGTGAAGCCACCCGGGCCGTGTCGTCGCAGGGGCGGGATGTGTTCCTGCTGCTCGACGTGTCGCGCTCGATGGAGGCTACCGATATTGCCCCCACGCGCCTCGAACGGGCCAAATACGTACTCGAACAGCTCACCGATTCGCTGAGCACCGATCGGTTCGGGCTGATGCTGGTCGCCGACGATGCCGTCGTGCTGGCGCCCCTGACTACCGACCACGCCGCCATGCATCAGCTACTCCTGGCCGTGCGGGCCGATGCCGTCGGGGGCGGCACCAACCTCTGCGCGGCCATCGACCTGGCTCGGCAGAAAATGCTGTCCGATTCGAGCACCCAGCAACGTACCCGGGCAATCGTGCTATTGAGCGACGGCGAAAACTTCGGGAGTTGCCCCCCGGCCACGCTCGATGCGCTCCGCAAGTACGACATCGCGCTGCTGACGGTGGGCGTGGGCACCGAGGCAGGGAGCCCCATCCGGGAAGGGCGCGGCTTTCTCACCGACGAACAGGGGCAGGTGGCCCAATCGCGCCTGAACCGGGAGTTCCTGCGGTCGCTGACCCAAACCACCAAAGGCTGGTATGCCGACGTGACCGACGATGTGGCCAATAATATCGCGCTCGCCCTGCGCTCGTTGCCGGGGCGCACCATCGATCAGCGGCGCATCGTGGTGTCGACCAACAAGTACTACTACTTCCTCGGAGCGGCGCTGATCCTCATCGCGCTGGACGTTCTGGTCACGGTTCGAACGCTGCGGCTGTGAGTGGCTGTGGTCTATCAGGCAGCGTAAAGCAACGAATGACTGGTAATGACGGCGACGCCTAATGACCACCAATGACAATCTTCTTCTATTTTTGGGGCGTCTATGTTGCTATCCCGTATCGTCATTCTGAGCGTACTGCTGGTTTCCTGGCTGGAAACAGCCCTGAGCGATTCCTCGCTGGGGTTGGTGTCACGGCGAAACCGGGCGCGTAAGCAGGCGGCCGTGGCCTACCGGTCGGGACGCTACGCCGAAGCGCTGGCGCTGTACCGCTACGTCGAGGAAACTACCCCGACGCCCACGCTGGCCGAACGGATCAACGTGGCGCAGTCGTTGTTCCAGTTGCGGCAGTACAAAGCGGCGCAACGCGAACTGCAACAGCCTGGTGCCGACCCAACGCCCGAGCTAACGGCCACCGCCGCGACGCAGCTGGGGGTGCTGGCCTGCCTGGCGAAAGACACTACGTCTGCGCTTACCCATTTTCAGAAGGCGCTGCTCAGCAACCCAAATAACATGGCGGCCCGCCAGAACTACGAGCTGGTGAAAATGCGTTTTTCGGGTAAGAAGCCGGCGAAGAAACCCGCCCAACAGACACCAAAGCCCACCGAAGCCCCCCAGCCAACGCAGGGGCAGCGCGTTGAACAAACCGAGCAGCAACGCGATCAGCTTAACCGATTCCGAAACGCCGCCATGTCGGAACAGCAGGCCAAACAACTGCTGGATGCCCTACAGGCCGACGACCTGCCCTATGAGCTGGCTCGCCGGAAAGCCCGGCGAACGAAACCGCAGGCCACGGCGGGCCGCTGGTAAACGACCTTCATCAACCCCGAATACGAAAACCATGCAAGACGTAGTAATCATCGCCGCCGTACGAACCCCCATCGGGAGTTTTGGCGGCGCCCTGTCGACCCTCTCGGCCACCGAGCTGGGGGCCGCGGCCATCAAAGGCGCCCTTAGCCGCGCCGGTGTGGCTCCCGAGTTGGTCGACGAAGTATATATGGGCAATGTGGTGTCGGCCAACGTGGGGCAGGCCCCCGCCAAACAGGCTGCCTTGAAAGCGGGCCTGCCCGCCAACATTCCCTGCACGACCATTAACAAAGTGTGCGCATCGGGTACAAAAGCCATTATGCTGGCCGCTCAGAGTATTCAACTGGGGCAGACGAGCGTAGTGATCGCGGGCGGCATGGAAAGCATGTCCAACGTGCCTTACTACGTACCCAAAGCCCGGTTTGGCTATAAATACGGCAATGCCGAACTGGTCGACGGTCTGGCCAAAGACGGCCTGATCGACGTGTATGACCAGTGCGCTATGGGTGTCTTCGCCGATGCCACGGCCGACACGTACCACATCAGCCGCGAGGCGCAGGACGCCTACGCCATTCAGTCGTACAAGCGCGCCGAAGCCGCCACCGAAAGTGGGGCCTTCAGCGCGGAGATTGTACCGGTGGAGGTCGCTGGCCGCAAAGGGCCCGTGACGGTTTCGGAAGACGAGGAATTCAAAAACGTATTCTACGACAAAATTCCGAACCTGAAGCCCGCCTTCACCAAAACGGGCACGGTAACCGCCGCCAACGCCTCGACGATCAACGATGGCGCCTCGGCACTGGTGCTGATGAGCGCGACGAAAGCCGCTGAGCTGGGCCTGAAACCCCTAGCCCGGATCGTGGCCTATGCCGATGCCGAGCAGGAACCGCAGTGGTTCACCACGGCGCCCACCAAAGCCGTACCCAAAGCCCTGGAGCGCGCCGGCCTGACCGCCGATCAGATTGATTTTTACGAGATTAACGAAGCCTTTGCCGTGGTGCCGCTGGCCTTTGCGCAGGTGCTCGACATTCCGCAGGAAAAACTGAACGTGTTTGGCGGGGCGGTCTCGATCGGCCATCCACTAGGCGCATCGGGTGCCCGCATCGTCACGACGCTCACCAACGTGTTACAGCAGCGGGGTGGCCGCTACGGGGCCGTGGGCATCTGCAACGGCGGGGGTGGCGCCTCCGCGATTGTGATTGAGAAACTATAAGTTCGTTTAATGTTTGGGTTTTAAGGGTTGATGGTCAACAACCAACGTCAACCCTTAAAACCCAAACGTCAAACCCCATTTTATGCCTATTCAGGAAACCCACTTCTCCTTTCCCGGTCAGACCGGATTCTACAAGGGCAAAGTCCGCGATGTGTATTCATTTGCCAACCATCCGGCTGGTCCACAGCTGGTTATGGTCGCGTCGGACCGGATTTCGGCGTTCGATGTGGTGCTGCCCCGGCCCATTCCCTACAAAGGGCAGGTGCTGAACCAGACGGCGGCGCACTTCCTGCGGGCCACCGCGGACCTGGTGCCCAACTGGCTGCTGGACGTACCTGACCCCAACGTGAGCGTCGGGCGGCAGTGCGATGCCTTCCCGGTCGAGATGGTGGTGCGGGCGTATCTGGTGGGGCATGCCTGGCGTACCTACCGCGACGGGGGACGTACCCTGTGCGGGGTACACCTGCCCGACGGGCTGAAGGAGAACGACCGCCTGCCCACGCCCATCATTACGCCGACTACCAAAGCGCACGAAGGCCACGACGAAGATATTTCGCGCACCGACATCATCGCCCGCGGGCTGGTATCGGCCGAAGCCTACGTGCAGTTGGAGGAGTACGCGCTGGCGCTGTTTCAGCGTGGCACCGAGATGGCCGCCCAACGGGGTTTGATCCTGGTAGATACGAAATATGAGTTTGGGCACGTTGATGGTAAAATCTACCTGATCGACGAAATTCACACGCCCGATTCGAGCCGGTATTTTTACCGGGAAGGCTATGCCGAGCGGCTCGCGGCGGGCGAACCCCAGAAGCAGCTGTCGAAAGAGTTTGTGCGCGAGTGGCTGATTGCCAATAACTTTCAGGGCAAAGCGGGCCAAACCGTGCCCGACATGTCTGATGAGTGGATTGGTCAGATCACGGCCCGGTACATCGAGTTGTATGAAACCGTGACGGGGCAGGCCTTTGAACCGGCGCCGGGCAACGACCCGCTGGGCCGGATCGAGCAGGCGATTAATGGGTATTTGACAAAATAAAAAAGAAGACAGATATGCGCCGATACGGGCCTGCGGGCCCCATATTGGCACATTCTGGCGGTTGAGCTTAAACCTACAACGTTGTATGGAGTTTACAGTAGAAAAAACAGAACGGTATGCCCTGTTACGGGTGGCGGGCGAAGGGGATTTCACGGGCGAGTCGGCGGGCGCATTTGAGACGACCAGCCGCGGGCTGTTTCGCGAGGGTTTCAGTCGGTTGATTGTGGACCTCGGCCCCATACAGACGGTCGATCAGGGTGCCTTGCTGGCCATCAAAAAGATCAACCGGCAGTGCAGCAACGAATTGGGCCTGCTGGTGCTGGTTACCAAAAACGACGAACTGACCGACGAACTGGAAGATGCCCGCATTGCCGACCTGACGATTCTGCCCACGGTGGAAGAAGCCATCGACGCCGTATTTTTAAACGAACTTGAGAACGATTTCGGTAACGGGGCCGATGATGAGTATGATGGAGAGTTGGACGAAAGCTTCGAGCCAGAACGATGACCTACTGAGTGCCGAAAAAGCCTCTTCGGTGCCGTTTGCGGTAACTATTTTAGGGTCGGGGTCGGCAACCCCCGCCCGCGACCGGTATCAGACGGCCCAACTGCTGACCTATCAGGCCGACTATTTTCTGATCGACTGTGGCGAGGCCACCCAGTACCGCCTGCTCGAGCAGCGGATCCGGCCCGGTCGGTTGAAGTATATTTTTATCAGCCACCTGCACGGCGACCATTATTTCGGGCTGCTGCCGCTGCTGTCGAGCCTCAACATGAGTGGCCGCACCGAAGACCTGTGGCTCTTTGGGCCGCACGGGCTCGACGAGGTTATCACCACCACGTTTCGGGTGTCGGACGGGCGGTTTCACTTTCCGCTGCATTTCCAGGCCGTCGACCCCACCGAGCCGACGCTGCTGCTCGATCTGCCGGGCCTGACCGTCGAAAGCATTCCGCTCGACCACGGCATTCCCTGCACAGGCTTTCTGTTTCGGGAAAAACCAGCGCGGCCGCACCTGCTTCGGGAGCGCCTGCCCGCCGATGTGCCGATTGAGGTCCTGAAAACCCTGAAAAGCGGGCAGGACGTCACCGATGTAGCTGGTCAGGTGGTGTATGCCGCCGCCGACTACACGACCCCCGGCCCGGCTCCGCGGGCGTATGCTTTCTGCTCGGATACCCGCTATAATGAACGGATCATCGACCAGATTCAGGGTATAGACCTGCTGTACCACGAGGCCACGTTCCGCGACGACAACCTGCTGCGGGCGGGCGAAGTCCACCACGCGACGGCCCGTCAGGCGGGTGAGCTAGCCTGCAAAGCCGGGGTGGGCCAACTGCTGATCGGGCATTTTTCGTCGCGGTACAAAACGTTCGATGACTTCCTGACCGAAGCCCGCGCCGCTTTTCCGAATACGAATCTGGCGGTCGAAGGGCAGTCTTTTTTAGTATAAGTGTTGAGTTTTCGGCCTTCTGTTTTCAGTTTTGGCGTATCTATGGCCTGGTAGCGGCCTGCCGACCTAGCACCTGAACCCGTTTGTTCCCACCATGATGCTTGTTGTTCGCCTTGGTTTCCTTGATGTTGGCTGGCTTGATGTACTCGACATCACTGTTGTGTCCGTGCTGCTGTATCAGATCTACAATCTGGTTAGGGGGAGCGTGGCAAGCCGGGTGTTTGTGGGGTATCTGTCAGTCTACCTGTTTTACCTGGTTGCCAAAGCGCTGGGCCTGCACCTGCTGACGACCATTCTGGAATACTTTATCAGCGTGGGGGCACTGGCGTTGATTATCCTGTTTCAGCAGGAAATCAGGCGGTTTTTGCTGCTCATCGGCAAGTCGACCAATATCGGCAACAACCGCTGGGTACGTCGATGGCTGTTGCGGCAGGCCGAACAACCCGAGCAACAAACCCCGCTGCGGCCCATTCTGGACGCCTGCAAGGTGCTGGCTGCTGAGTTTGCGGGTGGGCTGCTGGTGTTGCAGCGGCACGACGACCTGTCGAAGGTGGCCGATTCGGGTGAGCAGCTCGACGCCGAAATTTCAAAACCGCTGTTGCTGGCTATCTTCAACCAATACAGCCCATTGCACGATGGGGCCGTGCTGATCGGCGAAGGGCGCATTCGGGCGGCGCGTTGCATTTTGCCCGTATCCGACGATGCCGAGCTGCCCGCGTCGATGGGGTTCCGGCACCGGGCGGCGCTGGGCATGAGCGAAGCGTCGGATGCCGCTGTCGTGGCTATTTCGGAAGAAACGGGCCGCCTGTCGCTGGCGACCAACGGCAATCTGGACGTCAACCTGAGCCTGCACGACCTGGAAGAGCGGCTACAGCGTTACCTCGCTGCCCCCAAAGCATAAGGCCTACGTCAGCATCAGGCCCGGTGGTTGGTGTTGTTCATCAATTACCGGGTCTGTCAGTTAGTAACGGTAACCGTCAAATGACATGAAAGCGATTCAATTTGCCCAAACTGGTGGCCCCGAGGTATTGACCCTGGCCGACGTACCCACGCCAACACCCGGCCCCAACGAGGCGCTGGTGAAGCTCTCCGCCATCGGCATCAACTACATCGATACCTACCACCGGTCGGGTCTGTACCCTGTCGCGCTGCCTTACATTCCGGGGCAGGAGGGAGCCGGTGTCGTGGAGGCACTGGGGCCAGGTACGTCGGAGGTGTCGGTTGGGCAGCGTGTTGCGTTCACCTCGCACCCAGGTACGTATGCCGAGTACGTGGTCGTGCCGGCCGAGAAGCTGGTCCCCATCCCCGACGGGCTGTCCGACGAGCAGGCGGCGGCGGTGTTGTTACAGGGTATGACGGCCCATTACCTGGCGTTTGCTTCGTACCCCATCCGGCCGGGCGATACCGTGCTGATTCATGCCGGGGCGGGCGGCGTGGGGCTGTTGCTTACCCAGATTGCCCGGATGCGCGGCGCCCGGGTCATCACCACCGTATCGACACCCGAAAAAGCCGAACTGTCGCGGGCGCACGGGGCCGATGAGGTCATTCTGTACACCCAAACCGATTTTGCCGCCGAGGTGAAACGCCTGACGGGCGGCGTGGGGGTACATGCCGTGTATGATTCGGTGGGTAAGTCGACGTTTGAGGGGAGTATGAACAGCCTGCGCCCGCTGGGCAGCATGGTGTCGTTTGGCAATGCCAGCGGCGCCGTGCCGCCGGTTTCGCCCCTGCTGCTGAGTCAGAAAGGGTCGATTTTCCTGTCGCGCCCCACGCTGGGCCATTTCACCGCCACCCGATCGGCCTTGCTCGAACGCGCCACCGCCGTCTTCAACTGGGTGGCTGAAGGCCGACTCAAGCTGCTCATTCAGCCAGCCTATGCGCTTGCCGACGCCGCGCAGGCCCACCGCGATCTGGAAAGCCGCGGCACCACCGGGAAATTGATTATTCGCCTGTAAAGGCGGCGGTTGAACGTGCTACGGTCTGCACCCGAAGGTCAGGCTACTCCAGTAGCTCCGCCAGTCTGCCGTCTCAGGTACGTTGCGGTTGATGGGGGCGGGGATCATTCGAACGGTGCTGACCATGTTTTGGCCGGCTTTCAGTTTAAACTGCACCTGCCCCCGTCGGTCTGAGCGGACAACGTCGGCTTCCACCTGACCCGTTTCCGATTTGGCCCAGTACCGAACCAGCGCGTCGGGCTGGGGTTTGTTGTTGAACAGAATTTGCAGCCGCAGCCGTTGGCCGGCCCGCAGGGTGTAAGGGTTCTGTAGCGGCACAATATCGAGCGTCAGGCTGCTGCTGGCGGGTAGGGTCGGGTCGGGGTTGTCGCCTACCTGCACCATTGTTTTGGCGCAGCGACTATACAATTCGTAACCGGGCTTGAGCGTGTCGGCGGCTTCTTCGCGGGCGGCAATCACATTGTCGAGGCCGTCTTCGTTGAGGTAATTCAGAAACTGATCGGGCTCCATCCGGATAAACTTGGGTGTGTTGGCAAAAACCAGCACATGCGTACCGGGCTGCGTCAGCTTCACGCTGGTCTCGCCGTAATGATCGCCCGCGAGCGCTGCCGACAGATCGACCGTGCCCGACGCCGAGTGGTGTTTGTAGAGGACAATCCGTTTTTTGTGCCCTTCGGATAGCTCGCCCGTAAACCGTTCGCCGACCAGCGTCTGCACCCGGATGGTCATGCCGGGGGAGACAAAAAAGCGGGCAGGCTGTAGCCAGAATTCATAGCCAACGGCCCCGGAAACCGATACGATCAGCAGCAGGCAGGTTAACCATACACGGTGTTTCATGCGGTGGGAAATCGATAGCAAAGCTGTTCAACGTGTCTAACGCACAACGGGTAGCCAAAAATATAGTACGGAAGTGGTAAAGGTTTATTGGAAACCATGCGTTATACTTATAAAATGGGATGTGAAGTGCCACTTGGGTAAGCTGGTTGCTGGTCCTCTACCATAACCCTCCTTACATGAAAGTTAAGTTCATAACCGAGCCTCGTTCCGCCTTTTATGCCACCGTCCGTCGCCGCGCCGACGCCTATTTTTCCCAACACAATATTGCACCGTATGCCAACGCCCACATGTGGGGAAAGATCGTCTTTTTCCTGGCTGGCTACCTGGGTTTATACGCCCTGATCATGTCCAACCAGTTTGGGGGCTGGGCCATGTTGGGCATGGCGATGCTGATGGGCGCTTTTGCGGCCTTTGTGGGCTTCAATGTCTCGCACGATGCTATTCACGGGGCGTTGTCGGCCAAAGGCTGGGTGAACCGGCTGGTCAGCACCAGCTTTTACATGATCGGCGCCAACCCGTATGTCTGGAAGATCACCCATAACATCGTACACCACACGTATACCAATATTCCCGGCCACGACGAAGACATCGACGTGGCCCCCGGCCTGATCCGGCTCGACCCGACTGAGGGGCATCAGCCCTGGCAGCGGTTTCAGCACCTGTATGCGTTTCCGCTCTACGGACTGGCCTCGTTGTCGTGGGTGTTCCGAAAGGATTATCTCAAATTTTTCAAGAAAGAGATTGGCTCCTCGCACGACAACTCGCGGCATCCACAGCAGGAATACGTCAATCTGTTTGTGTACAAGGCACTTTATTATGTGGCCTTTATCGTGTTGCCGCTCATCGTGCTCGACATCACATGGTGGCAGTTTATCATCGGGTTTGTGCTGATGCACCTGGTTGAAGGGTTGGTGCTCGGGTTGGTTTTTCAACTGGCGCACGTTGTGGAAGGCACAACGTTCCCGATGCCGACAGACCAGGGTAGCATTACCGAAAACTGGGCGGCTCATCAGATGCAAACGACGGCCAATTTTGCTCCCAACAGCCTGATGGCTACGTTTCTGTGCGGGGGCCTCAACCGGCAGATCGAACACCACCTGTTTCCGAAGGTGTGCCACGTGCACTATCCGGCCCTGGCCATGATTGTGCGGCAGACAGCGCATGAATTTGATCTTCCCTACATCGAAAACCAGACGTTCGCGTCGGCATTGGGGTCTCACTATCGGTTGCTGAAAAAAAACGGAACCGCTATGGCGATGAGCGACGCTGAAAAACAGGAAGCAGCGGTTAATTTTGGCTAAACCGAATGGCTTTTTCATGCGAACCCCGCTTTCCGTAATCAACGTTGTTGTAGCAACTGCTGCCACGCTCTGTGGTGCCGCTACGGGCTTTGCCCAATCGAGTACTCAGGCCGGTGTGGCAGCGCAGTCTCCACCTAGTATGACCAATAATCCACTGCTGAAGCCGTTTCAGACACCCCACGAAACGGCCCCCTTTCCGCTCATTAAAAATGAGCATTACCTGCCCGCCATTAAGGCCGGCATCGCGGCTGGGCGTAAGGAGATCGAGGCGATCGCCAATAGCCCTGCCGCCCCCACCTTTGCCAATACCATCGTCGCCTTAGAGCGTACGGGTGATGAACTCAGCCGCGCTACGTCGGTGCTGTTCAACCTGAACGCCGCCGAAACCAGCCCTGAGCTACAGGGCATCGTGAAGGAAGCGTCGCCGCTGCTGACCGAATACGGCAACGACATTACGCTCAACCCGAAGCTGTTTGCCCGGGTGAAGGCCGTGTATGACCAGCGGGCCAAGCTTAAGCTCGACGCCGAAAGCAAGATGCTGGTTGAGAAAACCTACAAGCGGTTTGCCCGCAACGGCGCCAACCTGAACGCAACGGATAAAGAAAAACTCCGGGCGATCGATAAGGAGCTGGCCCAGCTTTCGCTGCAATTTGGTGAGAATGTGCTGAACGAGACCAACGCCTATGTGTTGCCCGTCAGCGACATCAACCTGCTGAAAGGCCTGCCCGATTTTGCGCTGGAAGCCGCCAAAAAAACGGCGACGGAAAAAGGGCTGACGGGCTGGGCCTTCACGCTTCAGGCGCCGAGCTACGGGCCGTTCATGCAATATGCCGACAACCGGAATCTGCGTGAAACGCTATATAAAGCCTATAACACGCGGGGGTTCAAGGGGGATAAAAACGACAATCAGGCGATCATCAACCGCACGGTGCAGCTGCGTTACGACCGGGCCAACCTGCTCGGGTACAAAACCCACGCCGATTTTGTCTTGGAAGAAAGCATGGCTGGCTCCAGCCAGAAAGTGCAGTCGTTCCTCAACGAGCTGGTGCAGTATGCCCGCCCCGCTGCTGAGCGTCAGCTCAACGAACTGACCGCCTTTGCGCAGGCTAATGGCTTCGACCACGACCGCCTCGAACAGTGGGACTACTCGTACTACGCCGAGAAGATGAAGAAGCAGAAACTCGACCTTGACGACGAGATGCTGCGGCCTTACTTCAAACTCGACAACGTGCTGGAAGGCGTCTTCACGGTGGCGAACCGGCTTTACGGCCTGACCTTCAAAGAAAACAAAGCCATTCCGGTGTATAACCCGGAGGTGAAAGCCTATGAGGTGTTCGACCAGAACGGGAAGTACCTGGCCGTATTTTATGGCGACTATTTCCCCCGCCCCGGCAAACGCAGCGGTGCCTGGATGAACGACGTGCAGGGCCAGAAGATCGTGAACGGCGTAAACCTGCGGCCGCACATCGTCAACGTCTGCAACTTCACCCGCCCCACCGACAGCCGCCCCTCGCTGCTGACGTTCTATGAGGTAACCACGCTCTTCCATGAGTTTGGCCACGCGCTGCACGGCATGCTGGCCAACGGGCAGTACGAAAGCCTGAGCGGCACGAGCGTACCCCGCGATTTTGTGGAACTGCCCTCGCAGGTGATGGAAAACTGGTGCTACACGCCCGAGGCCCTCAACCTGTTCGCCAAACACTACCAGACGGGCGAGGTCATCCCGCAAACGCTCATCGATAAGATCCGGGCGAGCCAGAACTTCATGGCGGGGCTGGCCAACCTGCGGCAACTGCGCTTTGGTATCACGGATATGTATTACCACGACCGCAAGCCCACCGGCGAAACGATCACCGACGTAGAAAACCACGCCGACTCGCTGGTGAACCTCTTCCCACGGGTAAAGGGCACGTCGTTCAGCACGGCGTTCTCGCACATCTTCGCGGGCGGGTATTCGGCCGGTTACTACAGCTACAAGTGGAGCGAGGTGCTCGACGCTGATGCCTTCGAGTACTTCCAGCAGAACGGTGGCCTGAACGCCAAAGCCGTTGCGCAGAAGTTCCGGCAGAACGTGCTCGAACGTGGCGGTGCCGAAAAGCCGATGGAGCTTTACAAGAAATTTCGCGGGCGTGAGCCGTCGCCACAGGCCATGCTCCGCCGAAGTGGGCTGGTGTTGTAGAAACGAGTTTGGGGATTAACATTTGGGGTTTCCAGTTGGCTGACGCCTGAGTAGCGCGCGTTAGCCAACTGGAAACCCCAAACGTTAATCCCCAAACTCGTTTACAGGGCGCATTCTGCGAAAGTGGGACAAGGTGGGCAAACTGGGACTATGCGTTTCGGTCTATGCAACCTTACTTTTGTCCTATGAACAAAGTGCGACTACTTACCCTTTTCTGGCTGCTGGGTAACACCCTGCTGGCTCAGACCCCCGCCATTCAGCGTGTCGACCCTACTCATTGGTGGGTCGGCATGAAAAACCCCAACCTGCAACTGCTGGTGTACGGCCCCAATGCCGGTACACTCACCTACACGGTTAACTACCCCGGCGTGAAGCTGGTGAAGGCGCATACCGTCGAGAACAAAAACTACGCGTTTCTGGACCTCACGCTGGCGGGCAATACCCGGCCAGGTACGTTGGAAATCGTCGGGAAAAACGGCGCTAATGTGATTCGGCGGAAATACGAGCTCAAAGCCCGCGATAACGAGCCGAAAGGCCGGGGGCTCTCTTCTGCCGATTTCATTTACCTGCTGATGCCCGACCGCTTCAGCAATGCCGATCCCGGCAACGACAAATTCGCCGATATGGCCGACCCCGAAGCCGACCGAAACAATCCCTACCTGCGGCACGGGGGCGATCTGAAAGGCGTAGAAAACCACCTCGATTACCTCAAGGAACTAGGTGTAACGGCTCTCTGGATGACGCCCATCATCGAAAATAATCAGCCGCAAACCAATGAGGGGGGCGCGATGCGCTCGGCTTACCACGGGTATGGCTTCACCGACCACTACGCCGTGGACAAGCGGCTGGGCGGCAACGAGGCCTACAAGGCGCTGAACAAAAAAGTACACGCCATGGGTATGCGCGTGGTGCAGGATGCCGTCTACAACCACGTGGGGATCAACCATTGGTTTCTGAAAGACATGCCCAGCAAAGACTGGCTGCATCAGTGGCCCGCCTACACCAACACGTCCTACAAATACCAGCCCATCACCGACCCGCACTCGGCGGCTATCGACCGGAAGGTAGCGCTGGATGGCTGGTTTGTGCCGCACCTACCCGACCTGAACCAGAACAACCCGTTCGTGGCCAACTACCTCATTCAGCACGCCATCTGGAGTGTGGAAGAGTTTGCCCTCGACGCCTGGCGGATCGACACGTATATGTACAACGATCAGCCGTTTATGAACCGGTGTAACGCCGCCCTGCAAGCCGAGTACCCCGCCATGTATACGTTCGGCGAATCGTGGGTCAACAATACGGTCGATCAGGCGTATTATACCCGCAACAACATCAACTTCCCGTTTAAATCGAACCAGACGGGCGGGCTTGATTTCGTGCTCTATTCGGCCATGAACGCCGCGCTGAACGACGGCGAGGGCTGGGATAGCGGCGCCAATCGGGTGCAGCAGGCACTGGCGCAGGATGCCGTTTATCAGGATCCGATGAAACTGGTCACGTTCCTGGACAACCACGATACCGACCGGTTTCTGTCGGTGGTTGGCGACGATATCAACAAGTACAAAATGGGCCTGACCTGGCTGCTGACCACGCGCGGCATCCCGCAGATTTACTACGGGACGGAGATTTTGATGAAGAATTTCAAAAACCCTTCGGATGCTGAGGTACGTCGCGATTTTCCCGGTGGATTTGCGGGCGACAAGGACAACAAATTCACGGCTTCGGGGCGCAGCAAGGCTGAAAACGAGGCTTTCGACTTCGTGAAGACGCTGGCCAATTACCGCAAAAACACCCCGGCACTGCACTCGGGTAAGCTAACGCAATACCTGCCTCAGAACGGCACCTACGTGTATTTCCGGTACGACGCCAAAAACACGGTGATGGTCGCTACGAACCAAACCGACAAACCGATTGCGCTGGATATGGCGCGCTTCCAGGAACGTACCCAGGGCTTTACCAAAGCGAAAAATGCGCTGACCGGCGAGGTGATCACCGACCTGAAACTGGTTAACCTGCCTGCCAAAACGGCGCTGGTGCTGGAGCTACAACGCTAACGGAACGCCCGATTGGTTTAAAAATCGGCTTCGTTTGGCCAACTTTGTCCCGTAAATAGCCGTCTGAATTGTGATTGTGTCTCTTCGCTTACTCTGCTTTTGTCTTTTCCTGCCGCTGTTGGGTCAGGCTCAGGCGACCAAAGCCACCACCTCGATGCCTCTGCGGACGTTGATCGTGACGGCACACCCTGACGACGAAACCATGTTTCCCGTAACGGTCTTCAAGCTGGTGCGGGAACTGGGTGGCTCGGCCGACCTGGCGCTGGTCACCGACGCGTCGGGGGGCTACAACGGCATGATCGCGTCCAAATATTACGGCATGAATCTGCTCGACTCGGCCGTGGGGCGGCGGGCGCTACCCGCTATTCGGAAAAAGGAGCTGATGAAAGCCGGCGAGGTGATGGGCATTACCAATTTCTACTTCTTCGATCAGATCGATGATTTCTATTCCACCGATCCCTCGCCGTATCTGGGTGGTCGCCGCTGGAACATTGAGTTAGTCGACAAGCAGCTGGATGAGGTGCTGAATAAAGGACAGTATGACCTTATTCTGTGCCTGGTGCCGTCGACTGAGCAACACGCCCACCACAAGACGGCGTCGATTCTGGCCATTCGGGCGGTGCAGCGCTACAAAGGGTCGAAAAAGCCCATCGTGTTGGGCGGTCGCACGCTTAGCCGGGCCACCACCTTCTCGTTCAGTGAATTGCCAGGTTACCCCGAAACCAAGGTGCTGCCCAACGCGCCTGTCTACGAAGTCGACGTGTCGCACACGTTTGGCGAGGCAGGTAAACACAGCTATATGATTGTAGCCGACTGGGTAAAGGCCGAGCACAAGTCGCAGTCGGGCGACATGAACGTGGCCATGCACCGGGGCGACGTTGAAGCCTTTTATTACTTCGCCGCCAACGGCCCCGGCGGCCTCGAAACCCTCAAAAAACTGTTCGCTTCGCTCAAGGCAAGCGGATACTAATTGAGTGAGCGAGCGAATGAGTGAAAGAGTGACGGATTATCCAGTCCGGCATGATGGGTTCATCATCAATAATCACGCTTTCATTCGTTCGCTCATTCGCTCTTTACACTTATGATCAACGCATTTCTCTTTGACCTCGACGGCGTGCTGGTCGACACGGCCGGGTTTCATTATCAGGCGTGGCGGCGGATGGCCAACTCGCTTGGCTTCGACTTTACGCACGAATTCAACGAAACGCTCAAGGGCGTCAGCCGGATGGACTCGCTCAACCGGATTCTCGACCTCGGCCGGGTGAAGCTGTCGGAGGAGCAAAAGCTGATTCTGGCCGCGCAGAAAAATAGCTGGTACCTCGAACTGGTCAACCAGATGACCCCGGCCGACATTCTACCCGGTGTGAATGCCTTTCTGGAACAAACCAAACGGGCGGGTATCCGGACGGCGCTGGGGTCGGTGTCGAAAAACGCCCCGCTGATTCTGGAGCGCGTGGGCATGACTGGTCTGTTCGATGCCGTCATCGACGGCACCAAAATCACCAATAGCAAACCCGACCCCGAGGTGTTCCTGAAAGGAGCCGATGAGCTAAACGTACCTGCGGCGCAGTGCATCGTGTTTGAAGATGCCGTGGCGGGGATCGAAGCGGCCAAACGGGCGGGCATGTTTGCCCTGGGGATCGGTACGCCCGACGTGCTCACCGAAGCCGATCTGGTCGTCCCCTCGCTCGAACACCTGACCGTCGCTGAGCTCCTCGCCGCCGTCGATAAGGCGCAGGGGCTGGGGTATTAGCTGTGGCGGATGAGGACGGTTTACCGTCTAAAGTGTACGATTTAGTGGCTAACAGTAAATCGTACCCCTGTTATACAACCTGTGATGAACACGAACCACCGATGAAACAATACATTACGAACGACCCCTGGTGTGTGGTCGAAGACGGGTTTCACCCCGAATTCAACGAGATTACCGAAAGCCTGATGAGCCTTGGCAACGGCCAAATGGGCGGTCGGGGTAGCTTTGAAGAGAAATTTACGGGAAAGACCCTGCTGGGCAATTACGTAGCAGGGGTGTATTACCCCGACAAAACCCGCGTGGGCTGGTGGAAAAACGGGTATCCCGAGTATTTCGCCAAAGTGTTGAACGCCACCAACTGGATCGGCATCGACGTTGAAATAAACGATGAAGTGCTCGATCTGAATACCTGCCCCGTGCGCGATTTCCGCCGGGTGCTTAATATGCAGGCGGGCTATCTGGAGCGGTCGTTTGTGGTTACGCTGAAAAACGGCCACGAGTTTCGCGTGCGGTCTACGCGGTTCTGTTCGATCGTCGACGACGAAGCCGGGGCCATCCGCTACAGCATCACGCCCATCACGGCTGATGCCAAAATTGTGTTTACGCCCTACCTCGATGGCGCCATTCGGAACAAAGACGCCAACTACGACGAGACGTTCTGGGACGAGGTACGCAAGGAAACAGCCTACGGCGAAGCCTACATCGAACTTTGTACCCGCAAAACCGGCTTCCACGTCACCACGGGTATGTGTGTGGAGGTGATGCAGAACGGCGAGAAAGTCGATTACCAGTCGCAGCCGATCAAGCACGAAAAGTACGTAGCCAACCGCATCACCCTCGACTGTCGGCAGGGGCAGGAAACGGTGCTGATCAAGTACGCCGTGAACCTGTCGTCGCTGAATTACGGCGTTGATGAGCTTTTGCGCGAAGCCAAAGCCTACATTCAGCGCATTTCAGCCAAAGGCTTCGAGACGATGCTGGCCGAACAGCAGCAGGCCTGGGCCGATAAGTGGCAACTGAACGACATTCGGATCGACGGTGATGTGGCGGCGCAGCAGGGCATCCGGTTCAACATCTTCCAGCTCAACCAGACCTATACTGGCAAAGACGAACGGCTGAACATCGGCCCCAAAGGCTTCACCGGCGAGAAATACGGCGGATCGACCTACTGGGATACTGAGGCCTACTGCCTGCCTTTCTACCTGGCTACGGCCGATCAGCAGGTGGCGCGAAACCTATTGGTGTACCGCCACAAACACCTGCAAAAGGCCATCGAAAACGCGCAGAAGCTGGGCTTTACCGATGGCGCTGCCCTGTACCCGATGGTGACGATGAACGGCGAAGAGTGCCACAACGAGTGGGAGATTACCTTCGAAGAAATCCACCGCAATGGGGCCATCGCCTACGCCATCTACGACTATGTGCGCTACACCGCCGACGAAATGTATCTGGCCCAATACGGGCTGGAAGTGCTCATTGGCATCAGCCGGTTCTGGATGCAACGCGTCAACTGGTCAAAGGCCAAGCAGCAGTATGTGATGCTGGGCGTGACGGGTCCGAACGAGTACGAAAACAACGTCAACAACAACTGGTACACCAACTACATCGCCGCCTGGACCCTGCGTTACACCGCCGAGGCCGTCGCGACGGTGAAACGGCTGGATGCCGGGGCCTACGAAGCGCTGGCCACCCGTATCCACTTCGATGAAACCGCCGAACTGGCTAAAGCCGCCGACATCGTCGAAAAGATGCACTACCCCTACGACCCCGAGCGGCAGGTGTTTTTGCAGCAGAGCGATTTCCTCGATAAAGACCTGATGCCCGTTTCGGACATTCCGGCCGAACAACGACCCCTGAATCAGCACTGGTCGTGGGACCGGATTCTGCGGTCGTGCTTCATCAAACAGGCCGATGTGTTGCAGGGGCTGTACTTCTTTGAGGATGAGTTCGATACCGACACACTGCGCCGGAACTTCGACTTCTACGAGCCGATGACCGTGCATGAATCGTCGCTGTCGCCCTGCGTCCACAGCATTCAGGCGTCGAAGCTGGGTATGAAGGCGAAAGCCTACGAGATGTACCTCCGCACGGCCCGCCTCGACCTCGACGATTACAACAACGACACGGAAGATGGCTGCCACATTACGAGCATGGCCGGTACGTGGCTGGCGGTGGTAAAAGGCTTCGGCGGACTGCGCGTGGAAAAAGACCAAATCGTGCTGGCACCCTATTGCCCCGACGGCTGGGAGGCGCTGGCGTTCAAGATTCGGTTCCGGGGTACGTTGCTCCAGATCACGGTGACACAGCAGGATGCCACGGTGGCCAACTTCTCGACGCAACCCATCACGCTATCGCTGCATGGCGAAGCCGTGACGATCGGTGCCGACAGCGCGGAAACGATCGCGCACAAGGCGATCGCTGCCTAACGAAACCAGCGCGGAGAAAAGCGGGGATGCCGGACGGTATCCCCGCTTTTGATTGGTGGCTAACGTACCTCGCTCAGCACCGCCCTGATCCCGTCTGGGTACGTGGTGACGGCGAACTGCGGAAAACGCCGCTTGAACTTGTCCGAGACAAAGACATTATCGACCCGGTAGCGGGGCAGGAGTTCACCCGTTTCGCGGACGCGTTTATTGACCAGACTCAGCAGGCTCAGTTGCCATTGCGGCACTACATCGTAGGGAATCGGTCGCCCGACGATCGCTTCCGCCGTAGCGATCAGTTGCTGGTACGTCAGGCGGTTGTCGTCGCAGGGGAGGTGCCAGGTTTGGCCATAGGCCTCAGGTGTATGGGCAATGAGCGCCATCGCCCGGCTGGCATCGGGGGCATAGATAAGCGTGCGCAGCGTATCGTCGCGGAGGAAAATGCGGGGCTTCTTTTCGTGTCGTATAGCGTTGAACACGGCCGAGTTCGTAAAACTCTGGGTCTTGCCGGGGCCATAAAATTCGGGTGCGCGACAGATAACGGCCGTCATCATCCCCGCCGCCATCTCGTTGAGGAGTAGTTGCGCGATCTGAGCACGTACCCGGCCTTTCGGGCCGTAAGGCGCAAAGGGCGTATCCTCGCTTAGCACCACACCCGTTTGAGGGTACATGTAGGTATTATCGAAAAAGACCAGCTTCGTTTGGTGTTGCTTGCAGGCGGCAATCACGTTCTGCATGATAACCGGAAACTGCGCTTGCCACAGCGCCGTATCGAGAGGCAACCCAACCGTGAGGTAGACAATCTCGCTACCGGCCACGGCTTTGGCTGTTTGCCCCGCATCGAGCAGGTTGGCCGTCACTAGTTGATCGGTCTCGTTGACCTGCTGTGGATGTCGGCTCACCAGCCGAATGTCGGTGGTGTAGTGCCGGTGCAGTTCGCGGGCCAATTCGTCGGCAATGGCCCCGCCAGCACCCAGAATGGTTTGCATACGGATTAGGAGTAAAATAAGCAGAGGAGAAGCCAGCTACTTCACTCAGTAACCGGTCAGGCAGGGCGCGGGTTTGACAGAGCGTCAATCTTGCTTTATGAGCACACATACAGGGGATAGAGGCAGGATAGCAACGTACCCAGCAAAAAAGCCGCTGGTTATCGACCAGCGGCTTTCAATAAGAAACTCCAGGTACGTTAGGCCAGGGCCAGCATCGACTGGGATTTGGCTTCGAGCATGCTTTCGCCCATCAGGTAGCAGTCGGCGGCCCGGGCGGCTTCGCGGCCTTCCGAAATGGCCCAAACCACCAGCGATTGGCCTCGGCGCATATCGCCCGCGGCAAACACCTTCGGATTGGTTACCGTCTGGTATTTGTTCGTCTTCACGTTCTTCCGCTCGTCCAGCTCCAGACCGAGGTCGGCGATCAGGCCGTCGTGTTGGGGGTGCAGGAAACCCGCCGCCAGCAGGGCCAGTTCGCAGGGAACGTCGCGCTCCGTGCCCGGAACTTCGACCATCTGCATCCGGCCGCCTTCATTTTTCCATTCCAGATCAACGAGGCGCAGCGCCTTCAGGTTACCATTTTCGTCGCCGATGAAGGCTTTGGTGTTGATGCTCCAATGGCGCTCGCAGCCCTCTTCGTGGCTGGTGCTCGTGCGCAGCATCATCGGCCAGTGGGGCCAGGGCGTGCTGTCGGCGCGCTCTTTGGGTGGCATCGGCATCAGTTCAATCTGCGTGACGCTCGTGGCACCGTGCCGGTTCGACGTACCCACGCAGTCGGAACCCGTGTCACCGCCCCCAATCACGACCACGTTTTTGCCCGTCGCCTGCAAATCACCATTGGCGTACGGAACGCCCCGGTGGTCGACTTCGAGTGCAATCCCTGCCACCCGCTTGTTTTGCTGGCTCAGGAATTCCATCGCTGGGTAAATGCCTTTCAGGTCCCGGCCCGGAATGGGCAGATCGCGCGGAACGGTGGAGCCGCCCGTGAGCATCACCAGATCAAAGCTGGCCAGTAGGTCTTTCGCCTTGATGTCGACGCCCACGTTCACACCCGTGCGGAAAGTGATGCCCTCGGCCTCCATCACCGCCTGCCGGCGGCTAATGGTCCATTTTTCGAGCTTGAAATCAGGGATACCGTAGCGCAGCAGCCCACCAATCTGATCGGCCCGTTCGAAGACCGTGACAGTATGGCCCGCTTTGTTCAACTGCGTCGCTGCCGCCAGACCGGCTGGCCCCGAACCGACTACGGCAATGGTTTTGCCCGTCCGTTTCAGCGGCGGTTGCGGCTGAATGTAGCCATTCTTAAACGCAATTTCAGCAATTGACTTTTCGATAAACTCAATCGCCACGGGTGGCTTGTTGATTCCCAGGACGCAGGCCGACTCGCAGGGCGCCGGGCAGATGCGGCCCGTAAATTCGGGGAAGTTGTTGGTCGTCGACAGGATCTCCCAGGCATATTCCCAATTCTGCTCGTACACGGCATCGTTGAACTCGGGAATAATGTTGCCCAGCGGACAGCCGCTGTGGCAAAAGGGCGTGCCACAGTCCATGCACCGGGCCGCCTGCTGCTGCGTCTGGCGCTCGTTGAACGGCTGCTCGATTTCTTTATAATCATGGACCCGCTCCGTTACGTCACGCTTTTTAGGCAGTTCGCGGGTAAATTCTAAAAATCCGGTAGGCTTTCCCATTGTATCAATAGGTGATTAAATGACGTAGCTGACGTTTGTTTCTAGGCAGGCCTGAGGCTTCGAGGCGAACTATAGAAGCCTCAGGCTTGCGGCAGAAAATCAACCGCCCACTACGTCGACGACGATATCTTGATAAACGACGTTTTTGTCGCGGATTTGCTCGCTGAGGGATATGCCCCGGCTGGCGAGTGCCTGCTTGAAGTCGCCGGGCAGCACCTTCACAAACTTGCCGATCTGGTTGTCCCAGTCCTGCATGAGCGCGAGAGCCACGTTGCTGGTCGTGTGCTGGAAATGCTTTTCCACGAAGTCGCGCAGGATGGTCTGGTCTTCGTCGGTCAATGCTTCGAGACTGACCATCTCCCGGTTTACCTTCTCGGGGAAGCTGCCGTCAACATCGTAGACGTAGGCCACACCGCCCGACATGCCCGCCGCAAAGTTGCGGCCCGTTTTGCCGAGGATCACCGCGACGCCCCCGGTCATGTATTCGAGGCCGTGGTCGCCCACGCCTTCCACCACGACTTTGGCACCGGAGTTACGTACCCCGAAGCGTTCGCCCGCCATCCCACGGATGTAGGCTTCGCCCGAGGTCGCCCCGTAGAACGACACGTTTCCGACGATGCTGTTCTCTTCAGGCTTGAACGTCGCCGTCCGGTCGGGGTACACGATCAGCTCGGCACCGCAGAGGCCTTTACCGAAGTAATCGTTGGCGTCGCCTTCCAGTTCGAGACGCACCCCGGCGGTGTTGAACGCGCCGAAGCTCTGCCCCGCCGTACCCCGGAATTTGAAGTGAATGGTGCTCGTCGGGAGGCCCGGACCACCGTAGGCTTTCGAAATTTCGTTCGACAGCATGGTGCCGATGCTCCGGTTGATGTTCTGCACCGGGAATTCAGCGTAGACGCTCTCGCCGCTTTGCAGGGCCGGTTGCGCCACCTCGATGAGCTGACGGTCCAGAATCTGGTCGATGCCGTGATCCTGATCTTCCTGCTTGTAAAGGGCCACATCCAGGCTGGCCGACTCGCGGTAGAGAATACCCGACAGGTCGAGGTTTTTGTATTTCCAGTTGCTGATGTCGGACCGCATTTGCAGCATCTGCACCTGCCCGACCATCTCGGCCACCGTGCGGAACCCCAGTTCGGCCATGATTTCCCGCATTTCCTGCGCCATGAACGTAAACATGTTCACCACATGCTCCGGCTTACCGGTAAACAGCGCCCGCAGTTCTTTATTCTGCGTGGCTACGCCCACCGGGCAGGTATTGAGGTGGCATTTCCGCATCATGATGCACCCCGCTGCGACCAGCGCCGCCGTGGCTACGCCAAACTCTTCGGCACCCAGCATGGCGGCGATGACAAGGTCACGACCGGTACGAATCTGCCCGTCGGCCTGTACCGTTACGCGGCCCCGCAGCTTGTTTTTTACCAGTGTCTGGTGCGTTTCGGCGAGACCCAGCTCCCACGGGAGGCCCGCGTGGCGGATGCTCGATAGGGGAGAAGCGCCCGTGCCGCCGTCGTGGCCCGACACCAGAATGTGATCGGCATGGGCTTTGGCGACACCCGCCGCAATGGTACCTACGCCTGCTTCCGACACCAGCTTGACGCTGATGCGGGCGGCGCGATTGGCATTCTTCAGGTCGAAGATGAGCTGCGCTAAATCTTCGATCGAGTAAATGTCGTGGTGGGGCGGGGGCGAGATCAGGCCCACGCCGGGTGTGCTGTGCCGGGTACGTCCGATCCAGTCGTCGACCTTGTGGCCGGGGAGTTGCCCACCCTCGCCGGGCTTGGCTCCCTGCGCCATTTTGATCTGCAATTCGCGGGCATTGCTCAGGTAGTGGCTCGTGACGCCAAACCGGCCCGATGCCACCTGCTTGATGGCCGAATTGAGGCTGTCGCCGTTGGGTAGCGGCGAAAAGCGTAGTTCGTCTTCACCACCTTCGCCCGAGTTGCTTTTGCCGCCGATGCGGTTCATGGCTACGGCGAGGGTAGTGTGCGCTTCCCACGAAATCGAGCCAAACGACATAGCCCCGGTGGCAAAGCGCTTGAAGATCGACTCGATCGACTCGACTTCATCAATCGAAATCGACTCACCCTTGCGGAACGTCAGCAGCCCGCGCAGGGTGAGGGCGTGCTGGGTCTGGTCGTCGATAAGCTGACTGTACTTTTTGAACAGCCCGTAATCGTTCTTTTTGGTCGACTGCTGTAGCAGGTGGATCGTATCGGGGTTGAAGATGTGCTTCTCGCCGCGCTGTTTCCACTGGTAGATACCACCCACTTCAAGGCGCTTCGTGGCGACCGTCGGCAGGGGCGGGAACGCCGTGTGGTGGCGCACGAGCACCTCACGGGCGATTTCGGTCAGGCCCATACCGCCGATGCGCGATACCGTGCCCGTGAAATACCGGTCGACCACCGATTTGTTGATGCCCAGGCACTCGAAGATCATCGCGCCCTGATACGACTGTAGCGTCGAGATGCCCATCTTCGAGAAGATCTTGAGCAACTCGCCGTTGACGGCCTTGATGTAGTTTTTGTAGAGCTTGTCGAGGTCGTAATCCACCTGCAACTGCCCCTTGTCTTTCAGGCTGGCGATGCTTTCAAATGCCATGTAGGGGTTCACGCCCGACGCGCCGTAGCCAATGAGCGTAGCCACGTGGTGTGTTTCCCAGACGTCGCCCGCCTCGACCAGAATCCCCACTTTGCCGCGCAACCCTTCCCGAATGAGGTAGTGGTGCACCGCCGCCGTGGCGAGCAGCGACGGAATGGGCGCGTGGTCGGAGTCGATCGCCCGGTCAGACAGGATGACGATGCTGTAGCCGTCTTCGATCGCGTCGCGGACGTAGCGGCACACGCGCTCCAGCGCCCGTTCGAGCGATTCGCCCTTGCCGTCGGCCAGGAAGAGCGAATTGACGGTCTTGGCCTGGAAATTCGGGCGGTCGATAAACCGGACCTTGTCGAATTCCTGCGTGGTCATCACGGGCTGCTCCAGCTCCACCTGCCGGCAGTGTTCCGGCGATTCGGTGAGCAGGTTGCCCGTAGCCCCTACGTAAGAGATCAGCGACATGATCGACCGTTCGCGGATCGAGTCGATGGGCGGGTTGGTGACCTGCGCAAACAGTTGCTTGAAGTAGTGGCTCAGGTGCTGGCTCTGCTCGGAAAGCACGGCCAGCGGTACGTCAGTACCCATCGAGCCCAGCGCTTCCTTACCCGTTTCGACCATCGGCGCCAGAATCATGCGCAGGTCTTCCGACGTAAAGCCAAAGGCCTGCTGCATCTTCAGCAGCGATTTTTCGCCGTAGCGGCTGTAGGTACGTGCCGGGGCTTCGAGTTGCGCAATCCGAATCTTATTCTCGTCGAGCCACTGCTGATAGGGCTGCGCCGAGCAGATTTGTTGCTTGATCTCTTCGTCGGCGATGATGCGGCCCTGTTCCATATCGACCACAAACATGCGGCCCGGTTGCAGACGGCCTTTGCTCACCACTTTGCTTTGGTCGATGTCGAGCACGCCCGCTTCCGACGCCATGATCACCACGTCGTCATTGGTTACCCAGAAGCGCGACGGGCGCAGGCCATTACGGTCGAGGGTAGCGCCCACGATGCGGCCATCGGTAAATGAAATCGACGCGGGGCCATCCCAGGGCTCGATCAGTGCGGCATGATATTCGTAGAACGCGTGCCGAACGGGGTCCATCTGCGTGTTGCCGTCCCAGGCTTCGGGAATCAGCATCATCATCACGTGCGGCAGCGACCGACCACTCATCACGAGCAACTCGATGGCGTTGTCGAGGTTGGCCGAGTCCGACTGCCGGTGGTCGCAGATGGGCAGCAGCATGTCCATCTCTTCCTTCGTGAACTTGCTCGATTCGAGCAGGGCTTCGGCGGCCTTGATCCAGTTGACGTTGCCTTTAACGGTGTTGATTTCGCCGTTGTGGGCAATGTAGCGGAAGGGTTGCGCCAGCTTCCACGACGGGAAGGTGTTGGTCGAGAAGCGCGAGTGCACGACGCCCAGCGCCGAGACTACGTCCTCGTTTTCCAGATCGGGGAAATAGGTTTCGAGCTGCTCGGTAGTCAATTGCCCCTTGTAGGAGATTGTCCGGCACGAGAGCGACGAGAAATAGAAGCTTTCAACCCCCGTGATCGTCTCGTTGATGATCCGGGTGCTGACGTTCCGTAGAATGTAAAGTTTACGCTCAAAGTCGTCGGTATTGGTGATGGTGGCGGGCCGTTTGATGAACACCTGTTCCATCTGCGGCTCCTGCGAACGGGCTGTTCCGCCCAGGTCGCTATTGTTGACGGGCACGACCCGGTAGCCGAGCAGTTCGAGCCCGAGCTTTTTCATCTTCCGGTTCAGTACGGCGCGGCACTCTTCGCGCAGCCACACGTCTTTCGGAAAATAGACCATACCCACGCCGTATTCACCGGCAGCGGGCAGGTGAACGCCCAACTTACGGCATTCGTCGACGAAAAATTCGTGGGGAAGCTGAATCAGCAGCCCCGCGCCATCGCCCGAGTTCCCTTCGGCACCCACGGCACCCCGGTGTTCCATCCGGCGCAGCATAAAGAGGGCGTCGGAAACGATACGGTGCGATTTGCGACCCTTGATATGGGCAACGAAGCCGATGCCGCAGTTATCGTGTTCAAACTCGGGGCGATAGAGTCCCAGCGAATCCTGGGTACGTTGGTCACCTACTTGATCGACTTGATCAGCCATGAACGATAAACAGATTAGCAGGTTGGTAGATCAACAAACAGACTGAGCCAACACTGAATTACGAAATTGACAACAAGCGAGTCTGGAGCGTTAGTCGACGGAGCAATTACGTCATGAGACTAACGAATGTTTGTGATGAAAGCTACGCAATATACGACATGGCGGGTATGGTTGAAAGCCCGTCTGGCCAATTTTCGTTCGTTGATCGTGTGCTTGTGAATTTGATTATAAAAGTTCTGTAAAAATAACAATTTGCCAACGAAGCAGGGTCCTTATTTAGACTTTGTCAAGTAATATTCTTAAACGCTGCCATCGTGCCTACCGCCTGTGACCCCTATTAACCAGGAAGGCCCCGACCACTGCACATAGGCAAAAGTCGGGGCCTTACGCATGTACTTTAGCTCATTAGGCAGGGTCAACAGGCGCTACCAGCGATCAGTGCGATCCGTCCCAGCCCAGGATGTTGATTTCCAGTACGAGGCCTGGCGGTTTGGGGGTGCCGGGGTTGGGTATCAGGGCGCCTGCGCACAGCTGTAGGCGTGGTGAAGGCCAGAACATGGCCCCAACAACGCCCACACCCGTGTCGTTGTGCCCCGATAGCCAGTCGCCCATCAAAAACCACTTATCGGTGAGGCGCCACTCATAGCCCAGGAGCAGGCCAAGGTTGTTGCCGGGACCAACGTAGGCTCTGTTTGTGACGTAAGTACCACCCATAATCCGGCGGCCAGGGGCAAACTCGTAAGAAGCCATGCCATAGGTAAAATGGTGCAGCTTCCGCCGCGACTCAAACCGGCTGATGTTCGTGCCCGCCTGCGTGCCAATGTTTACGTTGAACCTGGGGCTGATGGTCAGTTGCTTTTGCAACGTACCCATAACCACCGGGAATAGCGCGCCGTAGGTCAGTTTGTCGTTGTGGATAACGTCCCACCGGGGACTGAACACCAACCCTTTGCCGACCACGTTGACGCCGGCGTCCCAGCCTTTGCCCAAGCCATACACGAAATGCCCTTTCGACTCGAACCGATCGTTATACAGATTAATCTGGTGCTGGTAGAAAATCTTGCCTTTCCGGGTGATATCCGAGGATGGGATGTTGAACAGGTTTTGCTGGGCGAGCGCAGGTGAAAGCGTAGCCGCCCAGCCCAGAGCCAGCCCGGCCGCGAGCCGGACTGATCGTGACAGATTGGTAGTGAGCCGGCTTGGGGGTGGCCATCTGGCCGATGACTGTCTCGGAGCAGCCCTGTTAACCGGGAAGTGCCATGAATTGTACCATAGAATCCGCCAGACCGCCTTGAGTCTGGTTAACTGAACGAAGCAACATGTCATACGGTAGGCTGGCTCAGGAAACGGGAGTTGGCCTACTTGGCTGCCCGCTGGGCAGTGCTCTCAGGCGGCGGGCGTCGCGCCGAAACCGGTCGATCAGCGCCTGCTCCTTACGCGACACATCATCGTGGGCGTTGGCGATGCGCTGTAGGAGGTCGAGAAATCGCTTTTGGGTTGGCTTATCGAACTGGTCGCGCTGACTGCTGAACCGGCGCATCGCAAAGGCATAGGCCTCCTCTACGGTTTCGTCGTATTCTTCGCGAAGCATGAGCGCGTACAGGGCTAATTCGCCATGCGGCTCTTTGGCCAAAATTTCTTTAGCCGTCTGCATTTCGTCGAGTTGAAAGTTGCCGTCAACCTTGGCTAACGCGTAAATCAGACTGCCAAGACCAATGTATAAATCGGGGGTTTCCGTGTTCTGTATCATAGCTCTATGTGGAGCGCGGTAGAAAGAACTCGCCGCGTTCCAGTTGGTTGATACAAAACTCTCACCTGAGCAGTTCTGACTAATTAGACGCCGATTAAGGGCCGATTAGAGGTCAGTTAGAAATCGGGGTGTGGCCAGGCATACGTACCCAGGCCCCCGTTTCGGGAGAAGAACTACGCAGCTTGCCCGGCCGTTCTTCCAGGGGAAAAGGCCCGGCAACGGAAGGTTCGTAGCAAGACTACGGTGCTCAGTGCTCCTCGACGTAGTCAAGGTCTTTGTCGTACGTTTCTTCGAGGTTATTGAGGGCGATGAGCGATAGCGCTACCACGCCTGCGCCAATAGCGAGAGCGCCGTAGGTAACGCCCAGCGAGGGCTTGAGCAGCACAAACAGCGCGGTGAGCGGTACGGTAGCGCCCCGCACAAAGTTGGGGACCGAAGTCGCCACCGTAGCCCGGATATTGGTGCCGAACAGTTCGGCGGCCAGCACGATGAAGAGCGTCCAGTAGCCGTTACAGAAGCCGAGGCAGAAGCAGAAAAAATAGAAGGTGCTGTTTTGCTGAACCGGTGCCAGCAGGTAGACGAGCATCATCGTGAAGGACAGCAGAATAAACAACCGGATGGCCTTCTTCCGGCTGCGCCACCGATGACTTAGCAGCCCGCTGACGATATCACCCACCGACTGCCCGGCAAACGACAACATCACCGCCTTGCCAGCCACAATGGGGTCGGTGAGCCCGGCCTGTTGCCCAAACTCTGGCGAGAAGGTGATCAGGATGCCCACCACAAACCAGAGCGGCACGCCCATAATAATGGCCATCAGGTATTTGCGCAGCCGGGCAGGATTGGTGAAAAGGGCCAGAAAGTTGCCGCGTTCAGTCCGGCTCGCTTTGAGGTGCTCATATAGTCCCGATTCGAACACGTTGAAACGCAGCACCAGCAGCAGCAAGCCCAGCCCGCCGCCGACGTAGTACGACACGCGCCAGGCAAACAGATCGGCGACGAAATAGGCCAGAATGGCCCCTAGCACGCCCATCGTGGCCACGAGCATGGAGCCGTAGCTCCGCAGGCGTTGCGGCAGAATTTCGGCCACCAGCGTGATGCCCGCGCCCAGCTCACCGGCCAGACCGATGCCCGCGATGAACCGCAGCAGCGCATACTGCGTCAGGTTGGTGATGGTGCCGTTGACGATGTTGGCCAGCGAGTACAGCAAAATGGACCCGAACAGCACCGACAGCCGACCCCGTTTGTCGCCCAGAATCCCCCACAGCACCCCGCCGATGAGAAGGCCCGCCAACTGGCAGTTGAGCAGAAAGATGCCTTCGGGCAGGAGGCGGTCGCCCGTTACGCCCAGTTCTTTCAGGCTCGGCACCCGCACGACGCTGAACAGAAAGAGGTCATACATATCCACGAAATAGCCCAGTGCGGCCACCAGAACGGGAATTTGAAAGAGATGCTGACGAACAGTAAGGGGAGGAGTAGTCATGAAGTTCAGAAGGTCAAGGCGGGTCAGAGGCGGGCTAGGGTCAGGCCGCCGTCAATCATAAATACCTGTCCGGTGGAATACGGAAAGCTACCGTCGGCGATGGCCGCCACGGCGCGCCCCACGTCGTCGGGCAGGCCCCAGCGTGGCTGCACGGTGAGGCCGTTAGCAATCAGCGCATCGTATTTGGCCGACACACCGGCCGTCATATCGGTCTTGATAACGCCGGGACGTACCTCGTAGACCGGAATACCGAACGTACCCAGCCGCACCGCAAAGAGTTGGGTGGTCATGCTGAGCCCCGCTTTCGAGACGCAGTATTCCCCCCGGTTCACCGAGGCCACCGTGGCCGATATCGACGAGATGTTGATGATCATGCCCTGAAAAGCGGCGTCATCGGCCTGCTGCCGGATCAGCCAGTTGGCAACGGCCTGGGTCAGAAAAAACGTGCCTTTCAGGTTGGTGTTTACCACCCGGTCGAAGCTTTCTTCGGATGTGTCGAGCAGATCGGCCCGGACGTTGGGGGCAACGCCCGCGTTGTTGACGAGCACATTAAGCCGACCAAAGTGGCTCTCGATCCGCGCCAGCATCGCCGTGCGTGATTCGGGGTCGGCAATGCTGCCGGGGCAATACAGCACGTCGGCCCCCAGCGCGCGCAACTGAGCCAGCACGTCGGTAACCTCGGCTTCGGCGCGCACGCCGTTGATGGCCAGGTCGAATCCGTTGCGGGCAAGGTGTTCGGCAATACCCAGGCCAATCCCCCGGCTACTGCCGGTGATGAAAGCGACCGGGCGTCGGGGCGTAGCAGCCGCCGGACCGTCGGATGGGGCGTGGCTCACAGCGTTTCCTTGACAGCTTTTAACTCAGTGGCTTCGGGCAGTTGCTTATATACGGGATCGAGCGGGTAGCAGCCTGAGATCAGGCCGTTGCGCGGAGCCGTAGTGCAGTCGGAGAAGGTGCGGCAGATGTGGTTGCGCGTGAGCGACCGGCCCGCCGCCATATCGGCGGGCATAGTGGGGTAGGAGAGCACCATTCGCCCAAAACCAACGCTGTCGGCCATGCCCGTTCGCAGCACATACTGCGCCACGTTGGGTAGCCATTCCTGCAAATACGAATAGCCCGATCCGATGATTACCAGCTCAGGGAACGCCTTCTTTAGTTCGTGCGTCACGTCGATCTGGCGTTTTACCCCCACCAGCGGATCTTCGGGGGGCAGGTAGCCATCCGATGGCGGAAACAGCGCCGGGCGCATTAGGTGCGGGTTATAATACGGACTGCCGCCCGTAATACAGATCATCTGAATGCCCAACGACTGGGCTAACTCAAGAAACGCTTTAGTTTCAGTCAGGTCGATGCCGAGGCCCGACGCCTGCCCGCCAAACGCAAACGGATAGGTGTCGGCCAGTTCGGGCGTGCCGATGTCATTTTCGCCTTTCTTGAACGGCAGCAAATCGAAGGCGCTGAGGCGGATGGCTAGTTCCAGGCCCGGTGCAGCCTGCCGGATGCCCGCTACGATGTTCCGTAGAAAGCGCGTCCGGTTCTCGAACGAGCCCCCGTACTTGCCCGGCCGGTCAACGGCACTCAGAAACTCATGCCCCAGGTAGCCGTGGCAATGCTTGATATCGACAAAGTCGTAACCGGCTTCCTGCGCCATCACGGCCGCATCGACGTACTGGCTGATGATCGTATCGATTTCCTCGTCGGTCAGCGTAGGGTAATCGGCCCCCATCCCGAATTTGGCGTTCAGGAAGGGGTGGGTGTAGAGAATTTTCGACTCGAATTTCTTGTGGCTGTCCGGCTTGCAGAACCGGCCCGAATGCGTCAGTTGCAGGCCAATGACCAGCCCGTCGGTGTTGCCGAAGGCGGCGGTATGTTTATCGAGCAGCAACTGCCGAAGGCTGACGAATTCGGGCAGATTTTCCCGGCTCATCACCAGCTGGTTGGGGTTGGCCCGGCCGCCGGGACAAACGGCTACGGCTTCACAGCCAAAAAGGAGTTTGGCCCCGCTTTCGGCAAATTTTACCCACCGCTTCCGGGTGAAGTCCGTGGGCTTACCGTCAGGGGTACCGTCCCAGCCCTCCATCGGCAGAATGCACAGGCTGTTGCCGATGGTCTTGCCCGACTTGAGCGGGATGGTCCGGTTAAACGGACTCTGGTCGGGCGGCAGTAGATCGGTGTCGAACGGCAGATCGATCGCGTTGGTTTGCAGGTACGTTGTCAGGTCGCTGGCCGTTTTGATCTGGGCCATCCGGGGGTACTTCGGTTTGTATTTGCCGCTCATGAACAGGGACGGTTTTAGGAATACGGTAGCGGTACTTAGGCGTTGACGCCGTTGAAAAAGGTGTAGTAGGGACCGCCGTCGATCAGGCGCTGCACATACAGCGCAGCTTCCCGGATGTGGTAATCGCCCCACATGCTCGATTCGCCACGCGGTATGGGGCTGCCTTCGGGTACGTAGTCCCAGCCGTTGGGTCGGTGGTAGATCGAGTGGAGCAGAAGACCCTGATGCTGCGGATCGGTACTCAGGTATGGCTCTTCCAAAAGGGTACCTAACACTGTTAACCCCGCCTGCCAGTACGTTTGGCCCTGTTGGGCGGCGTCCTGCCCGTCGATTGACTGGGTACGTTCCGGCTGCATGAGGTAGCGTCCCAGCCGCAGTAATCCCTGCGCCGCGATGGCCGCCGCCGAGCTGTCGACGGGTTCGTGGTCGTTGAAGGGGTCGGCGGGCCGGTCGAGGTAATCGCCGAGCTTGTGGAGGTTGGGCGCACCGGTGTCCCAGTAGGGTACGCCGTCGGTGGGCGTGTGCTGTATGTAGAAATCGCAGGTAGCGCGCGCCGCTTTCAGCAGCATGGCTTCCAGCGCGGCACGGCCCCCGAAGCGGGTCAGTTCGTCGTCGCCGATGACCGCCAGGGCTTCGAGTTCTTCGGCAAAGCCGCACATGGCCCAGGCAAGGCCGCGCGTCCAGGTGCTGAAACCCGTGTAGCCCTGCTGCGAATTGGGGCAGCGGTAATTACCGTCGTTGACGTTGAAAATGCTTTCGTGGGCGGTGCGGCCCCACAGGTCGTAGGTGTCGCGGCCCTCGCCATAGTAGACCGCGAAATTGGCCGTGGCCTGCATGTGCAACAGCGCCCGTTCGAGCAGGTCGATGCGTTTGTCGCCTTCACCCTGAAACGTGTGGCCCAGCAAATGGCTCACCACCAGCGCCCGGCACGACCGGATGGTGTCGACAAACAACGAGTGCGGCCCATTGAACGAATAGATATACCCCGCCCCGGCCGACGTACCCAGCCCGTCGCCACTGATGGGTGTCCAGCGATTGGCCTGCACCGCGCCGGAGATTTTGAGGGCCAGTTCGTAGAAGTGGGCTTCCCACTCATTGGGCGGCGTTTTGCCCTCCCGCATCAGCCGTAACAGGTTGCCGTAGGTGCTGACGTTGTTGAAGCCGTGGTCGTGTACGCCCACGTGGCTCACGTGCGGGGCCATCACCTGAAGCGTCCGGTCGCGGCCGAGGGCCAGAAACGACTCGTCGCCGGTGGCATCGAACTGCAGCAGGGCCGACCCGAACTGAAACCCCTGCGTCCATTCGGTCCAGCCGCGGGTGGTGTAGCGGCCCTGAATCGTGAACACGGGCGATCCGTTTTTGGGGTCGTACGTCTGCTCAAGGTGGTTTATTTTCTGGCCCGAGAGCGCCCAGAAACGCTTGAGTTTGGTCGATAAATCAGACGGGGTAAGGGTCGAATTCAGGTGGATCATGCGGTAGACTAAGGAGGCGGCCGGGCGGGTGAATCGGCTACCCACACAAAACAGCGCACCGGCAGATTCTACTTTTAGGGAAACCGCAACCAGCGGCCAGGGTGCGTTAGTCAGCGAGTGGTGCTACCGGCTGCCAACCCGGCTAGGCCGCGCCGATCAGGGGCCGCTGACCGAATAGTAGCGTCTACATAGCCCATGCGCTGCTTTCCCGTACCTTGCCAAAAAACCAGCCATGAACTACCGTCACTTACTCATAATGAGCCTGCTGCTAACGACCTCGGTCGGTATGGCGCAGCAGGCATCCAAACCACCCGCTACGGATAGCTGGTCCAACGTACCACCTGCCCAAGACGATCGTTACACGAATCCCAAAAGTCCGGTGTACAGCGGGCCGAATGGCTGGTACAATTTCGGAGAAGTGCGCGCTCAGGTGACCAACGCCGCGAAAACACCCTACGCCTACAAAGGCGGTTTTCAGGTCATACAGGGGTTGTATACCTCGTTTACGTCGGATCGGCTCTATGTGCTGCAACTAGACTTTGGGATTGACAACCCGACACCGGGTACGTATCAAATCGCCAGCAAAGGCAACGCCCCCGACCGACAGGTGCGGGTATCGTTCGGCGATGTGTCGGATAAGAAAATCAAGGAGTGGACCGCTGAAAAGGGTGCCGTCGAGGTGTCACGGATCAACAAGTTTTTGTACGTCAAATGCCGCAATCTGCTGTTACAGCCGACCGGCCCGAGCAATACCGAATCGTTCAACGCACCTATGACGCTTGGTTTCGAGGGTGCCGTTGTGCCGGACTAACGGCTAGTTGGTCGGTCGCGGCCCCTTAGTGTAACGGCTGTTTAGTCAACCAACGGTTAGCCATTCGCTCATGCGCTGTCGACGGCTCGCGCGCCAGCCATGTTGCGTAACTTGCCGACCAGATTCCCGCCCTATGCTATACGTAACCCGCTTTTGGTGTAAGAGCCTGGTACTCCTTCTTTTTCCCGGCATCACATCGAGCTACGGTCAGGCCCGAACCGATGCGTTTCTGACGAAGCTGTTTTCCCGAAACACCAATCCGCTGTTTCGGTCGGTGATTCGGAATCCGGCGGCGTATCGGCTGCAAATTATCTACACGCAGATCGACCGGGACCGGCAAAACCGGCCGTCGTTTCGGCACTACTATTTCCGCGTCGACAGCACCGAGTATTTTAACCCGGCGTCGACGGTGAAGCTGCCCGCCGCGCTGCTGGCAGTGGAAAAAATCAACCGCCTGAACAACCCGGCCATTACGAAATTTACGCCGGTGCAGATCGACAGCGCCTACAGCCGACAGACCCACGCCTGGACTGATAGCACGTCCGAAACGGGCCTTCCGTCTGTTGCCCATTTCATCAAAAAGGCGTTTCTGGTGAGTGAAAACGACCCCTACACCCGGCTCTACGAGTTCATCGGACAGGGCGAATTCAACCGGTCGCTGCACGCCAAAGGCTACCCGGACACGCGCATCACCCACCGGTTTGTGCGCATGAGCGCCGACGAAAACCGGCACACCAACCCCCTGCGGTTTATCCGGCCCGATGGCGCGCTGCTTTACGCGCAACCCGCCGCCTACAACCCCGATCCGTTTGATTTTCGGCGGGTAGCCAAACTGGGGAAGGGTTATCTGACAGCCAACGACAGCCTGGTCAATGCGCCGTTCGATTTTACGGAGCGCAACAGACTACCCCTCGAATCGCTGCACCGGATGCTGCAATCGGTGCTGTTCCCCGAATCGGTGCCGGCGCGCCAGCGGTTTACCCTCACGCCCGACGACTACCGGTTTGTGTACCAGTATCTCTCGCAATACCCCGGCGAAACCAACTACCCCAAATACGACGCCAGCGCGTATTACGACAGTTACGTGAAGTTTTTCTTCAAGGACAGCCTGCACCACGCTATGCCCAACGGCCTGCGCGTGTTCAATAAAGTGGGCTGGGCCTATGGCTTCCTAACCGACGCTTCCTACGTGGCTGATTTTGCCAATGGCGTCGAATTCATGCTGTCGGCGACGATCTACGTCAACAGCGACGGTATCCTGAACGACAACAAGTACGAATACGAGTCGGTGGGGCATCCGTTTTTGTACCAGTTGGGCCAGACAATTTACCAATACGAACGTACCCGGCAACGTACCCACAAGCCCGACCTGAGCCGCTTCCGGGTCGACTACGAAAAACGCCGTACCGACAGCCGCCCCGTCGTAAAAAACGTCGAAAATTGACGGAAATGCTGCATCCGTAAGGAGCGTACCGGCGAATGTTGAGCCCCACGGGTGCCGCTCGCTACCGGGCCAGGCTCAAATCCTGCTCGCTACCGGCTGGCGATAGCGGCTTTCTCGTAGTCAGGCAAGACAAACGAGTCGTTTGTCGGGCTGTCGCTCTTGCGATTGAATAGCGCAGCGATCCGCTGGGCAAACCGGCTGGAAATGAGCCGTATCCCGGCGTTGAAAACCGCAATGCCAAGTCGGGTTTTGGGATGCGCCACCCACGGCACGCCCGGTGGCAACGACTGCACCTCCTCGACAAACGGACGTAACCGGTTTTCGTAGGCCGCAAAGGCCTGCCGGTAATCGGCATGTTGAGCCAGCTCCCCAGCGAGCACGTAGGCCCCCACAATGGCCAGACTGGTGCCCATGCCGCTCAGCGGCGACGGGCAGTAGGCGGCGTCACCGACCATCGCGCACCGACCTTTCGACCATCGCGGCGCTTTTACCTGACTAATGCCATCAAAGTAAATGTCCGTGTTGTCGTCGAGGGCGGCCAGTAGCCGGGGCGCTTCCCAGCCCGCGTCGGCAAACGTTTGTTTCAGAATGGCTTTCTGCTCGGCCATCGGCAGGCGTTCGTAGCCTTTGGGCTCGGATAAAAACGAAAAGGAGGCGCGGGTGGTGCCTACATTGTCGGGCCGAAGGAAGACCACGCGCGACCGGGGGGCGTTGTACCAGCGGGCCCAGGCGCTATCCGTCGCCGTGCGCGGCACGGTAAAATACGAGGTATACAGGCCCAGGGGTTTGATAACGGGTTCCTCACCGAAGACCAGCGACCGCGTTCTGGACCGAATGCCGTCGGCGCAGATCACTAGGTCAAACCGGCGGCGACTTCCTTGCTGAAACGTCACCTTCACCCCGGTCTCCTCGTCGGTCAGCGCCGTGATCTGATCGCCGAAAAGGTACTCGACCTTATCGCTCGTCAGGTCATATAGGATCTGGGCGAGGTCACCCCGCAGAATTTCCAGCTCGCGGGTGCCGATGCTGGATTCGCCTTTCGGTAACTCGGCTTTCGTTGCGTTGGTTTCGTCGACAAATCGGACGCCCAACTCGCCGGTGTTCGCCACCCGTATCGCGTCTTCAATCCCCATCAGCCGCACCACCTGCTGCGCTGCGCCGCTGATGTCGATATTCTGCCCGCCCAGCCGGAGCGCATCGGCCCGCTCGACAATAGTAGGTTGATAGCCAAAGCGGGTAAGCCAGAAGGCGAGGGTAGGACCGGCAATGCTGGCCCCGGCGATAAGCACAGTCGGTTTAGTCACGAACGGATGATGATAGGGTGGGCGTCGCCCGGTTTTCGCGGGTGATTGTCTGGATGGCAATATCAGCAAATCCCGCCGCTTTCAAAATGCCCGTGATAAACGGCGTCTTGCCTTCGATGTAGGCGTCCATATCGTACGGGTGTTTCCGGGCCAGTTCCTTCTTGAGCTTGCCGTACGCGCTGGCTTCATCGGGATGCTGGCGCAGCCAATCGCGCAGGGTGAGGTGATTGCGCAGGCTGAGGCTGTCGGCCGGGCATACGTAGAGGTGGTGAGCGGGCCAGGTACGTGCCGAGCCGTCGATGGGTGTCTGGTCGGAGCGCCGTTTGAATGCCGCCCGGTCGGTAATACCCTGATCACCCCGGTACACATAGCCCAGCCTGGACAGCCGGTCGATTACCGGGTCAAGGTCGTTCCGGTCAGCAATGACCAAATCAATGTCGAGGACAGACTTGGCCGCCAGCCCCGGTACCGATGTGCTGCCAACGTGCTGAATGGCAGTGAGCCAATCGCCGAGGTGGGCCTGGTAAACAGCCGCTAAGTCGTCAAAGGCCGATGCCCAGGCCGGCGAGTAATCGGCTATGTGGATGGGGGCTTTGGTCATAGGACGGCGGACAAAAAGCCCGTCAGTTCGGATACGCTTTCTACGCCAATTCGGCGGTGTTCAGGGGAATTTGCGTCGGTGCGTAGCCGCTATACTGGCGCAACCCGGCCATAAAAATGGCCATTGTGCTGACGCCAAACAAACTACCCCCTTGCTTGCCGGTTGGCGCGTCGTTCGGGGCTTCCATACGTACCTGAAACCTTAATCGTTCGGCTGGCGACCAGACTGCTGCGAAACGCGCTGCTTGCCGGTGAACAAACCGCAGCATCAGGGTGTCCACATCACCCATTCCTTACGGAAATACAGCGTATCAATCGGCTTCGCGCCCGACAGCAAGCGGCTTTCGGCAAACGCATTCGTAAACCGGACAAACGTCAGGTGCAGGTCGTTCAGGCTAGCCGATTCGTAATAGGCGCCATACAGGCATTGGTGCGGATTCCCTTGTACGCTGTCGGTAAAAAGGGATAATAAAAGCAGTTTTCTTGACGTGGTGTCGGGTTGTTCGTAGCCAAAAATGTGATGATCCCGCTGGATGTCGGCGCGGAGCCACATGGTACTATCCTGTCTGGAAATTGCCAGTTTCGTAAAGCCGGGTTCGTCCAGGAGCGTTGGTTTGGGATACAAACTCAACGCCCCATCTGCGACAGGGTGAGTCGTGTGAGCTGGTCGCGTACAGGAGAGGGTAAAAACCAGCAGGCTTGTCAGGGTGCTTTTCAAGGGGCTTGCGGGTTGTAAGGCGCCAATCGAGTATAAAAAAAGCGAACAATTCGATTGAATTGTTCGCCAATGGATGCTGAGTTATCAAGCATCCCGCCTTATAATCCTGAGCGTAGGGCGTTTAACACGGCATCATACGCTTTCTTTTTGGTGCCGGCTGGGGTGTAGAGCAGCGGGTAATCGGCCCCGTTCCGGTAGCGCCAGCTTTGGTTATCCAGCAAGCCCCAGATCGTTATACCATACCGTTGGGCCTTGGGTACGTTGCGCATGTAGGACGTAACGATGTAGCTATACATCTCGGCCTGCGTGTTTTCCAGCGCCTCGGTGAAGACCAAACTGGCCGCGTTATTCGTATTGACGCCAATGTCCAGTTCGGAAACGTGAACGAGCAGGCCCGTAGCCGCCAACTTTTTGAAATGCGCATCGATCTGGTCTTTGCTGGTGTTGATGCTGACGTGCATCTGCGTGCCGATGCCATCCACCTTGGCGCCCTTTCCCCTGATTTCGGCGACGTACGCGATGAGTGAATCGAGCTTGGCGGTCGAAAACTCCAGGTTATAATCGTTGATAAACAATTTGGCTGTCGGGTCGGCCTGGGCGGCGTAGGTGAACGCTTTCACGCCAAAATCACGCCCCAGGTATTCACTCCAGACGAAGATGTCATTGGCGGTTGCGTTGGCGGTGTTCGTATTGTTTCGGATCGCCCCCGCAGGGCCATCGGCAAACATCTCGTTGATCACATCCCAACCCCGCACTTTTCCTTTGAAATGCCCGGCAATCTGCTGAATCGTGGTTTTGAGCAGGCTATCCACTTTCGTGTAATTGTTGGTTGGGCTCCCCGACGTAACTAGTTCGTTGACACTCACGTCATCAATGAAGTAGGTGTTGCTGTTGCGGCCCATATCGAAGACAATGCGGGTCTGGGCTTCGTTGGCCGTGATGAGCCAGGTTACCTGCTGCCAGGCCGTACCAATCGTCTGATCGCCCTGATACAAGGGCGTTGGCTGCGTTGAGAGCCGAATAGAGCCGTTTGCAGTGGCCGCCTTGACCCAATAGCTGACCTGATACTGTTTGCCCACCGTCAGCGGAATCGGATCCGTTGCTACCTGCACGCGCCATTGCTCGGTGGTGTAAGCCGTGGGGTTTACGACCTTCATGGAGCGGCTACCGGAACGTACCTCGGCCGCGCCGGAACCGGCCGTTATGGTAGCGGTACCAGCGGGGTTGCCGCTGTTCAGCACGGTGAAATTGACAAAGCTGTTTGCGTCTCCGGTTTCAAAGCCAGGGTTCGGGACCAGGTTGACGCCACTCGGCCGGGCTGCATTCAGAATGCTTCGGTAATAAGTGCCCTGCGCCTGAGAATGCCAGGCCAACACGTGCCCGTGGATCTGAATGTTTGCGGCCTGCGCTGCCGCCACCATGGCATCGGCTGTCGCGAAATTATAGCCCCCCGAACTAGTGACGAGGGCGCTGTTTTTCATCTCGTTTTCAAACGTGATGCCGTTAAAATCCCGCTTGAGCAGCTCCGAGGAAGTAGGATTGGTCAGAAAAGCGCCGTTGCTACCCGCTACCGCAATCGGGAAGGTCGCCACCGACTTCAGCGGTACGCTTTCCAGCACCGGCGGTGTCGGCGTTGGCGTGGTGCCATTATCGACCTCCTTCTTACAGGCGGACACAACGGCCAGTACTAATATAAGTTTCCAGGTATTTATTTTCATATAGAACTATATGGTTAATTAAATGTGTAATTATAACGATTTTGTGAAATAATTGTTTTATTATTTTGTTAAAACGAATAATGGGCAAACGAAATTCTGTTTTGCCTGCCGACTAGCAATCGTTTCTTGTAGGATGGATAGGCGCGTTGCCGGAATTTACCGCTCCGCCGACTGATAAATCCGCTCGACGATTTCTTGCAAAAGCGCACCCTGCTCGGCAGTGCAGACGTTCGACGGCTTGTGCTGGCAGGCATCCAGAAAGGCGATGGTATTTTTCAATTGGCTATCCACGTCTTCCAGGTACGGAAACCGAACGTCGGCCAGCTCGCCCGCCAGTTCCGTGTGCAACGTAAACGGAAACAGGCTGACCCCGCCTTTGCTGCCGAAAACCGCCAGATTCCGGTCTTTGTCGAGTTGGGTATTGAGGGCAAACGACGCCGACAGCATAACCGACGCCTTGTTTGGGAACGACAGGTACGCCATCGCCGCATCTTCCACGTCGAACGTAGCGGGATTCCAGCTGCCCATCAGGCCTTTACCGCCCGTTTTGCCGATCAGGTCGTAGGTGTTACCCAGCACCTGATCGGGCGTCGGGAAGCCGAGCACATACAGGGCCAGGTCGAGCACGTGCACGCCCAGATCCATCAGCGCGCCGCCGCCCTGCACGGCTTTGTTGGTGAAGGAACCCCAGCCCGGAATACCCCGTCGCCGCAGAAACTGGGCCTTGATGTGATAGATGTCGCCCAAGAGCCCCTCGGCTTTGCACCGCATCAACAATTCACATTCACCCGTTTGCCGTAGCTGAAAATTATACGCCAGCGTCAGGCCCTTCTGGGCAGCCAGATCGGCCATATGCCGGGCGTCGCGGGCGTGTAGGGCCGATGGTTTTTCGCAGAACACATGACAGCCGTGTTCCAGCGCTTCGATGGTCTGTGGGTAATGCAGGTTGTTGGGCGTGCAGATGACCACCATGTCGGGCGCGCAAACCCGATACAGCTCGCCCGTGTTGTCGAAGGCATGGGGGATTGCGTGTTTATCGGCGAGTGCACGGGCTTTGGCCCTATCGCGCCCGCATACGGCCACAATGTCGACCTGCTCGGCTACCTGCTTCAGGGCCGGGATGTGATTTTTATCGGCAATATTTCCCCCGCCGATGATGGCTACGTTCGATTTGGACATACCCTAAAGAACGCAAAAAGTGGCCTGTCTACTCCACTGCGGCCCTGAGCGGGTCGCCCCTAAAGCCGCCAGCACGAGATGCCGTCAGCGGGAACGTACCCAGCCCGACCGATTTGATTTGTCCTGGAAATAATGGTAGGATTGCGATCCGCTTCGGCGAATGGCCCGCTTGAAACAGGTTCTTTTAAGCTGCCACCCAGGTACGTCGGCGGGCTAAGGCGCGTCTGTTGGCGTTCCCGATGATAAAACACTCCCCACATCACCCACTCGCAAACCGACGATGAGAATTGTGCTGGCACCCGACAAATTCAAAGGCTCGCTGACGGCTTCGGAGGTATGCGCAGCCATGACGGAAGGCATTCGGCTGGCCAATCCGGTGGCTGAGGTGGTGGCTGTTCCCATGGCCGATGGGGGCGAAGGCACGGCCCAGGTGTTGACACAGGGCACGCGGGGCGTCTGGCATACGGCGGTGGTGCAGAATCCGTTGGGGCGCCCGGTCGAAGCGGGGTATGGTATCTCGGGCGATGGCAAAACGGCTTTCATTGAAATGGCGCAGGCTTCGGGCCTGCGGTTATTGAATCCAGCGGACTACAATCCCTTCCAGACCAACACCTTCGGCACGGGCGAATTGATTCGGCTGGCGATAGAGCAGGGCGTCGACCGGATCGTGCTGGGGATTGGTGGGAGTGCCACCAACGATGCCGGCACCGGTATGGCTGCCGCGCTGGGCTGGCAGTTCCTGGATAAAGCCGGTCAGGTGCTGCGCCCCTGTGGCGGGAACCTGGCCCAGATCGACCAAATTATCGCGCCCGCCATAGCCTGGACAGGAACCGTAGACGTAGCCTGCGACGTGACAAACCCGCTGGTGGGGCCGCAAGGAGCCACGTATGTCTACGCGCCGCAGAAAGGCGCTACGCCGGACGACCTGCCGCTGCTTGACGCCGGTATGACGCACTGGGCCGAACGGGTTCGGCAGCAGCTTGGCGTCGATGTGTCGACTTTGCCGGGCGGCGGCGCGGCGGGGGGGCTGGGTGCCGGGGCGGTCCTCTTCCTGAATGGCCGCCTGACGGAAGGTGTTCAACTGCTGATCGACCACACGCGGCTAGCCGAAACGATGAAGGGGGCTGACCTGGTGCTGACGGGGGAGGGGCGAATTGACAAGCAAACCTTACAGGGCAAACTGATTGCGGGCATAGCCCGGCTGGCCAACGAGCAGGCGATTCCGGTCGTGGCGCTGGGGGGGTCGGTACAACTCTCGCCCGACGAGCTAACGACTCTGGGGCTAACCAGCGCCTTTGCCATCGCTCCCGGCCCGATTACCTTAACCGACGCGCTGACCCACGCCGCCCATTACCTCACCCAAACGACCTGGCAGGTGATACGGCTCCTGGGGCGATGATGATCAGCGTGGATTGATGAAGGCATCCGGCCACATCAGCATAGTACCTAGCCAACGTGATACGGAAACGAAGCCCTAACCCACCGATTGCCGGCGCTGGATCTCCGTTTGGATTGCCTTTCTGGCTTTTGAGTTTTTGTTGCCAATAAACATAGCGGCGCCAAGCAGGCCAATCGTGAGAAGAAACTTACCACCTACGGCTGACCACACAGCCACCCCAACCAGCATGCCAATGACAAAAGCTGTTGCGATTGTGCCTGACTTCATGGCTTTCTTTTCTGATAGTAACTCGTCAAGCGTCATTACGGAATAGTCCTTGGCTGAAAACATAAGTGCAGGTACGTTAAAAAAAGATACAGAATATGCATTGGGTGGCGGCTGCGCGTTGGGCCTATGTAAGCGCGGTCGTTGGCAAATCGCCGCTTAGGTAGGCAGCGTTCACCGATGTGAACCGAGGCTACAGATTTTGGGGTAGGGTTACCGTAAATGTGGTACCCTGCTCGGTGCTAGAGGTCACGTCGAGGCGGCCGTTATGGAGCTGGATGATCCGCTGGGTGAGCGAAAGCCCCACGCCGTGGCCGGGGATACCCTGCGCGTTGGTCCCACGTTGGAACGGCGCAAACAGCTTCGGCAGCTCATCGGCGGGGATGGGCGGGCCGTCGTTGTGGATCCGTAGCTGCAACGTGTCCGCCTGTTGGCCCAGATTCACCGTGACGTGGTGGGTAGGCGAGAATTTGCCGCCGTTTTCAAACAGGTTCAGCAGGGCCGTGTGGATCAGCGGCTCGCTGGCGGTCAGTTGCCAGTCGGTGGGTTGATCGCCATGTGCCGTGTCGAGCGAGACGGTGATCTGGTAGCCAGCATGGAGGCGCCGCACTTCGTCGCGCACTTTCCAGAGCAGTTCGTCGAGCGCAAAGCGCGTCATGCGCACCGCTGAGGCATCTACGCCCACTTTCGCCAGCGACAGCAGGCCGTTGGTGAGCCGGGTCATGCCGCGCACATCGTCGAGCACAGAGCGCAGGGTTTCGCGCAGTTCGGCGGGTTCTTCGTCGGTCAGCAGCGACACTTCCAACTGTCCCGACATAGCCGTGAGGGGCGTGCGCAGTTCGTGCGAGGCGTGCGAAACAAAGGCCTGCTGCATGCGGAAGGCGGCTTCGAGGCGGTCGAGCATGCGGTTGAATCGCTCCGACAACTGATCGATCTCGTCGTTGTCGGCGCCGGTGGGCAGGCGTTGGTCGAGTTGCGTGGCCGAAATACCGTCGATCCGCCCAATCACGCGGCGCATGGGTTGCAGGCTGCGACCCGCCAGAAACCGCCCCACGCCAAACGAGCCGCCCGTGACCACCAGCCAGCCCACGGCCAGCAGCCAGGCCAGATCGCGCTGCTTGCTGAACCCGTAGGTATCGACCGCCGAGGCAAACACCACAAACCGGTTGCCCTGGGCGGTGAAGGCCGTGCCCACAATTTCGCGGTCTTTCTCGCGCCAGTATACATCCGTCTCTACGCGCACCCGGTCGAGGGTCGTGCGGTCGACGGCGAGGTAGTCGGTGCCGCTTTCGTAGCGGATGTGGTTCTGGCTGTCGTAAATAATAATCTCCTCATCGGGCAGCACAGTCATGTGGTTGCGGTCAAGGAGCTTGAACAACTCGGGGCTGATGGTTTCGCGGCCAAACAACAAGCCCACCGAGGTCTGCGCTTCGGCCCGCAGCCGCTCCCGGAATTCGCGTTCCCGGTGCCGCTCGGCCACGGTATAGAGTACCAGACAAAACACCAGCAAGAGGGCCGAGAGCAGTCCCGTAAACCAGAGGGTCAGGCGCGTTCGGATGGTCATAGAGGGGAAGCACGGTTTGCTGTTCTCTGTTGGCTGGCCTCTGCTGGCTGACGCGAACCTGGTCGGGCACCAGTCAGCCGAAGACCGTGAACGGGGGACAGCAACCTATTTTTATTTTTCTTTCAACACATACCCCATGCCCACGGCGGTGTGGATCAGCTTGGTGGCGAAGGGCTTGTCGATTTTGTTGCGGAGGTAATTCACGTACACGTCGATCACGTTGGTGCCGGTGTCGAACCCGATGTCCCAGACCTGCTCGGCGATGTCGGCGCGCGACAGGACCCGGCCGGCGTTGCGCATGAAGTATTCGAGCAGGGCAAATTCGCGGGCGGTCAGTTCGATGGTCAGTCCTTGCCGACGCGCCACCTTGCCCAACCGGTCGAGTTCGAGGTCGGCAAAGGCCAGAACGGGGTCGGGCTCGGCGGGCACGGCGCGGCGCAGCAGCGCTTTCACGCGGGCAAACAATTCGGCAAAGGCAAAGGGCTTGGCCAGGTAATCGTCGGCCCCGGCGTCGAAGCCCTGCACTTTATCGGTGGTCGTATCCAGGGCCGTCAGCATCAGAATAGGCAGGCGATCGTTTTTGCTACGGGCGTATTCGGCCAGTTCGAGGCCGCTCACAAACGGCAGGTTTACGTCGAGGATCACCAGGTCGTAGCGGTTGACCCCCAGCAGCCGTTTGCCTTCACGGCCGTCGTTGGCCACGTCAACGGCGTAGGCCTGCGTTTCCAGCCCTTTCTTCAGGGCGGCTGCTACTTTAATTTCGTCTTCAACAACCAGCAGATGCGGTTTCGTGGACATGGGTGAATAGGGGTATAAATGGGCAATGGCGCGCCGGGCCGCATCGGTCATCCGGCGACATCGCGCTCTTGGTTTCGTTTCAGCAAGGTAACGCTAAGCCCGGATACCTTGCATTAACACTGGATTAGGACGCTTGGTTGGCCCCACAAGACCCCACTTCGGCAACGTACCTGACGAGGCCGGTAGGGGTAAACCGCTTAACTTTCGTCTTTACCCAAGACATCACTCTCGATACGTATGCACCGTCTGCTGACTACCGGTCTGCTTGCCTGCCTGCTGCTACCCGCGGCGGCCCAAACCGCTACAAAACCCAAAACCATGTCGGGGAATCCCCTGTTTCCCGGCTGGTATGCCGATCCCGAAGTGGCCCTCTTTGGTAAGCGCTACTGGATTTACCCCACCTATTCCGACAAATACAACAAGCAGGTGTTCATGGACGCGTTTTCGTCGCCCGATCTGGTCAACTGGACCAAGCACCCGCGCATCGTCGATACCACAGCCGTGAAATGGGCGAAACGGGCCATGTGGGCGCCTTCCATCGTTGAAAAAGGGGGTAAATACTTCCTGTTTTTTGGAGCCAACGACGTCCACGAAGGCGAAATCGGGGGCATCGGCGTGGCGGTGGCCGACAAGCCTGAAGGCCCTTTCCGCGATTACCTCGGCAAACCGCTGATCGGGCAGATCCACAATGGCGCGCAGCCCATCGATCAGTTCGTGTTTCACGACAAAGACGGGCAGTATTACATGATCTACGGCGGCTGGCAGCATTGCAACATCGCTAAACTCAACGCTGATTTTAAAGGGTTTACGCCCTTCGATGACGGCAAAACGTTCCGTGAGATTACACCGAAAGGCTACGTGGAAGGGCCGTTTATGTTCCGTCGCAACGGTAAATACTACTTCATGTGGTCGGAAGGGGGCTGGACCGGCCCCGACTACTCGGTGGCCTATGCCGTGGCCGATTCGCCCTTCGGCCCGTTTGAGCGGGTGGGCAAAATTCTCCAGCAGGACCCCACCGTGGCCCGAGGCGCCGGTCACCACTCAGTGCTGAACGTGCCCGGTACCGACGACTGGTACATCGTGTACCACCGCCGCCCTCTCACCGAAACGGACGGTAACCACCGCGAAACCTGCATCGACCGCATGGAGTTCGACGCCAACGGAGCCATTAAGCCCGTCAAGATTACGGTCGAAGGCGTGAAGGCAAACGTACTGAAGTAACGTACCCAGGGAGGGTGGTCGGGCAACGTACCTGACCAGCCTCCCTGCTTTGAAACGACGGCGACGGGGTGCCGAACCTGGAAGGCCCTCGATGAGGAGTCAACCCTATCGCGCCGAATGGCCGGGTTTATCCCGCCGAACCCGCACTTTGTCGGAAACGACTGGAAGCCGGGTCGCGCCCAACGTAGGTTTGAGCCAGCCAAACGCACTCAACTATGTACGTCGTCCGTCTTGTTTTCCTGCTCACGGCCCTGTGGGCGTTTACCGCCCGGGCCCAGCCTTTATCCGATTCCCATCAGCAGGCCATGCGCCAGGGGATCGCCTCCCTGAATAGCCTGAGCGCCCAAACGCCAACCGCCGACATGCTTGCGCTGGCCAACGAGTTTGCGCGCATCGCCTCGGCAGAAAAGCAGGCCTGGCTACCCCGCTATTATGCGGGCCTCACCTACGTGTATCTGGGGTTTATCGGGAAAGACCAAGCCGAAAAAGACCGGTTTCTCGACCGGGCCGATACGTACCTGAACGAAGCCGACAAGCTGTCGCCCAATAACGACGAACTGTCGGTGCTGCGGGCCTACATCGCCCAGTCGCGCATGTCGGTCGACCTCGCCAACCGCTGGCAAACCTACGGCCCGCAATTTGAAACCGCCATTGGGAAAGCCATCGCGCAGAACCCCGGCAACCCCCGGCCCTACGTGCTGAAAGGGCTGGGGCTGATCTTCACGCCCGAAAATTTCGGTGGTGGCCCCAAAACGGCTTGCCCCGTGCTGAAAACGGCGACCGAAAAATTGGCTACCTTCAAACCAGCAAGCGACCTGGCCCCCGCCTGGGGCCAGAGCCACATCGACCCCGTGCTGGGACAGTGCGATTAAACTGGTCGGTTGTTGGCTGACGCTGGAGTAGGCGAGCGTCAGCCAACAACCGACCAGTAGACAGTGAATAGCGAACAGTTTCCATGACCCGCGATCAACTCATCAAACGGACCAACGGCACGCAGCGGCTGCAACTACGGGGGCAAAGCCTGCGTGGGTTCGACTTCAGTGGCCTCAACCTGACGGGGGCTGATTTTAGCTTTTCTGATTTGACCAAAGCCAATTTTGAAGGGGCCATCCTGCGCGGGGCCGATCTGAGCTTTTCGGCCATTCGGGGTAGTAACTTTCGCGATGCCGACCTGACCGACGCCAACCTGAGCTTCAGCGACCTGTCGAACACCGTGCTGAACGGGGCCAACCTGACGGGGACGCGGTTGAGTTTTGCGGCCGTATCCGCCAAATCCGAGCCAAAAGACAGGTCGGCCGAGCCCAACATGCTGGCCAAACTGCTGCAAACGCCCTTCTGGGGGCTACTGATCGGGATGATCGCGGGGGCGTTGGTGGTGTATGGCTTCAGCGGCATCATCTACTTCACGGCCCAGATTGCGATCTCGAAAGACCCGCTGATGGCCCAGCTTTACCGCTTTCTGATCATCCAGAATGTCGCAATCGGGGCCGGGATCTTTCTGGTTATCTGGCTCCTCGACGAATGGCTCAATCAACGCATCCAATCCCCCTGGTTGCGGCACCTGCTGGCCTCGGGCGCGACGTTTATGACGTCGACCACGGTTAGCCTGACCACCTTTTTCTTCTTTGGCCAGTCGGCCGTCAATGAGTTGGTGAAACGACCGGAATACACCACCGACAACGCCCCCGTTATCTTCTACATCCTATCCTACCTGATCGTGGGCAACACCTTCCTGTATGTGTTGCGGCAGGGGCGGCAACTCACCCGCAAAATGTCGGAACAGGAATTTCAGTTGCTCAACATGGAGAAGCTGAAAAACCGGGCCGAACTCGATGCGCTACAGGCCAAGATAAACCCCCATTTTCTGTACAATGCCCTCAACAGCATTGCCAGTCTGGTCCACGAAGATCCCGACAAAGCCGAGGAAATGACCCTGCTGCTGTCCAAGCTGTTTCGCTACAGCACCGGTCGCGATGGCAGCCTGTTTACGACCCTGGCCGATGAGCTGGACATGGTCCGAACGTACCTGCGCGTCGAACAGGTACGGTTTGGTGACCGGCTCCGGTTTGAGGTCGACGGTGACAACGCTCGCTTCGACGGCCTGACCATCCCGCAGTTTCTGCTGCAACCGCTCGTTGAGAATGCCATCAAACACGGCATCAGCAAACGGGCCGACGAGGGCTGCATCCGGGTGGGTATCCGTGAGGAAGCGGGCTGGCTCTGGCTCACGGTGCAGGACAACGGCCCCGCTTTTTCCGACGAGATGGGCGGGGGCTATGGCCTGCGGAGCATTCAGGACAAACTGCGCCTGCTGTATGCCGACGACGCCCGGTTTGAGTTACAGAATAAACCCCAGAAGCAGGTTTGCATTGGCCTGAAAATGAACCGCCTGACCAGCCCGGCCGCCGCCTCGGCTTCGGTTGGCTAATAGACCGCTTAACCGGCAGGGCCAACGCCTTGCCCTACGTATGACTGCCCTCCTGATTGATGATGAACCCCTGGCGATCAGCCGCCTGCGTCGGCTCCTGACCAAACATACCGACACCTTTACCATTATCGGCGAGGCCACCAACGGCGCCGAAGGGCTGGCGATGATCGAGGCCCAGCGGCCTGATGTTATTTTTCTGGATATCGAAATGCCTCTGCTGAACGGCTTCGAGATGCTGGGCCGACTATCCTACATGCCGCTGGTGGTATTCGCCACCGCCTACGACCAGTACGCCATTCGGGCCTTCGAGGAAAACTCGGTCGATTACCTGCTGAAGCCCATCGAGGCCGACCGGCTGGAGCGTACCGTGCAGAAAATCAGGCTGCTGCGGAGTCATGATCAGGCCGCGTCTAACCCCTACACCGATAACCTAGCCCGCCTGCTGGAACAGATGAAGCCGAAAAAAGAGATCTTCTCCATCTCGGTCAAGACCGGCGATAAGATTCGCCTGATTCCGCTGGCCGAGATCGCGTTTTTCGAAGCCGAAGAGAAATACGTGTTCCTGGCTACCCACGACGGCCAGAAATTCCTCACCACCTACACCATCGCGAGCCTCGACGAAAAACTACCCGACTCGTTTGTCCGCATCAGCCGGGCGGTCATCGTTAATCGCCACCGGATTCGGGAGTTCCAGAAGCATTTCGACGGGAAATACGTGTTGACGCTCAACGACAGCAAACAAACCCGCCTCACCACCGGCAGCACCTACGCCGACAATGTCCGTCAGTTAATGGAACTTTGAAAGCAGTATGCAGTTAGCAGTGTACAGTTTTTTGCTTCATTGTCAGCCCGGACGCGACTCGTCGGTCTGCCAACTGAACCGCTTAAACTGCCAACTGTAAACTCGTTTTCATGCGCCGTTCCGCATTGCTAAGGTGGTTTGTGTCCTTTCTGATTGCCCTGCCGATCAGTCTGGTGTTCGCCTTTCCGACGCTCCGGCGCTGCCTGACCATCCGCTACGCCGACGATTTTACGGCCTTTCAGCACCAACAGCATACCGTCTACGTCAGCAACGACGCCACCCCCCGGCAGCGGGCCGTGCTGGTGCGCCACCTCGACGTAGCCACCCAGCGGATTGGCCGTTTCTGGGGGAGCCGGCAGGGGCGGGCGGTGCTTATCTACTGCCCCACGCAGGCGCAATATGCGCGCTACTGTTCGGGGGGCGAAGGCGCCGGTTGCAGTATCGGCCTACCCTGGGGCACCTCCTTTCTGGTACTCGGCCCCGAGGGCAACAGCCCCGACGTGATGGCCCACGAGCTGTGCCATGATGAGCTTTTTGCCCGCCTCGGCTGGCTGACCATCAAACGGCAGGTACCGCAGTGGTTCAACGAAGGGCTCGCGCTGATGGTCGACTACCGCTTCACGAGCCCAACCAACGACCCCGCCATTCGGTTTGCCGACTACGATGCCGAGTGGCGGTACCGCACCCGCGGCCTCATGGCCCAGCATCCGCAGTTTGTGCCGACCCTGCCCGCCCTCGAAACGACCCGCGATTTTTTCTACGGCAACTATGGCCGGGTGATGCTGGCCTACCTGGCCGCCGGCCGCGAGGTCGCCCGCTGGCTGGCTACCGAAAAACAGCCGCCCTTGTTACCGTTCGTTCGGCAACTGGCCGCGGGTGAGGCGTTCGACGAGGTGTATAAGAAAGCGAAGCCCGAACAGGCGGTTGACAAGGCTGGAAAGTCAGCGAAGAAAGGGAGTGCCGAGTCTGGATAGTCCTTTTTTAGCGCACGTAAGCAACCCGAAACCGACTGGCCAACTCCCGCCTTCTGTTCGTTACCGACTTTCCCGCCTGTCGCCACGCCCCCGATTTGTCACCGCTAAAAAATGTTTGCTGGTAACCGAGGGGTTACGTGACTAGGCGTTTAACTTTGTCGTTATCCAACTGAACGGCCCCTCCATTCCATGACCAATAAGTACATTTCGCCCACATCGCGACAGCCTGGCACGACGACCGTCAAAGAAGCCTTTGACAAGCTGCTCCAGGTCTATAAACTGCGCGGCCGGTTCAACGAAACGTACCTGGAAGCCTTTTGGGGGCGTATGATGGGCCAAACGATCGCCTCCCGCACCACCCGCCTCTATGTTCGCGACAGCGTGCTGTACATCGAACTGTCATCGGCACCCCTGCGCAACGAACTGGTCAACGCCAAGCAGAAAGTCATTCAACTCGTCAATAAAGAGATCGGCTCCGAAGTCATCACGGATGTGATTTTTATTTAGGGGCATTGGTTGTCATTGATGGTCATTCTTAGTCATTCATTGTTAAAAAACGATCCATGACAACGAATGACTATGAATGACCACCAATGACAATGAATGACCATCAATGACAGCGAAGCCCTACACCAACCCGGTTACAAACTCGTCCATTGTCTGGTACTCGCCCCCTTCGGCGCGCAGGTAGCGCAGCAGGGCCTCTACGCGGTCGAGGAGGTCGTGGCGCGAATGCCGCTTCACGTAGGTTGGAATCTTCTCATACTGCGCCAGGTCGGTAAACTCCCAGGGGTGCACATACAGATTCACGAACCCGTCGGCCTTGAGGGTCTGCAAGCAAAGCTGTTTGTAGATGGCAAACGGGAAGTTTTTGAGGCTCAGCCAGAAAAGTGGTAACCGCAGATTGGGCGTGACCGAAGCGGGAATCTGCCAGATCGTTTTCTCCTTGAACGGCAGGCGGGGTTCGCCCCAATGGTTATAACGGCCCGGTATAAACGTCGGGTGCAGCGACGAGTTGTAGACGTACCCGGCGGCGATCAGATCATCGGGGTTGGTCTCGCCCATGCGCGCCCGCCGGAAGCCCCGAACGGGTTTGCCCAGTAACGTTTCCAGCGCCTGTTTCGACGTACCCAGGTCGGCCGGTTCGAAGGTCGTATGGTAATAGCCGTGCGAAGCAACCTCGTGCCGTTGGGCCAGTTGCTTCATCAACGCGGGCTCGTGCAGCGCGTAATTGGCCGTGGTGAACAGCGTCGTGCGGGCGTCGAGCGCGTCGAACCGCTCGGTCAGCAGGCGAAGGCCCCGGGTCGAGACGGCAATCTGTTCGCTCAGCGGAATGGTGTGGCCAAATTCGACGGCGGTATCAAATTCTTCGACGTCTACTGTGAAGAGAATGCGGCGGGGTTGGGTACTTGCCATTGGATAATTTCCTCGATCTCACTCGAATCGCCAATGATGTAAGGCGGGCGACGTTTCACCTCGATGAAGGTTTTGCCCAAATATACGCCCATAATACCGATGACGATAAACTGAACGCCGCCGATAAGCACAACCAGCAGGACCAGCGTGGTCCAACCCGACACCGTGGCGTTCGTGAAAAAATACTCGTACAAAACTTCCAATCCGAAGAGCGACGAGAAGAGCGCCATGCACAAACCAACCACAACGGAGATATACAGCGGCTTGGTGCTGAACGAAGTAATGCCCATCATCGCCAGCTGTAACATCTTCTTAAACGAGTATTTAGTCGTACCGGCAAACCGGGCAGCGGGCTCATACTCAATGCGACACTGCCGAAAACCCATCCATGAAATCATGCCCCGCACAAACAGATCGTTCTCCTGATGTTGCTTCAAGACATTGAGTACTTTCCGGTCGAGCAATCGGAAATCAGCGGCGCCATCTTCGAGTTCCAGGTCGGAGGCAGCTCGCAAAAGCCGGTAGAAATTACGGGAGGTAAATCGCTTTTTCCAGGGTAAATTCGGGTCCTGATGCCGCACCGTATACACCACGTCGAATCCCTCGCGCCACTTCTTCACCAGCGTCGGAATCAGTTCGGGCGGGTGTTGCAAATCGGCGTCGAGGCTGATTGCGCAAATCCCACGGGCGTGTTCATAGCCCGCCCGCAACGCTACCTGATGCCCGAAGTTGCGCGAGAAGGAAATAAAGCGTACTTCGTTGTAACGCATGCTTAATTGCCGCAGCACCGCTTTGGTGCGATCGGTGCTCCCATCGTCGACGATCAGGATCTCGTAAGCAACCGGCCGGTCGGTCGCCGGATCACTGAGCGTGCTCATAACGGCGCGCAACCGCTCCACCAGAACAGGCAGGTTCTCCTGCTCATTGAAAGCCGGCACAACAAGGCTGATCAGGTTCGGCACGAGTAGAAAAGACATTAAAAAGATGCGTATTTTTTCGTAAAGATACACTTGCTTATGATTAAATCCCCCTCAGCCCGATCGACAAATTTCCTGTTGGCGGCACTTTGTCAATTTCCGCATCGGGGCGCCGCCACGGCCAACGAACGCGCCGCGGCCCAACTGCTGGCCGACGCCCTGACGGAACGCGGCGCCACGGCCCGCCTGGAGCCCTTCCAGACGCCAAAAACCTACGTGACCATCGTGTATTGGCTCATCGGCGGGCTGTTGGCGGGTATGGGTCTGGCGATGAGCGCGGGCTTTTTGCTCCAGCAGATTGGGTTGGTGGTGGCCCTCTTTTTTCTGGTTCAGGCCTGGCTGTATTTCAACTGGCGCCCCACGCTCATCAGCCGCTGGCCGGTGCAGCACACGGCCCTCAACGTGGTGGCCCGCTGGCCCCGCCCCGACGCTGAGCCGGTCAGGACGCACGTGGTGCTGATGGCGCATTATGATACGGCCCCGGTGTCGGCGCTGTACAGCCCCAGGCAGCAGCGGTCGTTTCGGGCGTCGCTGATGCTGTCGCTCGCGATCATGACGCTGGGCGTAGCCTTGCTGGTGGTGTACGTGGCGGCGGGGTGGCCCGGCTGGGTAACCTGGGGTGTTGGGCTGGTGGCGCTGTACCTCATCGCGCAGGCCGTGATGGGCAGTATCGGGTACTGGACGCGGGGCTACACCAATGGGGCGAGCGATAATGCAACGGGTGTGGTCGCCGCCATCGAAACCGCCGACCGGCTGCAACGGGCGAGCCTGGCGGGTGAATTGCCCGGCCTGCTGGTGGAAGTGCTGTTGCCCTCCGCCGAAGAGGCCGGGATGCTGGGTTCGCTGGCCTACGCCCAGAAAAATCGCCCTAAGTGGCCCCTGAACGGCCAACAAACCATCGTGATCAATTTCGACACGCTCGGCGCGGGTAAGCTCACCGTCGTTGAGCAAACGGGAACCGTAGAGGTGTTGCGCTACGACAATGCGCTCACTCAACTGGCCCGGCAATTGACGGCCACGGCGGCCTTCCGGGAACGTACCCAGACGGGTCGCTGGCATACCGCCGACTTCGACAGCGCGTGGTTTGTGCGGGGGGGCAACGTACCCACGCTGGCCCTGTGCGCGCTGGCGCCCGATGGCAGCATGCCCCGCATTCACCGCCCCGATGATGTACTGGCCGCCGTCGATGAGACCCCCATGAACACGGCCATTGACTTCGCCGAAGCCGTGGTGCGCGTGTGGCATGACGCGCGAAATCCGTAACTTAGGACATTATTCAGCAGGTTCGGCGGTTGGCATGAAAGGCTTCGATGTTACTAGTGATTGACTTACAGCTAGTTAGTCTCCATTTTATGTCGCCAGATCCTAAACTGTATCTACACAAATGGCCACGTATAAGAATGACGGGTATCGACCCGACGAAATCAATGCACTAAAAGATGAGTGCCGACAGACCGGGCGTTCGTTTGTCTACGTTGAAGACGACGAACTGGACGTGCTGGAGTCGGGCGAGTGTGCTCACATCCAATTCGTTGGAAAAGATGATGGGCAGGAGGTAATTTTTGACGGACTCATCTATACGTTGCGGTTGCACCACAGCAGCATGGTCTATGAAATGGCCGTTGATCAGGTGAAGAAGACGTACCCTGGCTATCAGCCTCCCGAAGAGCGCGCCCCCGGCTACCGCATCGACACCGAAAAGGAAGAGGAAGTCGAGGAAGTACTGACCGAACTCATCGAAGAACTGGAAGACACCGAAGCCGTTAAAGTAAAAGAACACGTCGAACTCGACCGGGGCTTTGAATACGGCATCGGCATCGACGTCTGCCTCAACACCGAAGACATCACCGACGACGTCATCGAACAATTCATCAGTCAATTTAACGAAAACACCCTCCGCCTCGATCAAACGCTCTACTCGTTTTCGAGCGACGAGGAAGAGTAATTAGCGTTCAATGTCCAAGGTCCAGGCGGTCCGCTGCAGGTCCAACGTGGCAGGTGTGTAGACGTCCGTTTGCGCTATCGGCTTTGAACGTTGGACTTTGGACATTGAACTTAACTCCAATGCAGTTCCAGGGAACCGACGCCTACGTGGCCACCCGCGAGTTGAGCGTGGCCGTCAATGCCGCCATTCAGTTGCAGAAGCCACTGCTGATCAAGGGCGAACCCGGCACCGGCAAAACGCTGCTGGCCTTTGAGGTGGCACGGGCGCTCAACAAACCGCTGTTTACCTGGCACGTCAAATCGACCACCACGGCGCAGCAGGGCCTCTACGAATACGATGCCGTCTCGCGCCTCCGCGACTCGCAACTGGGCGACCGCGACGTAGGCGATCTGGCCGCTTACATCAAAAAAGGCAAACTCTGGGAGGCCTTCGAAACCGACGAGTCGGCGGTGCTGCTGATCGACGAAATCGACAAGGCCGACATTGAATTTCCCAACGATCTGTTGCAGGAACTCGACCGCATGGACTTCTATTGCTACGAACTGCGGCAGACGATCCGGGCGCGGCACCGGCCGGTGGTGATCATCACCTCGAACAACGAGAAAGAACTCCCCGACGCCTTTCTGCGCCGCTGCTTTTTTCACTACATCCGGTTTCCCGACCGCGCCACGATGCAGCAGATCGTCGACGTGCATTTTCCGAAACTGCCGGGCGAACTGATGGCCAAGGCGTTGTCGGTGTTCTACGGAATCCGCGACGTAAAGGCCTTAAAAAAGAAACCCTCGACGAGCGAACTCATCGACTGGATTCGGCTGCTGATGGTGGCGGGCGTCACGCACGATGACCTCACCGACCTCGAAAACCTGCGCGAAGTGCCCCCCTACCTCGGTGCCCTCCTCAAAAACGAACAGGACGCCGACCTGCTCGCCGCCCTCCGGGGCAGGAAGTAAGGGAATGGATAATGGACAATGAATAATGAACAATGTATAATGTACAATGAACGGTGCAGTATCCTTCGGCCAGTTTTGTAGTCATACGGGGTCATTGTGCATTGTACATCGTGCATTATACATTGTTCATCGTGCATTGTCCATTATTCATTAACTTATGTTTCTCACTTTCTTCCTCCTGCTGCGGCAACAGGCGTTGCCGGTGACGCTGTCGGAATACCTGACGCTGCTGGAAGCGTTGCGGAGCGACGTGGGCGGCACCACCATCGACGATTTTTATTACCTCAGCAAGACCACGCTGGTTAAGCACGAGCAGCACCTCGACCTGTTCGACCGGGTGTTTGGCGAGTGGGTATCCGGTACGTCGACGGTGACGAGGGGCGCGCTGCCCGAGGTGCCGCCCGCCTGGCTAAGTGATGCGCTGGCGCAGAACCTGACCGACGACGAAAAAGCGGCCCTGGATGCCGCCGGTGGCCTCGATACCCTGTATGCCCGCCTGCGGGACCTGCTCGATGAGCAGCAGGAGCGGCACGAAGGTGGCAGTAAATGGATCGGTACGGGCGGTACGTCGCCCTTTGGCAACACGGGTTACGCGCCGGAAGGATTTAAGCTAGGCCAAACGCTCACCGAGTCGGGGGGCAACCGCCGGGCTACCAAGGTCTGGGAGCACCGCGACTACAAAAACCTGGACGATGGGGTGGAGCTGAACACCCGCAACATGAAGATGGCCCTGCGCCGCCTGCGGATCCTGACGCGCGAAGGAGCACCCGACGAGCTGGATATCGACGAGACCATCGCCGAAACCAGCCGCAACGGCGGTTATCTGGATGTGAAGCTGCAACCGTCGCGGCAAAACCGGGTCAAGGTGTTGCTGCTGTTCGACGTGGGTGGCTCGATGGACGAACACATCGACCTGTGTAACCAGCTATTTTCGGCGGCCCGTTACCAGTTCAAACACCTCGAATTTCTGTATTTCCACAACTGCGTGTACGAAACGCTCTGGAAAGACAACACGCGTCGCCGCGACCGCATCCCGACCTGGGAGGTGCTGCACAAATACAACCGGGAGTACAAGGTGATCTTCGTGGGCGACGCCGCCATGGCTCCCTACGAACTCACGCAGCCGCGCGGGAGCGTTGAGCATTACAATGAGGAGGCGGGCCTCGTCTGGCTCGACCGGTTCAAGGCGCAGTACCCGCATTTGGTCTGGCTGAACCCCACCCCTGCGGGTTACTGGTCGTACACCAACAGCACGAACCTCATCCGCGACTGGGCCGGTAACCGCATGTTTCCGCTGACGCTCGGTGGGCTGGGGCAGGCCATGAAATCGCTCAAAAATCCGAAGGTGACGTTTTGAAGATAACGGTTCGGGGAATTACCGTAAGTTGCTGTTCCTTACCGTGTCCCGACCGTCATGACCACCCTTCGCTGGCTTCTCTGCCTGTGCTGCTTACCCGTTTTCACGCAGGCCCAACCCGCCCAACGCGCTACCCTAACGGGCAAAATTACCAACGCCACGACGGGGGAACCCCTGCCGTTTGCGTCGGTATATATCAACAGCACTACGCGCGGTACTAATACCGACGAAAAAGGCCTGTTCACGCTGCCCGACGTTCCCTTCGGCACGACTGAACTGGTCGTCTCGTACACTGGGTTCACAGCCGAACGAAAGACCATCGATGTCAAGGAAGTCCGGCCGCGCCTGCTCGAGATCACGCTCTTTCCCATGACCAACCTGCTGAGCGACGTGGTCGTGAAGGCCGGGAAAGATCGCCAGTGGGAGGGGCAGCTGGACCGGTTCAAACGCGACCTGCTGGGTACGTCGCCGTTTGCGGGTAAATGCACCATCACCAACCCGGAAGTGCTGAGTTTCAGCGAATCCAACGGCACGCTCACGGCTACGGCGAGTGCACCGCTCGTCATCGACAACCGGGCGCTGGGGTTTCGGATGCAGTATACGCTGCTGGGCTTCCGCAGTCAGAACCAGACCGGGCGGGTGGTGTTTGGCGGTACCACGCTTTTCAGCGAACTCCAGCCCGACTCGCCCAGGCAGGCCGCTACCTGGCAGCGCAACCGGGAGGTCGCCTACCGTGGGTCGCTGCGGCACCTGCTGGCGAGCCTGGCCGCCGGGACCCACGAGAAAGAAGGGTTTTTGGTCTACCAAACCAATCCCGACCGCCCACTTCCTGAAAACCCGCCGCCGACGCTGGGCACGGAACTGGGGCGGCATCTGAAGCCTATTGAGTTGAGCACGCTGGTGCTGCCCGGTGCGCAACCTCACGAGCGCTGGCTGGTCAGTATGAGCCCGCTGGAAGTGTTTTACACCCGCTACAATCCCCGCAATTCGCCCTACCGCGATGCACCCTATGCTTTCTCGAAGCTGGTATTGCCGCAAAAAACGCTCGGCTTCACTACGGCGGGGGCCATCACGGCACCGCGTGGCTTTGACGCGGTTGGCTACCTCAGCGACGATCGCCTCGCCGCCGCCCTGCCCGACGACTGGCAACGTCCGGTCGAGCCCCGCCGCGATTCAGTAGCCGCCTCAACCCCGCTCCCCACTGCGGACAAAGCGACCCATGGCGGGCCAGCCGTGTTGCTGCATATCGACAAACCGCTTTACCTCACCGGCGACCGGCTGTCGCTGAGTGGGTACGTGCTTGACGGCCGGTCGCGGCAGATTGATACGGCGGCGGTGGGCCCGGCGCTGAGCGTGGCTATATGGTCAGACCGACAGACACTGGTACAGCACCAATGGCTGCCAGTGCGGGAAGGGCGCACGGTGGGTACGTTCCGGCTGTCGGATACGCTGGCAACGGGTACGTACTGGCTTCGGGCCTATACCGGGGCCAATCGCCAACAACCCGCCTTTGAGCGACCCATCCTGGTGGTGAACGGTACGCAACCCAACGTACCCGGCAACCCGCCACCAACGAGCCAGCCCGACCGCCGCCGCTGGATCGTGAACGCCGTAGCGCCGCCAAAGCGGATCGTCGCGACGGCTACGTTGGGGACTGCCACCAGTGAGCCCACCCGATCGCTCAGTATAGCCCTACAGGATGACCAGGGCCGTTCCGTGTTTGCCCGCCTATCGGTGGCCGTGACCGATGCCGATGGGATACCGCCCGATTCGCTTGGGCCAGACTTTTTCGCCCAACTTGCGCTCGCCAACAAGCAACCACTCAGCGCGAACGCCGTAAAACCCGATATCACGCTGCACGGCACGGTGATCAGCTCGGAAAAGCCGCCGTATAACGTGACTTTCTTTGCCACGGGCGGGGCCGCCGTGCAGATGCGGGTGGCGCAAACCGATCAAACAGGGGCGTTTACGGTCGAGCAGCTCGATCTGCCCGATACGACACAGGCTGTGGTGCGGGTAGCCAACCGGCGCGGGAAACCCATCGAAGCGCGGGTATCGTTTCGTGCTCAGGCCGAGTCGCCAGGTACGTTGCCCGTTTTGCCTGATGCCGCCCGGTACTTCACGCAATGGCGGTCGATGATCGAAGCGGGTTGGCAGCGGCAACAAGCTGACCCGGCGGCTTATCGACAGGCCGAAGCCCGCCAATTGAACGAAGTGGCCGTTCGGGCCCGCCGGTCATTCGACGACCGCCCCGCCGACGTACAACTGCGCAGCCTGCACGACCGGGTCGATCAGACAATCGTGCTGACCGACGATAGCCCGGATGTGGCCAATCTGTATTTGCTTATTCAGGCTAAAGTACCCTCGGTCAGGGTGGAACAGGTCCTGGCCAACGGGCGGGTGAGCTATTCGGTGAAATTTCCAGGTACGTGGTCGATCCTGAACGCGGCTGTGCCAGTGCAAACGGGCTTCGGGGCGCCACCACCGCCAAAAACCACGGTCGAGGCGACGATGCAAAATCCGTTGTTTCTGATGGATGGCTTTCCCATCGACGATACCGATGGTACGCAACTGCTGGCTTTTTCGCCCGCCAACATCGAACGGATCGAGGTGCTCAAATCGGGATCGGTGGCGGCGATCTACGGGGCCAACGCCGCGCGGGGTGTGCTGGCCTTTTATTCTAAAACCACCCGCGAGGGCGCTTCGGTGAAGGGCGTGAGTCGCCACACGCTGCGGGGCTACGCCAACCCGACCGCCCCCTCGACCTGGACCAACGTACCCGGCGTCCGCCGCGACGTACTCGCCTGGCTACCGCTCGCTACCACCGACGCCTTTGGGCAGCTCACCATCCCGATCGAGGTGGCTCCGGCCGTCCGAACCCTCCGGCTGACGCTACAGGGCGTGACCGATGCGGGGTTGCCGGTATCGTGCGTGCAAACGCTGTCGGTGGGCGGGTCGCACTGAGCTTAGACAAAGACCCGACGGGCCACCGCCAGATCGGCTTTATGCGCCGCTACCCCATCCAGGGTGTTGGGCGATCCTTTCTCAAGGCATTGTTCGAGCACGACCAACGGCCTGACGCCCAGTTGCCTAATGGTCGCCATCAGCTGGTTATAGTCGATGTCGCCGGTGGGGGAGAAGGTCTCCGCCCAGATGCCCCCGTTCGACTGCCGGACGTGCATCGAGGCGATGCGTTTGCCGTATAGCTTTACCACGTCGAACAGCGCGACCTGCGAATTTTCAGAGCCCCGGTACACCCAGTGGGCATCGAGGCACAGCTTTACGTGGTCGGGGTTGCTGCCGAGCATCATATGGTGAAATTCGCGGGCGGCGGCGCGGTGTTCGGGCGCGTGCGTATGGTAGGCCAGCGTAAGCCCGCGCTGCCGCAGGGCTGCCCCCAACCGGTCGAGGTTGCGCAGTTGTTCGTCGAGTTGCGCGTCGGATTTGTTCTCGGCTGACCCCCACTTGATGGGGTTGGGATTCGTCACGATGAGGCGTGTCCCGAGGGGTTTCACGGCATCCGCAATCGCCAGCGCCGTCGCAATCGACGTGTCGGCCTCGGCCCGGTTGTGCAGCGAGCTATTGACGTAGATAGACGGCATCGTTAGCCCGTATGTTTTCAGCAATGGGGCCAGCGTCTTCGCCGCGGCGGGCGAATCGAGGCTGGGTTCGTAGGCCGTAAAGCCCGAAGCCACAAAATCCCGCATCGACGCATCGGGGTCGTTCATCCATTGTTTACCCGCCCGCTCGTAGAACGTCAGCCACGAATACGAATTACAGGAAAGGGGCAGCGGGGCGGCAACAGCTGACTGCACCAGCGACGGCGCGGTGGCGAGGGCAGCAGTACCCAGCGTGAGAGACGTTATAAACTGGCGGCGCGACGGGTTCATGACAGGAGGCGAATCGTGATCTGCCTGTAAAAGGCAACTAACCCCTAAAGTTCACGGCTTTAGCCGACTTACGACGGTATTTAGGTCAACTCCAACCCAACTGCCCGCCGCCGGGGCCCCTTTACATAGGGTCGGCTAACGGTACCTAGCCAAAAAGATTGTCCCGCTTTGTGTTGGCAAAACGGTGCCGATACCGGATTTTTGAGGCCGTCTAACGGATCCATCAACTTCATTCGCGTTCATGCACATTGCGATTACCGGAAATATCGGCGCCGGGAAAACGACCCTCGCCCAACAGTTAGCGGCCCATTATGGCTGGGATGTGCTCTACGAAGCCGTGGAAGGCAACCCGTATCTCGCTGATTTTTACGGCGACATGGCTCGTTGGTCGTTTCACTTACAGATCTATTTTCTGAACAGCCGGTTTGAGCAGGTACAGAAAATCCGTGAGTCGGGGCGAAGCGTGATCCAGGACCGGACCATCTACGAAGACGCCTACATCTTCGCCAAGAACCTCTACGACACCGACCTGATGGTGCCCCGCGACTACGACACGTACCGGTCGTTGTTCGATAACATGCTGAGTCTGGTGCGCCCGCCCGATCTGATGATCTACCTGCGTGCCGATTTGCCGAAGCTGATTGGGCAGATCAAAAAACGGGGGCGCGATTTCGAGCAGGCGATGAGCCCGGCGTACCTGCAAAGCCTGAACCTGCTGTATGACCAGTTTGCCGAGCACTACCAGGCAGGCGAGTTGCTGGTGATCGACGTGAACGAGCTGGACTACGCCAACAATCCCGACGATCTGCAACACGTGATCGGGCTCATCGATCGGCAATTGGCCGTGAAGGCGTAGGCATTATTTGCGCCCCAGCGTGAGCAGCACCACGCCGATCAGCGCTACGCCGGCCCCCAGCAGCGACCGGCCCGAGAAGACCTCACCGGCAAACAGAACGCCCAGCAAAACCGCCACCACCGGGTTCACGAAGGCGTAGGTCGACAGAAGCGAGGGCGTAGCGTTGCGGGCCAGCCAGGCATAGGACGAGAAGCCGATGATGCTGCCAAAAATAACCAGGTACAACACCGACCACAGCGCTTTGGTTGGCGCAATCAGAATGCTGAACACGCCGACGGGCTCGGTGAGAAGGCTGATAATCAACAGGAAAAAACCGCCTAGCAGCATCTGCATGCCGCTGGCCAGCGTTTGACCGGGTTGCGGCAGTCGGGGCGTGAGTAACGTACCCACGGCCCACGACAGATTGCCCGCCGCCACCAGCGAGGTGCCGATCAGGTTGGCGTGTACCCCGCCCGTACTCACGAGCCGGTCGGGCTTGATAAGCAGGTAAATGCCAACGACGCCCACCCCGACGCCCAGCAGCGACAGCGTCGTGGGCCGAACCCGGCCAAACCAGAGCCAGTTCAGGATCAGCAGAAAGATGGGCAAAAGCCCCCCCAGCAGCGCCGCCATGCCCGTCGGGATGTATTGCACGGCGATCGTCAGCGCGCCGTTGGCGATCGTCAGCAGGAAAAAGCCAATCAGCGCCGTCGACTGCCAATGCTGCCGCGTTGGGCGTTTGCTGCCCGTCAGCCGGGCATACCCGTAGAGCAGGCTCCCCGAGACCAGGTACCGAACCGACGCCATGTAGAGCGGGGGCATCTGCTCGGTCATGAAGTGGATAAACAGGTAGGTTGACCCCCAAAGCAGGTACACGGCCCCTAAAGCCGACCACAACTGAACGCGGTCGGGCTGCCTGACGTCGGAACGGGGCGAATCAATAGTCATGCTGATCGATGATACTCTGTTGGCGAATATCGACCCTGCAAAAGTAGCAGTATCCGGAGCGTTGGCTCGTTGGCTATGAACAGGCTTATAGTTTTCCTTGAAAAAAGAAAACTAGCCGTCTTTCTTGAGTGAGAAATGCGCTGGTCGTGGCTTGTCGACCATCAGGAGCACCCCCTGCCGGGTGAGGTCGTGCAGCAGTTTGTTGGCGCGGTACGTAGAGATGTTAACCAGCTTGGCGAGCCGGGCCGCCGTGATGCTGTCGCTCTTGCGCAAAAACTGAAGCAGGTTCTTCACCATTGTCGTCTGCAACAGTTGCTGATTGACCTCGTTGTCATCGATCAACAGGCGCTGCGTCGGCACCGATTTGTCGCGTTGACGCACGTAGATCGTGCGTTCGTTATGCTCGTTGACCGCCGTGTGGGGTTTTTCGTCGCTTTCGGGCACGGTCACCAGCAGCACATTGCGCCCCTCGTGCCTGACGATCTCATAAGCGACCGACAGCGGCGGCTCGATCAAAAAATCAGTGGCGCGTTCAATAATCTGCATTTCCCGGTATTCGGAGTCGATACCCACCGCTCGGCCGTCGTCATCAACGCCGATCAGGATGGTACCACCCGAGGTGTTGGCAAAGGCCGCAAGGGTCCGGGCAATGCGATAAGCGCTGGATAACGTGCGTTTGTATTCAATCTGAATACCTTCGCCCTGCTCTAAGTAGGGTGCTAATCGCTTCATTGGATAAGGTTTGGATAGATAACCATAAACGAAGGCCGGTTGTGTTGCCCGATCCATCGACCATCGGCGCAACCCACAGCCAAACCGGGTAGCCACGAAAAACAGAGTCAGGCCTGCTCTGAGCATAGGGCTCAAAGCAGGCCTGCATCATTTGGATAGTAAGAAATAGTTGGATAAGCGTTGATAGGGCGCCACCAAGTTGTTGACTACAGGTAAGCGAGGCCAACTACGTAAGTGACGTATCAAACGTATTAAGACATGTTAGTTTTACCAAATTAAAATTTATGTATTTCTACTAAGTAACTACCTTACTATTTTGTATGTTTTGGTCTGTTCATTGAAAACAACTTGTAGAAGATAAATACCGGTAAGATTACTACGGATATTTAATTTCTTATTTCTAGTAACGTTAGGGAGTACTTGGTTGCTTACCTCTGAGCCAGTGACCGTTAGTACGCGTAGCTGTACCGGGTTCGGGCTATCTATGAGGAATTCAACCCAAGTATCGCCGTTGCTGGGGTTCGGGTAAACGCGCAGAAGATCGTCGATGATGGGCTCCGTGGGGGTGGGTAACAGCACCGTTACGGCATTGCTGTTGAGGACGGTGCCTGGTCCACACTCATTACTGATACTGCTGAGGGTGATTGAGCCGGGGCGGGGTGCCGGAAACGCGACGACGGCGGGGCTGGCCGTTGCCGAGAACGTAGTGCCATCGGAAAAGCTACCGCGCCAGGGCGACGAACCGCTGAGGTTGAGCGTGACCGAAGCCGGTTGGCCCGCCACTACCGAAGCCGAACCGATGACGGTTGCCGTAGCCGCTTTCAGGAGGGCAAACGACGAACTGGCCACCACGTCGGCGTAGGGCAACCCACGTGATACCAGCCGCAGCCGATAGCCGCTGCCCGCGCTGAGTGTGGCGGGTAGTGTGACGGTCTGATTCTTGGTCAGTGGGAACGTACCCAGCACCGTGGGCGCCGTGAAATTGCCCGCCGCGTCGGAGAGTTGCAACTCGACTTGCCCGGCGCTCTTGGTGGTATTTTCGATGGTGGTAGTAACCGCCAGCGAGCCTCCCGCGCAAACAGCCCCGGTCGAGGTGAGCGACACCGACAGCCGGGGGCGCGCGCCTACCTGCACGGCGTACTCATCGGCCAGACAGCCCCGCCCGTCGGTAACCCGGAACGTACCCGACTGATTGACCGTGCGGATGGTGCGGCCCGTTTGCCCATTCGACCAGGTGTAAGTGGCTGCCTGCCCGTTGCCCGGCACGCTGGCGCCCGTCCAGGAGGCCGTCAGGGCCAGCGTATCGCCATATTCTACTGCCAGCGTCTGGCGGCGGTTTACGTTTTTGACCATTGTAAACCGGTCTTTCACGCCGCTGGGGGCCACCCACTGGGCATCGAGCCGGTTCTCGGCCACGTCGATCAGCATCGAGCCGCCCTCGTCGGTATAGCTATACACCATCGCTTTGTGGGGGTAATTGGGTGCCCGCCCGGTATTGGCCCCGCCCGACCCATTCACGACGTACACGACGCTGCCTTTGGCGGGCAGAATCGGGCAGGAGTTGGCCGACCCGTCGTAGCGCCCCGTGCTGCTGTCGACAGCCATGGTCCGTTTGTCGAAGGTAGTCGACAGGCCCCGATGCCCGCGAATCTGGTAGGTACGTTCGTAGACGTGGCTATGGCCGCTCAGCACCAGATCGACGTTGTAGCGCTCAAAAATGGGCGTCAGGCGTTCGCGGTTCAGGATCAGGTCCTGCTCGGTATCGGCGTTGCGCGAGCCCTGGGTATAGGGCGGGTGATGGAAGAAGATGACCGTCCAGGGCTTTTTGTTGGCGGCAAGGTCGCGCTTAAGCCACTGAATCTGGGTGCCGGTGGTGTCCCAGATGCGGTGCTTACCCGCTTCATTGCCAAACGAATCGAGCGAAATCAGGTGCACCGGCCCGTAATCGAGCGAATAATACGACGCTGATCCCGACGGCACGCCCCCCGCCTCGCCGCGCTGCGGATGGCTGGTCAGCGCGTAGTAGGGTACGTTGAAGTCGTTGTTGTCGTCGTGGTAGTCGTGGTTGCCGGGGGTCGCTACCGCGGGCAGGTTGCGCAGGTACGTTGGGTAATAGTCGAAGACATAGCGCTGGTACTCGTTGTCAGTGCCGCTGGAGTAGGCATTGTCGCCCAGCCACACCCACAGGTCGGGTCGGCGGGTTTTGCTGGCTTCGACAAACGATTCGGTAGCCTGTTTCTGCCGTTCCGAGCCCGTCCCGAAATCACCCAGCACCCACAGCCGCACCGGCGCCACCGACGTGGGGGCGGGGGACGTAGTGAAAAAATAGGAGGCGTCGGGCGTGAGCAAATCGGTTGCCGACGTACCCACCACGTACCCGTAACGCGTGGCGGGTTGCAGGCCCGTGATGGTCACTACGTGCTCGGTGGTTGACTGGCCGTCGGTTGCCTGCCGGGCAAGGTTATCGCCAAACCGGACCCGGCTGTCGGTGGGCTGATCGGTGCGCCAGCGGACCACGATGCTCGTTGGCGTTACGTTTTGCAGGTAAGGCCCGCGCACGATGGTTTGGGCCACACCCCACCACGGAGCGACGAAGAATAGGACAACGAGGGCAAAACGTAGTGTAGCGTTCATCACTTGGGCGTGTAAGGATGTGGCAAAGGTACAACAAACAAAAAAGCCCGGTCGCAGGGCGGCTCGGGCTTATTGATCTAGTATGTATGTACTCTTTGAGGCTGTTGGCAATCACAAATATGGGTACGCAATAAGTAGCAAATGCCGTGCCAGATTTTGGTTAACCGTTTGATATTTACCGGTTAACGTTAACCAGCGCGAGAAAAGAATGCGTCAGCCAACGTTAACTGGTAAACATCAAACGCACCTTATGCTTTCTCCACGACGACTTTCAGCACGAACTCGTCCATCTCGATCTCGACAGACGAGCCGTTGAGGCCCGTGACCAGATCGAGCGCCACGGCCTGCACTTCCTGCTGAATGTACGCTTTGTTGGCTTCCACGGCGGCAGCCAGCAGGTCGTCGTTACGTTCCAACTGAATCCGAATCTTGTCGGTTACCTCAAACTGCTGGTCTTTGCGCAGGTTCTGAATCCGGTTCACCACGTCGCGGGCGATGCCTTCGCGGCGCAGTTCGTCGGTCAGGTTCACGTCGAGGGCTACCGTCAGCGGGCCGTCGGCGGCCACCACCCAGCCGGGGATGTCTTCCGTCAGTATTTCCACGTCGGTGAGGGCAATCGTGAAACCACCCAGATCAATCGTCTGGGTACGTTCCAGTTCGGCCAGTTGGTCGCCCGTCATGCCGGTAATGGCAGCCGCTACCTCTTTCATCTGCTTGCCAAACTTGGGGCCGAGCGCCTTGAAGTTGGGCTTCACTTTCTTCGTCAGGATGCCGCTGGCGTCGTCGACAAATTCCACCGCCTTCACGTTCACTTCGCTCTGGATAATCGGGGCGACGTGCTCGATTTGCCGCCGCGTGTCGGGCGTCAGTACCGGGATCATCAGACGCGACAGGGGTTGACGCACCTTCAGTTTGTGCCCTTTGCGCAGGCCGTGGACCATCGAACTGATCTGCTGCGCCAGCGCCATCGACGTTTCCAGATCGGTGTCGATCCAGGTGTCGTCGGCGGCGATCCAATCGGTAAAGTGCACCGAATCGTGCTGGAAGAACGCATCCGCGCCCGCTTCGCTGCCAGTGGCTGGCGTAGCGGTTTGATCGTCCGACCGGCCCGTCAGGTTGCGGTATAGCCAATCGGCGTAGAATGGGGCGATGGGCGACATCAGTTGCGCTACTGTCGAGAGGCAGTGGTGCAGCGTTTGGTAGGCGCCGCGTTTGTCGGCGGTCAGCTCACCATCGGCGGAGGCACCGGTCCAGAAACGCCGTCGACACAGCCGCACGTACCAGTTTGACAACTGATCGTTGACGAAATCCTGCACCAGCCGCCCCGCTTTCGTGGGGTTGTAGATGTCAAACTGCTCGGTGACTTCTTTGATCAGCGTGTTCAGCTTCGACAGAATCCAGCGGTCCATCTCGGGCAGCTGCTCGCGCGGGATGCGGCGATCGGCCGACTCGATTTGGTACCCGTCGAGGTTGGCGTACAGGGCGAAGAAATTGTAGGTGTTGGTGAGCGTCCCGAAGAAGCGGCGCTGCACCTCCACGATGCCGTCGAGGTTGAATTTGAGGTTGTCCCAGGGCTCGGCGTTGGTGATCATGTACCAGCGCGTGGCGTCGGGGCCGTATTGACTCAACGTCGCGAACGGATCGATGGCGTTACCCAGCCGCTTCGACATTTTGTTGCCGTTCTTGTCGAGCACCAGGCCCGTCGAGACCACGTTTTTGAACGCAACCGAGTCGAACAGCATGCCCGCGATGGCGTGAAGCGTAAAGAACCAGCCCCGCGTCTGATCGACGCCTTCCGAGATGAAATCGGCCGGGAAGGCTTGGTCAAATACGTCTTTGTTTTCGAACGGATAATGCCACTGCGCGTAGGGCATCGCGCCCGAGTCGAACCACACGTCGATCAGGTCGGGCTCGCGCTGCATCAACTGCCCCGACGGCGACACGAAGTAGATCTCGTCGGAGTAAGGGCGATGCAGATCGAACGTCCCCGCCGCGTGCGCTGCCAGGAAGGCCTCGTTTTTAGCCCGTTGGTCGTCGGTCAGCACGTCGGATTGCTGCGCCTGTTGTACGTATTCCAGCAACTCGGCTACCGAGCCAATGCATACTTCCTCGTGGCGACCGCCAACGGCCGACTCGCTGCGCCAGATCGGCAGGGGCGTGCCCCAGTAGCGGCTGCGGCTGAGGTTCCAGTCGACGAGGTTTTCGAGCCAGTTGCCAAACCGACCCGTGCCCGTGCTTTCGGGTTGCCAGTTGATGGTTTTGTTCAGTTCCACCAGCCGGTCTTTTACGGCCGTCGTGCGGATAAACCAGCTATCGAGCGGGTAGTACAGAATGGGCTTGTCGGTACGCCAGCAGTGCGGGTAGGGGTGTTCGTACTTCTCGACCCGAAACGCCTTGTTTTCTTCTTTCAGCTTGATGGCGATCAACACGTCGGTGGGCCGGAAATCCGGGTCGGCGCGCTCCTCGTCGCTGTAATATTCTTCCTTCACGTACCGCCCGGCGAAGTCGGTGATCTCGTTCACAAACCGGCCCTGCCGATCCACCACAGGTACGTCCTTGCCGGTGTCGTCCTTCACCATGATCGCCGGTACGCCATTCTGCTGCGCTACCCGGAAGTCATCGGCCCCGAACGTCGGGGAGGTGTGCACGACGCCCGTACCGTCTTCGGTGGTAACAAAATCGCCCAGAATCACCCGGAAGGCCTTGCCTTCGGTGGGCTGCACGTACGGCATCAACTGCTCATACTCGATGCCCTCTAGGTCCTTGCCTTTAAACTCCGACACCAGCGCCCAGGGCTGCGTTTTGTCGGTGGGCAGGTAGGCATCAAACGCCGCCGCACTGTCGGGGCTCTCCACGCGGCTTTTCTCGTTGAACCAGCGACTCACCAGCGCTTTGGCCAGCACCACATGCACCAGCTGATGCGTGTAGGGGTTGATGGTTTTCACCAGCACGTAGTCGATGTTGGCGCCGACCGTGAGGGCCGAGTTGGCGGGCAGCGTCCAGGGCGTGGTGGTCCAGGCCAGGATGTACACGTCGGCATCGCTCGAGTCGAAGAACAGGAAGCCCGACTTACCGTTGGGTTTCACCTTGAACTGCGCCACGATGGTCGTGTCTTTCACGTCCTTATACGTACCGGGCATGTTCAGTTCGTGCGAACTGAGGCCCGTACCCGCTTTGGGCGAAAACGGCTGAATGGTATAGCCTTTGTAGAGTAACCCCTTGTCGTAGAGCTGTTTCAGCAGCCACCAGATCGACTCGATGTACTCGTTGCGGTAGGTAACATAGGGATTGTCGAGGTCGACCCAGTAGCCCATGCGCTCGGTCAGGTCGTTCCACCGGTCGGTGAATTTCATGACCGCCTCGCGGCATTTCTGGTTGTATTCCTCAACGCTGATGCTTTTGCCGATGTCGTCTTTGGTGATGCCGAGTTCCTTCTCGACCTGCAATTCGATGGGCAGGCCGTGGGTGTCCCAGCCGCCCTTGCGGTTTACCTGAAAGCCCCGCAGGGTTTTGTAACGGCAGAAAATGTCTTTAATGGTCCGGGCCATCACGTGGTGAATGCCAGGCATCCCGTTGGCCGATGGTGGCCCTTCGTAAAAGGTAAATGTGGGTTGTCCGTCGCGGATCGCCACCGACTGTTCGAACGCACGGGTCCGTTTCCAGTGCGCCAGCACGTCATCGGCCACCCGGGCATAATCCAGATTTTTGTATTCGTTATAAAGCACGGTGCAAACGGGAATGTCAGGCCGCAAAGATACGGCATAGTTCAACCTGATAAGGTTTTCGCAACCGTATAGGTTTCCGGGCGGGCTGTTGTCGTCCACCCAATGCATTGATTAATCGGCAGAGAGTTTCGTAAACCAGATTACCCGGCCGATTTTACTTTTTGTTAAATAAACTGCCAACCAGGCATCATACTTACGGAGGTTAATGTCGAGGCCATCAATCGCTTTAACGAGTTCCTTTTGGTTGGCAGCCACTTCGTTTGTCGGCCGTTTAATTCCAGCGAGGCCTTCCCTTGCCTGTCTGCACAGTTGAATCGGCCGTTTGAGCATTGCGTCGAGTGTACTATCAGGAAGCGTCGGTTTAAACTGTTTATTCAGGAACGATATAAATAGGTTATAATGGTTGACCGCCTCATTAAAGTAGACAGACGACTGAGAAATCTTAGCGTGGTTCAGCTGGACGATATTGAATTCGGCAATAGACAGATAATGAGCAACGATCGAATTTAAAGGCGATTGGCTGCGAATTCGGTCCGTGGTGGTAATCAATTGATCCAGTGAGTCAAGTTTACTATACGCAATGATAAATTGGTTGTAATCAACGGGTTTCTGAGTTGGTATTGGCGTGGGTTTGGCATTGTCAAAGAAGCTGTAGCTCATGGGGGTGCTCAGCAATTGCCAGATCGGATCAAACGGCATGTGCGTTTGGAGAAAGACCTGAGGATTACAGGCAAAAAACGTCAGTGAGGGACGCTGATAGAAGCGATTGTTTTGAACGTGGCCTGCATCCCAGGTAGGGTCAAAAAGTTGCCACACGCTGTTTACCTGAATGACGCACCAGGCGTGTGGCACATAATCAAGTTGATCATGCTGTCGGGTGTAGCCGACTACTTCATGCGATGTCAAACCCAATCGATCGGCGATTGCCCGAAGTACAGCTACGTAATCTGAACAGACCCCCCGTTTAGTGGCCAACGTAATGGCAGTAATCGTTTCTTGATCTTCTTTTTTCGTGAACTGTACTGAATATAGTTTGTCAACATCATAGCTGATCGTCGATGTTACCCATACATAAGCAGCCTTGAGGCGACTTGCGTCATCTTTGTAAGTCATCTTAATAGCCCGCGCTAAACTATCTAGTTCGCTGATAGTTACTGGCCTACTGTTTTGATAAGTGCAGGCTAACCTGGTTGACGCACCTCTCTTTTCGGCACGGGCGTTTGACCATAGACAAGCGAGCAGGCTGATGAGCAACAGAGGAGAAAACGGACGTTTCATCGGCAGGATAGTTAAGCGCCTTAATCAAACAGCAGCCAGTCGACGCCGAAGCCGAAGCCGCGTTGGAGTTGCAGGAAGCCGGGGGCCACGAAATAGCCGGACGGGCTAAGAATACCCTGATTGGCGTGGTTTAGTTTCACGAAGAAACGGACCCGGTTCACGCGCATGTTGGCAAAGACATCGGCGAGCAGCGCGCCTTCCACGAGTTGTCCCTCCTGCAAATAGTACTGCTGCGTAACGGGGTTGTAGGCGTTGCCATAATAGGCCGACTTGTAATGAAGCTGGACACCCGTCTGGATGTGCAGCACCTTGGCGTAAATGAAATCGTACTGGATGCGGCCGTTGAAAAAGAACGTCGGCACCCGCAGCACGTCGTCACCCGCGTTGAGCGTGTAATACGACTGCGCACTGGCCTGAAAACGCGAACGGGTGTAGGTAGCCCCCAGCCCGAGCCGCAACATAGTAAACGCCCCTGACTGCGCCGGTCGGGCCTGCCGGTCGAAATACACGTAGTTGTCGATAAGCCAGAAATCGGCGCCGGGCGTGACGAGCCAGTTTTTAGTACGCACAGTCAGTTGCCCGTAGGCGTGCTGGGTACGTTGGAACTGGTTGGCCGTGTTGGTCCAGGTAAGGCTCTGCACGTTGCTGATGAACCGCTGGGCGATTAGCGGCGGCGCGGCCTGCACCGACGTAAACCCCACCGTGAAATACTTGCTTTCCAACTGCCCGTTGAGCCGGAACGCACCCGTGTTGGTCGAGCCGATGTCGGCCACCAGAAACTCGCCTTCCGCCGTTAGGCGCGAGAGGCTGTCGGGAAAATAATAGCCGACCCAGCCACCGATGTAGTTCTCGAAGCTGTTGCGCGTGTCGTAGCGTTGCAGCGATGGCGTGTTGCCCACGGCGGTTTCCGAACCGGTTCCGGTGACGAGTGTAGTCGAGAGCACATTATAATCACCCTGCTGACTGTAATACCGGGGGCGGTAATAGACCCGGTAGTTGTAGGCGGCGCCCCGGCGGGTAAAGATGCCCTTCACGCCAAACGTGTTGTCGATCGACTGCCAGTAGACATCCTGCTGAATGCGGGTGCTGTCGCCAAACCGAGCCCGGATAAACGCGCTACCATCCCCGCCAACGGAACGGGTATCGTAAAAGCGGGAAAAGTTCTGATTCTCCACGACGGCGTCGTCGCGGTAGTTGTTGATGCGGGTGAGGTAGTCTAGTTTGTGAAAGAACTGAATACCCTGCGCCGGGGCGTATTGATGGTAGAGATGAATGGCCGTGCGCCGTTCCCAACCCAGTGTTGCGGCTAGTTTGGCTTGCCCTTCGTAATCAATCGTGATGCTATCCTGGCCGGGCAGCGGACTGTTGGGGATGTTGCCGCCCTGCTCCGGGAGGCTGTGGTTCATGTGATTCAGGTGTGCCAGCAGCACATAGCGGTCGTCGGCTGTCCGGTAGTTGCCGTGCAGCAGTACCCCCCAGTTCTGCGCCAGCAGGCGCTGGGTCTGCGAGGTGCTGCCCGGCAAGCCAAACTGCCGCTCCGAGGTGAAGCGCTGAATGGCGAAGCCCGCATTGAGCCGGGGTGTGATGTTCTGGTTAAAGTCGAAGTTCAGGATGTTCTGGTTGCGCCCGCCCAACACCAGATACAGATCGGTAAACGGCGATTTAGTGTCATAGTAACGTACCTGATCGGTCTGGTAGCCGAAGGGCGAAAACACATAATAGCCCTGCTGCGCGCCGATCTGCGTGGGCGTGTTGTAATAAACGGGCCGTAGGGGTGTACCCAGGTTACCGAGGTCGGTCAGCAGGTTTTTATTGCGTTGAGTAAACTCAAACTGATGCACACCCACCAGCGCCGTATCGGTCAGGTACAGCGTTTTGCGGTTGTTGAAGACATCACTCTCCAGAAAAAACCGGGTCGTTTTGGGGCCGTAGATCACCTTCGTCGAGTCGTCGATGCCCACGCCCGGCCCCTGCCCGCCGGGTCGGCCGGCGCCACCACCCGGAAAGGTGCCCCCCGTGCCGGGAAAGCCATTGCCCGTTTGGGTGCCCGTCGTCGGGAAACCGGTTTGTTGAGCCTGCAGGTTGGTGAACCAGCCAAGCAGGAAAAAAAGGACGAGAAAACGATAACGCATGAAAAGGGACACCTGGAGTCGGCAAGCTCAACGAGCAAGCTGAGCTTACGACGCTGAGCCTGCAAAGGTAAACCAAACGACTACAGCGGCGGTAGTGTGGTGACTAGTTAACGATTTTTAAGCGTACCCAGTACTAAGCTGGCCAGAGCCGTGGCGTCGGCTTCCTGCCAGAACTGCATCGCAACGGGCAGGTAGGCTAGTGGTCGGGCGGCTAGCTCGTCGGGTGTCAGGAGCGCCGCCAGTTTCACCCGGTCTTTTTCGGTGGTCAGCAGGGTATGGCCCGTCGGCAACGTACCCAGCAGTTGGTCGACGTCGGCGCGGGTGTAGGGGTGGTGATCGCCGTAGGCAACGTGCAGCACCAGCCCCCAGGTGTCGCGCACATACTGCTCGAGTGGGCGGGCATCGGCCAGGCCCGACACCAGCAACACCGGCGCGTTAGGTTCGTGCGGCGCCTGCGTGCCAAACCGGCGGGGTGTGTCGTAGCGCAGGCCCGCAAACCAGACGGGCACGGCCGGCCGGGCATAGCGCCGGATCTGGGCCGTCATGTCGGCCCGTTCGGTGGGCGTGGGGTCGTGGGGGCATTTGGTCACGATCACGGCGTCGGCGCGGCGCGCACCGTGTCGCCGTTCGCGCAGCCGCCCACCCGGGAACGGCTCGTCCCGATAAAAAGGGCGGTTGTAATCCATCAGCAGCAGATTCAGGTGGGGGCGCACCGCCCGGTGCTGAAAGGCGTCGTCGAGCACCACCGTGCCGATGGCGGGCTGCTCGGCGGCGAGGTGTTGCAACGCGTTGGATCGGCGCTCATCCACGACGACTGTAACTTGATCGCCAAATGTCTGGTACAGTTGCAGGGGTTCGTCGCCCAGCGTCTCGGCGGTATCGGTGGGGGTGGCGAGCCGAAAACCGCGCGTTTTTCGACCGTAGCCTCGACTGAGCGTAGCTAACTCACCCGTCAGGGCCGGATCGACGTTTAAGAGGTACCGTAGCAGGTACGTGACGGCCGGCGTTTTGCCCGTTCCGCCGACCGTCAGGTTCCCAACGGAAAGGCAGCATTGTGAGGGTGTGAAACTAGCCAGCCAACCCGCGTCGTAGAGCGAATTGCGAAGGTCAAGAAGGCCTCCGTAGAGCGAGGAAAGGGGTTTTAATACCAATCAGGATGTAACGCTTTAGGTAATAATTTCGTAACATGTTTTTGCTGATGGGCCAAAAGTAGTAGTTTTAACCGTCCCTTATTTCTACGCCCACCCTCGTCCCAATGAGTCTCCAGGTCAGCTACCTGAAATATACCCTGCACTTCACGTTCGAGGCCGGCACCTCGCGGGGGACGCTTACCCAGAAAGACTCCTACTTCCTTCGACTGGTCGATACCGACCAACCCGACGTGGTTGGCTATGGCGAGTGCGGTCCCCTGAAAGGCCTTAGTCTCGACGATCAGCCCGACTTTGAGGCCCGCCTGGCCGACTACTGTTCCTACTTCAATCAGCTTGATCTTCAGTTGTTTGACTGGAACGTACCCATCGTGCTGAATCAGCTCATCAGCCAGCAGTATCCGAGTATTCTGTTTGGGTTTGAAACGGCCATGCACGACTTTTTGTCGGGGGGGAAACGGTTCATCCGCGAGAACGAATTCGTACACGGTCGGCGGGCCATTCCGATCAACGGACTGGTCTGGATGGGCTCCCACGAGGCCATGCGCGCGCAGATCGACCAGAAGCTGGCAGCGGGCTATACCACCATCAAGCTCAAAATCGGGGCGATCGACTTCGATCAGGAATGTGCGCTGCTCGGTTATATCCGCGAACGCTACAGTCCCGAGCAGATTACGCTGCGGGTGGATGCCAACGGCGCGTTCCGGCCCGACGAGGCGATGACCAAGCTGGAACGGCTGGCCCAATACGGACTGCATTCGATCGAACAACCCATCAAACCCGGTCAGCACGAGCTGATGGCCGAGCTATGCCGCCACACGCCCGTGCCCATCGCCCTCGACGAAGAGTTGATCGGCCACATGGAATACGTCGACAAATTTCGGCTGCTGAAGAAAATTCAGCCGCAATACGTCATTCTGAAACCGACGTTGCTGGGCGGCCTGCGGCACTGCGACGAATGGATCGAACTGGCCAATCGCCTCAGCATCGGCTGGTGGATCACCTCGGCGCTGGAATCGAACATCGGCCTCAACGCCATTGCCCAGTATGCGGCCCAGTTCAAGAACCTCATGCCGCAGGGCCTGGGTACGGGGCAGCTTTATCATAACAACATCGACAGCCCGCTACGGATCGATCACGGCACGCTCCGGTATGATCCCGCTGTTTCCTGGCACCTGAATGGAATCAGTCTGTAAAGCCGCACCGGGTTGCGGCTTTCTTGTTTAACGCCTATGACAACGCTTTCTTCTCGTTTCAAAACCAGTTTGGCCTGCCTGGCGGGTACGTTGCTTGCCCTGTCGGCACAGGCCCAATCGGGCGATCTGCTGCCGGGGGCGGGTGGCTTTACCCGCGCCGATACGCTGCGCGGTACGCTCACACCCGAACGTACCTGGTGGGATCTGCGCCATTATCACCTTCAGGTACGTGTCAACACCACCGACAGCACCATCAGCGGGCGCAACGACATCCAGTACAAGGTGCTGAAGGCCGCGCAGGTGCTTCAGATCGACCTTCAGCGGCCGATGCGGCTGGTTCGGGCCACGCAGGACGGGCAGGAACTCGCGGTGCGGTCGGAGGGCAACGCGCACTTTGTGACGCTGCTGAAAAAACAGCAGCCCGGGCAGACCGAAACCGTGACCGTGGAATACGATGGTAAGCCGATCGTGGCTAAACGCCCGCCCTGGGACGGTGGCTTCACCTGGGCGCGCGACGCCAACAAAGACTGGTTCATTGCCACCTCGTGCCAGGGGCTGGGGGCCTCGGCCTGGTGGCCCTGCAAAGACCACATGGCCGACGAGCCCGATTCCATGCTCATCAGCGCGACTGTGCCCCGGCCCTACATGGACGTGTCGAACGGTAAACTCCGCCGCGTGATCGATAACGCCGACAGCACCCGTACGTTTGAGTGGGCGGTGGTCAATCCCATCAACAACTACGGCGTCAACCTGAACATCGCCCGGTACGTAAGCTGGACCGACACGCTGCGGGGTGAAAAGGGCGTATTGCCGCTGTCGTTCTATGTGTTGCCCGCTTTCGAGCAGGCGGCGCGGCAGCAGTTTCGGCAGGCCAAAACCATGTTGCATGTGTTTGAGCATTGGTTTGGTCCGTATCCGTTCTACGAAGACGGCTACAAACTGGTGCAGACGCCCTACCTAGGCATGGAACACCAGAGCTCGGTGACCTACGGCAACCGGTTTCGGAACGGCTACCTCGGCAATGACCTGTCGGGTACGGGCTGGGGGCTGAAATTCGACTTTATCATCATCCACGAGTCGGGGCACGAGTGGTTTGCCAACAACATTACCTACAAAGACATCGCCGACATGTGGATTCACGAGAGCTTCACGGCCTATTCGGAATGCCTGTTTGTGGAATCGCTCTACGGCAAAAACGCCGGGGCGCAGTACGTAATCGGCACGCGGGCCCGCATCATGAACGACCGGCCCATCATTGGCACCTATAACGTCAACCACGAAGGCTCCGGCGACATGTATTACAAAGGCTCCAACATGCTCCACATGATCCGGCAGTGGGTGGCCAACGACGAAAAATGGCGGCAGATTTTGCGCGGGCTCAACAAGACGTTTTACCATCAGACCGTTACGACGCAGCAGATCGAGACGTACCTGATCAAGCAAACGGGCCTGCCGCTGCAACCGCTGTTCAACCAGTACCTGCTCGATACCCGCATTCCCGTGCTCGAATACAAGCTTAGCAAGGACGGGGTGGCCTACCGCTGGGCGAATTGCCCTGCGGGCTTCACCATGCCCGTGCGCCTTTGCCTGAATGAAACCGGCCCCCGCCGGCTACTGACGCCCACCACGACCTGGCAGACACTCAAACAACCCGACGTCAAAGCCGTCACCGTCGACGCCGATTATTACGTAATCGTGCGCGGCCTGTAAATCACACCCAGTCGACGCCCTTCCGCAGCCAGGCGAGGGTGTCGGCTTCGGGCGAATCGGGTTCGGGCTGGTAGTCGTAGATCCAGTTGGCCATCGGCGGCATGCTCATCAGGATCGACTCGGTACGGCCGTTGGTTTCGAGGCCAAATTTGGTGCCCCGGTCCCAAACCAGGTTGAATTCCACGTACCGGCCCCGGCGCAATCCCTGCCAGCGTTGCTCACGCTCGGTGTAGGGCAGATCGCGGTTCTGCTGCATGAAGTGGGTGTAAATGGGCGCAAAGGCCTCGCCTACGCCCTGCCAGAACGCCATTAGCTCCGCTTTATTCGTCGTATCCGTTTCGGTCAGGTAATCGAAGAAGATGCCGCCGATGCCCCGCGTTTCCTGCCGGTGGGGGATAAAAAAATAATCGTCGGCCCAGGTTTTGAATTTGGGGTAGTAGGCCGGATTATGGTGGTCGCAAACGGTTTTGAGTTGCTCATGAAACCAGCGTGCATCGTCGGGCACTACGTAGTGCGGCGTCAGGTCAATACCGCCCCCAAACCAGTACTGCCCCGTGCTCATCTCGAAATACCGGATGTTCATGTGGATGATCGGCACGCGCGGGTTGCGGGGATGCAGCACAATCGATACGCCCGTTGCATAAAAAGTGGGTGGGGCGTCGGTGGGCTGATCGGTCAGGTTCAACTGGCGCAACGTGGCTGCTGAGGCCTCGCCGTGAACGGCCGAAAAGCCTACGCCGCCCTTTTCGATGACCGTGCCCTCCGACAGCGTGCGCGACCGGCCACCGCCACCACCGGGCCGTTGCCATTGGTCTTCCCGAAAGCGCCCGGTACCGTCGGCGGCTTCCAGCGCCTGGCAAATTCGATCCTGTAACCCCTGCAGGTACGTTGTAATCTGGTCGCGTGTTGGTTGCTCCATAACAGAAAAGGCCCCCGAACTGGGAGCCTTTTGTGACCACGAGTGGACTCGAACCACCATGCCTTGCAGTAACGGGGGTTCTAGTCGTCATTGGCCGATAACTCCGGTCAAATGTTCTATTTTCGCACAAATATACAGGTTTATGGCCGGTACGCTTCGACATCGTCAGGCATCAAACGGCCGACTTGTTTAAACCACCGTCGTTATTCATGTCGCGTACCACCGCACATAAAGAAGGGCTTGCCACGGTCAACGTAATCTACTATACGCAAAAGACGCTGGCTGATGGGAGCCACCCGTTTATGGTCCGGGTCACCAAGAACCGCCGCTCCAAGTACGTGGCCACGGGCCTGTCGCTGCCCGCCAAGCACTGGGACGACAAGCGCGCCACGATTCGGCGCACGCTGCCCGACGCGGAGCGCGACGAGCTGCTGACCGAAATCGACAACTGGGAAAAACGCTACAAAGCCGCCGCCAAAACCCTGCAACTCAAAGGGCCTCACACGGCCGAGGACGTGCTGGCGGAAGCCAATCAGCAGCGGGGCAGCAGCACGGGGCCAACGGTGATGCTGTTGCCGTTTATCGATCAGGTCGTCGCTGAACTCCGCGAGGCGGGGCGCATCGGCACGGCGGGCGTCTACCAACAACTACGCAACCGGCTGGCCGTGTTTCTGGATAACATCGACGTGCCGCTGTCCTGGGTCGACGTGCGGTTTTTAAACCGGCTGGAAACCTGGATGCGGAAGGAAGGCCTGAGTGAAAACACCATGCGCCAGCGCTTCTCCTCGCTGCGAAAACTGCTTAACCTGGCCATTGCTGAAAAACAGTACGACGCGTCGGCGTACCCCTTCACGGAACGGGCCGGGGAGAAGCACCGGTTCTCCATCGCCAAATTCTCGGCCGACACCGAGCCGCGCGCCATATCAGTCGAACAGCTGGAAGCCTTCATTGGGTACGTACCCGTGGGCACCCACACTAAACAGGCCGACGGCGATTACTGGAAGATGAAGAATGCCCACCAGGTCGTCTGGCTTCAGTACGCCAAGGACCTGGCGCTGTTCTCCTACTACGTGGCGGGCATCAACTTCGTGGACCTCATTCACCTGCGCTGGCGCGACATCCGCCCCGATCAGGATGGGGTCGTGCGGGTGCACTACACCCGCCGCAAGACGAAAGGCAAGTTCCGGCTTAAGCTGCTGCCGCCAGCGCGGGCGATCATTGACCGCTACCGACCTGTGGGCAAATGGGATGACGAGCAGTACGTGTTTTCGTTTATCCTCAACCGGCACACCCACAAAACGCCCAAGCAGATCGAAACCCGGCGCAAAGACACCTCCGACCGCATCAACGTGAACCTGAAAACGATCGCCGATGCGGTAGGCATCGATCCTGAAGACTTCACATTCTACGTATTTCGGCACACGATGGCCACCACGCTCCGCAAAAAGAAAGTGGCGGGCTCGCTGATTTCCGACCTGATGGATCACGCCACCGAAGAACAGACCAACACCTATTTCGCACCGTTTGGGGATTCGGAACTCGACGATGCCATTGATCACCTGCTATTAACCCCCCAACCCTGACCATGGTCGAGTATAAGTTTACCCCTGAACAACTCAAAGAAATCGGTATGCGGCTCCGGCAGCTGCGGCGGGAAAAAGACCTTAAGCAGCACGAGCTGGGCGAACTGTTCGGTTACGCCGCCTCGGGCCGACAAACGCTCATATCGTCGCTGGAAAACGGCCGGGTGCCCATCGGCCGGCTGACGGTGGATCTGTACGTGAAGCACCTGGGCGCCTCACGGGCGTACATTCTCCACAACCAGGGGCCGCACTTCACCAGCGTACAGCGCGCGAAAACCAACCCTACGGAAGCCAAGCGCGGTAACCTGAAGCTGGTGCTGCCCGACAGCCTGGCCACTTTTCACGCCAGTCGGGGTCGGCAGGGGTTTACCTACTACGTGCATCCGCTGCTGAACGACGAGCACGTGGGCTTTGTGCTGGGCTCGGTACCGCCCCCGCGTTTGCTGGCCGACACGCTGCTGATTACCCGGCTGGTAACCGAGGACGAATTGCCGCCGCTGGGCGCCTTGCTGGTGGTCCGCACGGCCGAAGGTTTCGAGATTGGCTGGCTGGAAAAGATCGTGCAGGAGTATCTGGTACTGGAAACGGCAACGGGGCGTCAGTCGGTACGCAAGCTGCAGCGACCCTACGTGTACCAAACGTACCGCATCGACGCGCCGCTGGGCATCAGTGGCCCCACCCTGTAACGGGTTGCGCCGTAGCGGCTGTTCTTTTCGTCGTCGTGTCTGTAGTCTCGTACCGCGCAAGCTGTGGAGCGGATAGCTTTGAGTAGTTCACCCCTATGGGGTGCTGCTTTCCATGCAAACGCTACTCCAGCAACACGAAGAAAATTACCGCAGCGCGCTGCTGGGGCAGTCGGGGGTACCCGCCCCGGTCTACGGTGCCATTACCAGTTACACCAGCCACGTACTGAACCAGCCGGTGCTGACCTGGCGCGATGCGTTTGCTAAAAAACCGGCTGAGTTGATTCGGCATTGCCAGCAGTTATCCGACGTGATGCTGCTCAATCCGCATCCGCTCTACGGGTCACACAATCCCAACAAGCCCTATCAGAGTGAGGTTGCCGCCGGAAAACTGCGTAGGGATGATTACGACCCCATGCTGTTGTTGTTTGGGCAGGGGCCGGTGCTACCCCTGAAGGACAATCATTTTTTCGAGGAAGCCAAAAAGACGCTTATCGCCCAGATCATCGGGCAGCCCATTGAGTTTTCGGCCAGCAACATTAGCCAGGCCTTCGCCAAGCAGTCGATTCTCGACGATGCCGATCGTGGCGCGGCCATGCTGACACAGGCGCTTTTTGGGCAGATGGCCAGTGAAGGGGACGGGGCCGCCCGCGCGCTGATCAACCCCAAGATTAAGGTACCCAAAGCCCCCGACGACTGGCTGGCTTATGCGACAGGTGTCGAGCAGGTGGAGGGCATCATGACCAAGCTGCTCAAGCACCTGACGTTTCAGCCCTCGTTTCGCCGGATGGTGCGCGCCACGCTGGGCCACAAATTTGATCTGAATGCCCAGGCCGTCCACCTGGACGTGCGCAAAGGAACCGAACTGGTGGCTGAGCCGGTGCACCCCAACCAGGTGCGGTGGCTGTCGGGTGGGCGACCGATCGAGACGCTGCACGACCCGAGCGTGTTTGCCTGCCAGGTGAACGACTACATGACGCTCTCGGAGCTGTTCAATCGCTACGGCACCACCTATTTCACCAAACCGGGAACGGGACTGAAGGGCGTCTTTTCCTTTTTCGAGTCGCTGGAAAACACCCGTAAGTACGGTTTACCCTACTACGACCCGCACGCCTCGTACTTTACCGAGCAGGGTTATTCGGCGCTGTGGACCCCGGATGGTTCGGCCGTGCCCATGCAATACAACTGGATGAACAACCTGTTTTATCCGGCGTACTACATGGGCAATCGCCTGCAGCGGCAGATGCTGGTGCAACGCAACTACTTTACCATGCTGCGCGAGAAACGGTTTCTGGTGCATAAGGTGGAGAACGGGCAGCGGAGCCGCCCCACCAAACGCGAAATCGAGGCCTGGCGCGTCAACCGCGCCAACATCAGTCATTCGATTGACTTCTCGCCGCTGGCCGACAAAGACAAAGGCGCGGGTGGGCTGGTGATGACCTACGGTAAACCCGAGTTGTGGACGTTTCTGCGCGTGGGCCACGCCGACTTTTTCGACATCGGGCCATATGAGCACCAACCCGACTGGGCTACTGACACCTCCGAGCGGGACCGCATCAACTGGCCGATCGCCCTGCGGGTGTCTTACGATAAGTCGATGGTCAAACTGGGGGAAGAGGATGCCGTCAAGGTGAACATCCTGCACCAGAAGATCAACCAGTTTGTCGCGGGCATGGGCTACGAGGAGGCACTGATTGTCGACGACGTGCACGGGCATGATCCGATCACCTACCTCTACAACATCAAGCAGTCGGGCGTCGTCCGCATTGATTCGAGCGAGTACGAACGCAACAACCCCGCCGCGCTCAAACACCTGACGACAGTGAAAGTGTCGAATGACCTGAAGCAGATCGCCGATCTGTTCATGATGATTCGGACCATTAAGCAGGGCTACGAGGTGCGGGTCGGCAACGGCGCCGACGTGCAGGGAGCGGGTAACCCCTACCAGTCGGCCACCAAACAGCAGATGAATCTGGCCGGGCAGCAGCTGCTGAACGTCGATTTCAACATGGAGCACAACGACCTGATGACCCAGGTCCTGCAGACGGCGGCCGATATCCTCAAGTTTCTGTACGCCAAAGACGCCGATATGGTGGTGCGGTTGTCGGAACGTGAGCAGCAGGTACTTCGATTGACGACCAGTCTAAGCCTGGCTGACTTTGGGATCTACCTGCAATCGGGTAAGTCGCTGGCCGACAAAAAGCAACTGTTGACCGAAATGGTCAAAATTATGGCTGCCAGTGCGTCCGCCGAAGAATACGAGGCGCTGATGACCATTCAGGTGGAAGATAACCCCACCGAGGGGCTGGCCAAGCTGCGGCAGATCAACCAGCAGCAGCAGCAGCGTAAGGCCGACGAAGCCGCAGCGGGTCAGAAAACGGCCGAGATCCAGTTGCAACAGCAGCGCGAAAAGCAGCAGTTCGATTTGGCGCTTCAGGAGAAGAAGAACGAAGGCGACAAAGCCGTTGCCGAGATCAACGAGCGCAAAGAACTCAAGCTCAAAGAAATGGAGCTGGACTACAAGCGCGAACACGAAAACGAGTCAACCAATAAATCCTAATTGATATGTTTACTGCGCATGAGGCCAAGCAACTGGCCACCACGTATAGCCCTGAGCGGCTGGAGTTAAAGACCATCCTGGCGGCCATCGAACAGGCAGCTGACGGTGGCGACCTATCGCTGGGCGGCATGGTGCGCGTCTCAGCGGCGAATAAAACCCTGTTGGAAGAAGACGGTAAGTACACGCTGACGCCCGTGGAGGGTCTGGACGACTATTACATGGTCAGCTGGAAGGATGCCACCGAGCCGCCCGTCGATGAAACCCTTCAGGCGCTGTATGACGCCAAGACAAGTGGTATTGTAGGTGTAAGGTCTGGTTCGCCGATGATAGGAGAGGAGTCTACGCCGTCTGATCAGCTCCCGCCCACAACGCCCGATGGCGAGGTAATGACGGCCAGCCAACAAGGCTACAAAGAGTGGGATCAGTCACTGGTCACCGATGCTAAAACTGAGGGGGCTGAATCCAATTCGCCCACTACTGGCGACTCAACGGATGATAAGACCGGGCAAGCGGTCCCCGATCCGATAGTTCCACCGGTGGGCGGTTCGGCTGACGACGCTGAGGCGGGAAATGAAGGCGCGGGTGATAATAAATCGGCCGATGATAGCCAGCAGGACGGTGCACAGCAGGACGGTGCACAGGGCGATAGTGACCAAGTCAACAACGGCCAGGGTGTCGAAGAGGGCGGTGACAGCAGCCAGGGCGACGGCAACCAAGGTGATGGCAGTCAGGGTGATGGCAGTCAGGGTGATGGGGGTACGCAGGCACCGCCCGCAAAATCATCGCGTCGTCGGGCGCCTGCTGCGCCAAAATCCGAATAAGGCATGGTCATTTTTGATCCCGAGGCTGGCTTTTCCTTCGTCACCGACGTGGTGTTGCAAAAGCCAGCCCTGCAATCAATCTATAACCGCTGGGGGGATGCCGGGCTACACTACGTGGCCTGGTTTTCCCATCCCCTGCTGCTGCGCCACCTCACGGCGGATGCCGACCGCGACGAACAGGTGATCGACACCCTGCGGCAACGGGGCATCAACAAACAAGCGAGTGGGCGGGCAACCTACCCTACCAAACTCTACACCGATAAGCTGTTTCCCGAGGCCGCCAAGGAACTCTACAGCTTCCTGCAAATGCCGAGTCTGGAACGCTGGCTGAGCTTAACCGAGGAAATCATTTCCTGTAACCAGACGCTGACGGCCATCAAGCTCGACGCCAATAAACCGGACGAAATTACCAAGAATATCAAAAGTAAAACCGACCTCAACAAGTACCTCAAAGACCTCACTAAAGACCTGGCCGAACAGGAAACGGAGTTAGTTCGGGCGCTGGGTACGGGGGGGATGATTTCGCTCGACATGATATGGAACAATCTGACAGCCTAAGTGTGCATCCCGACTCGCTGCGCGCGCTGGCCATGCGGGTGCAGCAGAACGTCTATGGTGGAGCGGTTACCGACGACGCCACGATCGGCATTCGGGAAATTGAGGATCTGCTCATCGAGCAGTACGCGTTTATTCGAAAAAGCGGCGATGCGCTGGAGTTTCGCAATAATCTGGCGGCCGATCCCCAGCGCATCGTTACCCGCACGGTGACGCTGAGCCGCGTTGATGAGCCGACCATGACGCCCTCCCAGCAGCTGCATCGCCGCCGCGCAACGATCGGTACCTACGCCAACCGGGGCGGCACTTCCTACATCACGGGTGTGCTGGTGGGCAGTACCTCCTTCGTGCCGGCTGGAACGGTAGCCTCCCTGGAGCGCACCGCTAAACTCACCCGGCGCGGCGCCTACGTGCACGTGGGGCCGTACCTGGAAATCTTTCACGGCCCCCGCACGCTGGCCGTGTCGCAGGTGATCGTCAGTGGCGTCCCGGCCAACCCGTTCACCGGGGGCGTCGAGGCCGACATCAATGATCCGCTGCGTTGGCTGTGGCCCATGCCCATCGGGCTGGACGACCGGGCGGTGATGGTCGAGCGGGCTGAAATCCGGCTCAAAGGGGGTGCGGTGGCCACCTTTCAACGCAAAGACCAAATCAATAACGGCACTGAAAACGCCCTCAACAAACCCTAGCCATGACTTATACGATCGACGATTTACTCGATCAGCTGCAACAGGACGTGTCGGTCGGCGACGTGCAGGCCTTCCGCGTGCGGGTGATCAACACGTTACGTACCCGCCTGTGGCGCCGGATCGGTTACGAGCGGGTGGGCGTGCGCTTCGTGGAGCCCGTCAACCTGCCCACCAACCGGCGTATTGAACTGGCCGATTCAATTCTGACCATTACCGACGCGTCGCTTAACGGCGCCGACTGGACGGCGGTCGAGGGGCCGACCGATCAGCTGGGGCCCCTGCACGTGCTGACGATGCAGCGTGATCCCTACGGCGTTACCTTCCCGTATTTCACTGGCGCGGCCCTCTACGTGCGCGGCTACCGGCTCCAGACCGATGCCGACGAGCAGGCGCTGATACCCGAGGCCTGCTTTCCAGCGGCCTACGACCTGTGTCTGGCCGAAGTGCTGGGCACCCAGCCGCAACACCCCCGCTTCGGTGAACGCAGCAGCCTGCAACGCAGCGCCGACACTTGGATCGGTCGCGCGCGCGCCGCCCTGACGCCCAGAGGCGAAGCCGCCGACCGGACCATCCGCCGCTACATCGGCTATCACGAATAACCATGCCACAACTCACGCAAACCTTCGAGCGGGGGCTGCATCAGGACGTCGATGCCCACCGCCAGCCGACAGGCACCTACCGTACGCTGTCGAATGGCCGTATCGTGGTGAACCCCGACGTGGATGACCCCACGCTGGGCAAAGGCGGTACCATCGTCAACCTGCCCGGCACGAGAGCCGTGCTGCAACTGTCGGGTGGTCAGCGTTACCTGGCCCATATCGATACCCGGCTGGGTACGGTGCTGCTAACCACGACGGGTAGCCGCTCGCAGATCGGGCTGTGGGCCTTCGACGAGCCGCAGGGCGATAGCGTCGCGGCAGGTGCCTATACGGTGCTCTACGACGACGCCTTTGATCCGCACGTGCCGGGTGAGGCCTACCGCCGCCGCACGCCCGCCGATGCGACCCATATGCGACTGGGTTTTGCCCTCGACGACACGCCCCGGCTGGAAACCGTGTACGCCAACGAGCTGGTCGAGCGGGTGTACTGGACCACGCGCCGGGGTATTAAGTCTGTGCTGAACATCCGCAACGTACCCACGCTGCAGCCCGACGGGTATTACCCGGCTTATTTTTCCGTGCATGGCTTTTGTGATCGGCCCGACATGGTGCCGCCGCTGATCAAGCCGCTAGGCCGCATCAGTGGTCGGCTACTGTCGGGGTGTTATCAGTTTGGGGTGTATTACGAACACCCTGAAGGCGTTCGCTCGGCTATCCCCTACATTACGCAGCGGCTGTTTGTGACCGAGTTCCCGCTTGACGATGCCGACCCGGTCCGGCAAATCAGTCTGCGTAGTAATTTTCACAACCGCACGATGGGCGCCTCGGGCGTGCTCACCCGAGAAGGCCTTGCCCTGGAACTGCGGGGCGTCGATACGCGCTGGGCGAAGGTGCGCGTGGTGGCGCTCTACTACGACACCCTGGGCAAACCCAGTAAGATCATCGCGCTGCCTGCCATCGATATCGCCCAGCAGGTACAGGCCACGGGTGACGCCTTTGGCAATCGCCTGCGGGTGAACATCACCCAGTTGGAAGGCGAGGAGCTGACGGTTAGCGATCTACTGGCCCGCAACCTGGTCCTCGAGCGCGTGGGTACGTTAAGTACTGAAGCCGACCGGCTCGTGGAGGGGGGGCTGCGGCTGGCCCCGACCCTGCAGATGGATGTGTCGACGGTCAGCCTGACGCCCGAGTTGAAAACGGTGGGGGCCGACATCCAGGGCAACAGCACCTTTGACGCGCTGACCAACCTTATTTCGGGGCGCGATGATGGCAACCCGCTCACCTCGACGCCCGTCAGCACGATGGGCATTACGCGCCGCCTATTTGGCTCGGTGGCCGAAACCTATACCATCACCGACGATTACGCCAACGACAAAGGGCAGGTCTGGGAATACCTGCACGGGTCGTATTTCCGGGGAGAAACCTACGAGTTTGGCGTTCTGCTGCTGGACCGGCAGGGGCAACCCATGTACGTGCAGCCGATCCCAGCCTATACATTTCCCAATCAGGCGGATGCCGGGCCCAATGGTGAGGAGGATTACTACCGGCTGACGGGTGAGCTGTCGGTTTACCCCTTCCCGCAGCCCCGCATTATGGGCCTCAACGTGTCAGGCCTGGCGCTGCCCACGGATCAGCTCTACGACGCTGCGGGTAACCTGCGCGTGTCTGGCTTCATGCTCGTGCGTCGGCCGCGCCAACCCCGGCTGCTGCATCAGGGGATCGTGGTGCCCGTCTGTCGCACGGACTATTGCGAAACCGGCAACAAGCGCAACGACAACCGGACCGATTTTCTGACGTTTCCGCTGCCCCGAGGCAACAACTTTAAAACGCAAAGTGAGCTGCCGGACCGGTTTAAGTACCCAATCGATACGCCCTGCGAGGGCGATCGGGGCGCGTACAATAGAACCTTTTCCCAACCCAATATTTTCACCTACCACTCCCCCGATCTGCTCATCGAGGGTACGTTCCGGGGAATTACATCGGGCGATGTGCTGCGGCACGTGGGCATCGTCAGCCAGCCGACCGGCGCTATCTATGTTGGCCTGGCACCGGCAATCAACGGGGTGACTACGCATGGGTACGCCAAAAGCTACGAGACCCGGCGCTACGCCCGCCTGGAGGTGCTGGCTAAAAACGGACGCCCGCGGCTGGGCGACACCACCCGGTTGTCGGGTGGGCTGCTACTCGACCGCCAATTCGTCGATACCTACAAAGAGTGGGATAAGACGGATCAGAACCTGATGTTTGAGACGGCGGTGCATCCGCAGCTGAGCCCCAATATCTTCGCGCCGGTGATCGTGCACGGCCTGATCCGTCGGGGTTCGCTACTTTTGCGCGCGCTGGATTGGAAAGCCGTCGATGCCTGCCCCGTTGTCGATGAGCAAGGCAATTCCGATAAGCCGTTCAGCTTCCGGCTAGCGAACTACGAGCAGGTGGCTAGCCTGCCCACGGCTACGGGCGAAAACGACGTACCCGGCCTACCCTACGAAAGCATCGGGCATTTTCAGCCGCTGACGCCTACCTGGCTGGAACAGGCCGAAAAGCGGCGGGGTACGTTGGGCCGGGTGACGCATTACGTCTACAACGACGTCGAATTGTGGGGTGGGGACGGGCACGTACAGCTGTGGGATTTTCTGCGCATTTTCCCCTTTGCCTCCGGCGATTGCTCGAAGAACGACTATTCGGTGGGACACATCGTGCCCATTGAAACCAAGTACAACCTTATGTTGATGCCTGGCCGCTCGTTCGCCCGCAACGCCGTGCGGCCCGAAATCGCCGACTGCGACAACATCAAGCCGCAGACCGCCAACGGTCTGCGGCCCTACCAGCCCGACGATCCCAACTACAACCGTACGCTGCTGGTGACCACGGGGCTGGTGCCCTACGCGCCCAGACCGAGTGATCTGATCGAGATCACCGACGATCCGGCGGGCTTTGTGTGGACCCCAAAACGGTCGGATTCTTCGCGCTGGGATGCCTGGCGGCAGCATCTGGTGGGCGACATGGGCCGCGTCGACGGCAGGCTAGGTGGCATCGTCGAGCTGATCCGGGCGGAGGGCTCGGGCCTGATCTGCTACCAGCAGGCGGGTACGTGCCTTATTCCCCTGGAGGTCGCGCAGTTTCAGTCGGGTGCCGATGGCACCGTGCAGACCGACAGCGGCGCGGTGTTCCGCAAAGAGATTCCCCTGAGCCGTGAGTTTGGCACCCAGCACCCGTTGTCGGTGTGGAAGGTGGGCGGTCAGGTGGGGGCCTGGGATGCCCGGCGCGGGGTGTTGCACCGGCTGGCGGGTGGCATCGATCCGCTGTCGATCCGGGAAAACATCGACGACAGCATCAAAGCGATTTCGGCGCCCCTGCTGACGGCCCCCTTTGGCCAGCCGGGCTACGACTGCCGCGCTGGGGCTGATGCCAGCACTGGCGAAGTGCTGTTGACGTTTAACCGGCCGGGTGGTCAGCCCCAGACGTGGGTGTACCAAACCCGGCTGGGGGCGATTATGGGCCAGTACCCGATTGCACCCCGGCGGTATTTGAACCGGGGCGGCGCGCTGCTGTCGGTGCAAGAGGAGTCGGCAACGCTCTGGGTGCACAATCAGGGTAGCCCCGGCACCTGGTACGGCCAACCGCAGCCCACGGTGCTGACGGCCGTGGTCGCACCAGGCCGCATGATGACCTTCAACACCCTGAAGCTGAATATGCCGCAGGCGGCTGCCCGCCAGCTGGTGCACGTTTCGCTTCGGACGTCACGGCCCGAGGCGGCTTTTCAACACGAGCTGACCCCGCCGATCGACGAGCGCTGCTTTTACGAAGATGGCGGGCTGATGGTGCCGCTCCACGAATGGGACTGGAACGGCCTCAAACAACCCCTGCGCGATGGCTACCTGCTGGTAACCCTGACGTTTTCCAATGACGCCGATCCTGTCAGTCTGGATCTGCTGTCGATCACCACCTACTTCGACTAATACCATGGCTTTATTCGACAATCAAGTGCCACCGTCCGCCTACTTTCGACCACCGAGCTTTGCGACGCGGGGTAATCTGCTGGTGAACCGGTTTGGCAAATCCACACTGATGGGTGACGTAGTGGCCACGGGGCTGCCCATCGTGGGAGCCGTGGGCGGCGCGTTGCTGGGTGGCCCCACTGGCGCGGCCATCGGTAAGGAAGTGGGCAAACTTGGAGCCCAGGGGTTGACTGCGCTGGCGACCGATGGCATGCGCGGTACTGACAGCGCCGATCAGGCCGAGCTAACCGCGGGCAAGCAGATGGGACTGACGCAGATCGGCAGCATGGTTGGTGGGCTGGCCAGCAACCTGGCGGGTAGCCTTAAATCACCCAGTTCAACACCCGCCGTAGCGCCAACCCCCGGCTTTACGCCGACGGTCAACAAGGCGGCGCTGGCACCGTCTATTTTGCCGCCTCCACCGGGCGAGCCAAGTCAGTCGTTGCCCAATCCGAACGTACCCATCTGGCAGCAGGAGGAGCGTCTGTTTGGGACCAAGCGGCCCAAAAACACCCAGTTGTTCACCTTCAAAGAGGGCGGGCCGGTACTAGCGCCGCTGGCGCACTCGGTCGTTGGGCTGCAGCGCCTTAACGATCGAGCCAAAAGGTTGGCCGAACGGGCTCCAGCGGCGGCTACGGATCGCGTCGACTGGGACGTAGCCGATCGGCTGGCCGATCAGGAAATCGCGTTCAATCGGGCGCATCCTGATCGGGCACCAGGCGCCAATGTGCCGTACGTGCGGCAAGCGGAAAAAGGAACGCAGTTTGTCCGAAATTGGGCGACGGCAAAGGGGTATCCAGAAGCGGCCAAGCTGCTCAACCCGGTGTCGATCGAAACCCCCGAGGGTATGAAATCGGTCATGGGCGGAGCCAATGCCCTGGGCATCTACGTCGGTATGGGTGGCGTTGGGCAGGCGTACGTGTCGACCGGGGCAGGCTCCGCCCGCAACATGCCGTCACTGGCGACTCATGAGTCAACCCACCAGTTACAGGGGGTGCTCGACGCGAACCCAGCCATGCAGCAGACCATGAAGCTGCTCAACGAACGCACCAATCCCGAGTTGCGCGTTCAGGGCCGACCCTACGATACATTGTCCTACCTGTCCTCGCCCACCGAACAGCACGCGCGGCTGATGCAGATGCGGCAGGCCGTGGGGCAGACCCCAGACAAACCATTCAAGCGGTTGGCCTGGATGGGTGCCAATCTGTTGGGTGGCCTGGGCATTGGGGCCACCAACCGCCGCGCGCACGAAGCCTTTCAGGACCTAAAGCGGGTGACTACCAAACAAAATGTCTTCGATTCGCTCAATAACACCTTCAAAGAGGGTGGGCCTGTGCTGCCATATCGATACGGCCGTGTAGCGGGGGTAGCCCCCAAACCCACCAGCTACACGCTTTACGCCGATAACGATCATTCGGAAGATCTGCCCATTCTGACGCCCGACGGCAAGCGGGTATACGGCCACATGCGCGTTGGTGAGTACGTGCTCAATCAAAAACGCAGCCTGATTGCAGGCGACATTATGCAGAAAGACATTCCCACAACGAGCAAAGTAAACGCGCTGGGTCACCTGCTCCACGAGCAACTGAGTGCCCAACCCATTCCAGCCGAGGCGGCAGCCGATACGGTCGCGTTCAAAAACGGTGGGGCGGCCAGCGTGACCGATCAACTGCGCCGGTACCGGGCGTCAGAGTATTTTAAAAAGCGCAGCGGGCTGCTCACCCCGTCGGTGATGACCGCAACGAAAGGCACTGATGGCGTCTACACCTTTACGCCCGACGATCGGGAAGGCGTCAATACGGTTACGCGCCACTCTGAGCTGCCCCCATTGGTGAGCCAGCGCCGGGCCGAGCGCAACGATCGCCTCAACCTGAGTGCGATGTATGCCCGCTGGGATGACCGCAACGCAGCGCTTCGTGATGCCCGCGAAGCGCGCGATGTTGCCGGATCGGTTGGGCCTGGTGGCAATATCGCGGCCGATCAAACCGCGCAGCGCCGGGCCGAGCGCCGGGCCCGGTTGCTGGACGTACCCCAGCCCGCCGAAACGATTGGCAAGCCGCTCACGGGGGGCGCCATACCGACGCCCGCCCGGCCCGCGTCAAGCCAGAAGCCAGCGCCCCGGTTCGATCCGGCTGTGGCCGATCTGCAACGCCGCCTCAACGCCGCCGGGTACGTTGGCGCCAACGGCAAACCACTGGCGGTTGACGGTATTCGCGGGGTCAATACCGAGTACGCTCAAACCGCGCAGGCGCGCGCGGCTACTTTGCCTGCATCGACGCCGCTGGCCTACACGCCAACGCTGGAAACGGTCGAGCCGATTCGGACCATTACGCCCCCGGCAAACCGGCCCGCGTTGACCATTCCTGCCGAAGCGGCTACTAACTATACCGTTGCCGACGAGCCCCGTAAAAAAACCATTCCGCGTTACTTCGCTACGGGTGGTTTCGCCGGGCCCGATCCGGTCAACAGTGAATTGGCCAAGCGCAAAGCGGCTGCCCTTGCTAAACTGGACCGATATGAGGCCGATATTCGTCTGGCAAAGCCAGGCGAAAAGGCACCCCTCGATTTCGACCAGAAAGCGACGTTGGCTAAAATCAATGGCCTGCGCAACCAGTTGAACGAAGGGTATACTACATTCTACTCGACGCCTGCCGCCGCCAACAGTAACGCCCTGCTCGACGCCGAAAAGGCCGTTAACAGTTTTGTGGGTGATGCGCAGTACGCGACCAGTCCGGGTTCCAACAAAGCCCGTCAGAACGCGATTGCGTTGGGTATGGACCAGTATGGCCGCAAAAAAGACCATCCCGACTACGGTAAGGTCGTTTCCCTGCGTAGCTGGGGGCCGCAGACCGTCACGCCGACCGACCCCAAAACACTCACGCCCGTCACGGCTCCCGCTGCGGCCACGCGGCCCCCGTTACTGTCCGCTCCCACATCGTCGGCGGGCAGTAATACCGCCGGGCCACGCGGTGGCAGCGGCACCGGTCGTCCTGCGGCCCGATCGACGGCTCCGGCTGCCCCGCCCGTAACTAAACCGGCGGCAACCACTCCCGCCGTTGGTGGGGCTATCGGCGAGTTTGGCGCGCAGCTGTGGAAATCGATCGAGGATAAGTACGCCCCCAAACCCCGGCCGCAGGCTAGTCTGCTCGGGCCCATCGGTGGGGGCAAGCCTACGACGATGCCTGCACCTGCGGTTCAAGCGGCCGCAACCGCGCCTCCGGCGGCGGCCACAGGGGACGCTGCTTCCACGACAGCCGCCTCGAATTCAGCCGGTTTGGTCAATACGTTGAAAGATGTCGGTCGGCTAGGTGCGGGCATACTGCTGGCGACCAGGCCCATAGAAAAACCCTCGGGTGACTCCGCCTGGAAAACCTACACGGAGGAAGTTACCGCTCAAAAAGACCAAGGCCTGACGCCAACAGAACGGTCGGTGGCCAACAACGCCCTGGCCAGCAATTATCGACAGGGCGTCACGACGCTGACCAATGCCGTGGGTGGGGGTGCCTCGTCGGGTACGGTACTGGCGGGGCTGGCTAATCTGGGGGCGCAGCGTAACAACGCGACCCAGAACCTGTTGGGCCTGGATGCAGCCCGCCGGGCGCAGAATTTTAGCCGCTTTGGCAGTGTAGCCGCCCAAACGGCAGCGATGGAAGCTAACCAGCAGCCTGACGGCATCGCCGAGCAGGCGGCAGGCCAGCAGCTCATCGCCCGCACGTTGCAGAATGCCGAGAACCGGAGCGTGCTGGCCCAGAACCAGCCCCTCTATGACCAGATCGCCCAGAACCAGCTAACCCAGCAACAACAGGCAGCAGATTCAATGGCTGCTATGCGGGATTATTACCGCAAGCGCGCGGGGCTACTGACCTCCGGCACGGCTGTTTCGTAGTCACAAAAAAGTATAATTGTACTATTTTGCACTAAAATCGTATGACACCAACTGGAGGAGCGGGCCTGATCGCCGCGCTGGCTACCCCGTATGACAATATCGCTGGCCGGTCCGCTGCTCGTCAGGAAGGGCTACAACTGTCGGCTTACATTACCCAGCAGGCTCAGCAGGAACAGCAGCAGGAAGCGCTGGCCGGTGCCCAGTCCGAACAGGCGCTACAGTACCTCAACGCCCTGCCGTTCGTGGGGGCCGACAAAACAAAGCTGCACCAGTACGTCCGAGAGACCGTCACCAAGCCCTTTTTTGAGCGGCTGGCCACGGTCTATAATGGCTCAGCGGCCCGGATGCTGGCTGCTGAGCCGGGCCTGTTAGCCCAGAAAAAAGCGGAGCTGGAGCAGCAGCCGTTCTATTTGCAGGCCAAAAAGCACCTTGAAGAAGTCGAAAGGGCCAAAGCGGCGCTGGCTAAAGGCGAGGTGTTGGTTGGCTACGGCGATTCGCCGACCAACTACCGCACCGGCGAGGCGGCACTCGCTGATTTTCTGGCCGGGCGGGCGGAGACATTCGCCATGCGCGGGTCGTATAAGCCCGAAGATGATCTTAAGGAACTGCGCAACCAGTATGCCCCCGGTAAAATGCCGTGGGAGCAAACCCCGGTTTCCGAGGCCGACAAGCAGGCGCACCTGGTCAACAGCTACGGGGCCGACATGGGCATCGACAAATACCTACGCCAGCACGTCGGGGTGCCGACCTATTACAAAACCGACCCGATTACCAAGAAAGTCGAGTTCCAGAACGATCAGCAGCGGCTGGCGCTGGAAAAGAGCCGGTTTAACCTGTCGGTGCAGCAGGCGGGAGAGGCTTCGGCGCTGCGTCGCAAACAGGGGCAGTTGCTCGACCTCAAAATCGCCAAGGAAAAAGGGGAGCAGAATGGTACCGCTGGTATGGGCTTCGACTACGGGATGCTCAGTCGCCCGCAACAGGTCATCAAGCTGGCCACCGACGACCCCAAAAAGAAGCTGCCCCACTCGGGCCTGGACATCGGTGGGATGCGTGGGTTGCACGCTACGGGCCTGTTTGGCGAAGGCGAGCAGTTCATTGCCTCGCAGCTGGGTCTGTCGAAAGGCAAAAACGGCGTGTATTCGAAAGGGAGCATCAAGGATGCCTTCACCGATGCCAACGGGGTGGCCACGTTCGATTTGAAAGACCGGCATTTCGACGTGGTAGGCGTTGACCCTCGTCTGTATTACGATCCGCGCGACGTGGGCACCGCTGGGCTCAACCCCAAAGGCGTGCGTGGGTTTGCCCGCGTCGTGGTCAAATTCAACAACGTCCGCGAGGCTGAAAAAGCTGGGCTCTACGATCCCAACCGGCTCAGCATGGGCCTGTTCGGCAACGGCGATGCCACGGGCATGTTCGATTCGGTCACCAAAGGGGGCGCGGGCGTCTATGACCCGGCCAGCATGAGCGCCACGCTGTTTGTGCCGATGGGGGCGATTGACCGCAAAAACAACTTCACGTTCATGCGCCAGCAGCAGATTCAGGCGGCTGGCAAAAAAGAGGCGTCCGCCGAAGCGGCCATGCCGTTTCTGGACACTTCCATTTTTTAACTCGACCCATGCTGCCAAGAAACGTACAACAGGCGGCGGCGCCAGCCAGCCCCGCCCAACCGCAGGATCTATACCCGACCCTGACCGACTTCGCGTTCGGCAAAAGCGTCGAGACCGTCTTGCGGCAAAACGGCCAGAACCCCACCGCCCTGCGCAAGCAATTCCAGGAGGCACACGCCAGGGGGGATTTTTATACCAAAAAGCAACTGGCCGAACAGTTCGCGGGCCTGACCGACCAGATTCAGGGCGGCGCGGCCGGGCAGAGCCTGCTCGATCAGCACCGGCTGCAATCGCCCGAAGAGGTCACCCCGCAGTATAACTCCGTGCCCACCGCGCAGGCCTTTTTCGGCTCCATCACCAACGGCCTGGCCGATCTGGTGGAGGCCGTACCCAAACTCGTCGTTGCGGGGGCTGGCCTGACGGGCGGCATTGATCAAAACCAGTGGCGACAAGCTAATCAGGGGGTTGAAAAAGCGCTTTCCGGGCTGCGGACCTACGTGTCGACCGACTGGCAGCGGGGTTTGGCCGAATACAACGACCAGACGGGCGACATTAGTTTGAACGGCGATTTTAAAGCCATCGTCGGTACGACCGGCAATTTGATCTCGTATATCCTGCCGGGTATACTGACCATGGGCGGGGCGTCGCTGGCTACCGGTGGCGCCCGCGCGGCCCTGCGCGGGGCCGCGACGGCGGCCGAACGACAGCTCGCCGTCAATACCCTCGAAGGGGCCGCGTCGATGGCCACCCGGGCAACGAGCGCATCGGCCTTTCTGCAGACCTTTCCCATGTACCAGCGGGAGGCGATGCAGCAGGGCTATGACCCCATGCACGCCACGTTGTACGCGCTACCGGTGGCGGCGGTTAACGCGCTGATCGAAACGGCCAATATGGGCGCGCTGGCCAAAGCCATGGGCGTCGCGCCCCAAACGGCCCGCTCTGCCATCCGGCAGGCCTCAACGGCTGAAGCGGTGGAGGCGTTGCTTCGGTCGGGTAGCAAACTCACGGCGGAATCGCTGGTCGAAACCGCCGAGCAAGCCGCCAAAGGATCGCTGGAGTTGCTGCGCAACCCGGCCAAACTTAAAGCCTGGGTACAAATGACCGAAGGACTGCGTCGGGGTGGTGCGCGAGTGGCGCGTGGTTTCGTCGAACAGGGTATACCCGAAGGCGGGGAGGAGTTCTGGCAGTCGATCGTCGAGAACGGAGCCAAAGACATCATGCTCAACCTGCAGTCAGCCGATACGACGGGCCGTTTCGACGATCCGGGCTTTGGCCGGTACGCCTTTGATTCGGTGTACGGCACCATATTGGGTACGTTGGTCGGCACCGTGCCGGGGGCGGCGTTCCAGCAAAAAACGATGGAGCCGACTCTGTTTGGGTACGTTGGCGCCAACGTGAGAAACGGGCTGGCGCGGGGGTTATCGCCTGACGAGTTGATTCGCCCTGATAGCCCCAACCGGTTGAAGCTGCTGGGTGTGCTCGATGATAAACTGCAGCGCGGGGAGCTGACACCCGACGATCACGCCGGCCTCGTCCAGAAAGCGGCCCGCATGGCCAATCTGGCCGCTGAATTCGCTGACGTGGATACCTACAACGACAATGATCGGTATACACTATTTGCCGTGTCAGAAGCGCGCGAAGGCCTCGCCCAGCAGGCGGCTCAGATCGATGAAGCAAAGAATACCCAGGCGCAGCTGACGGCCGAGGTCGCCCGTCCCGACGCCACGATGGCCGAGCAGATCAAGGCGCAGATGGCACTGGCCGCTGGCGAAAAGCAGCTGGGTGGGCTCGTCGATTCGCCCAGTGGTCCCGTCTATCAGGCGGAACTGGATATGGCCGCGCGCCGCAGCGCGATTGAGAACGTCGTCGGTGAAACCCTCAAACGCTTTGCGACCGACACCGAGAGCCGGGCCGGGGTACGTACCTACACGCAGGATGCCCTGCGCGCTATCGCCCAGCAGTACGGCGATACGACCTATACCGATACCTTCAAACCGAGCCGTCAGCTGACTGACCCCCAAACGGGCGCCGTCGTACTGACTGATCCGCAGGGGCGGCTCTACCGGCCGCTGGTGCAGACGGGCGGGGAGGTGACCAGCCCGGCGCGCCTCGACGATGCCGGCACGTACGTACCGGCTGTTCGCAACCCCGTCGAACAGTCGTATGGCGATCCACTGCCCAGCGTCGACGAGCACGTACGGTTGGCCACCGGCGTGCAGGCGGGCCAGCCCGGCTACGAAACGAGTCGCTATACCAAACCTGACAACAGCGTCGAGGGAAACCTGCTGGCCGATGGCGTGCAGTTGGTGGGTGATCTGGAAACGTTGGGGGCGACGCGCTCGCCGGGTAAAAAGAAAGCCCTCGACAAAACGCGCGCGCTGGCGGCGGCGTATCTGGCGGCGGCTGGCCCGGTGTTGGCCACCAACGAACGGTATGCGACCCCCTTCATGGAAGTGGCCGACCGGCTGACCCCGCTGCTGGCTGACCCCACTACAGTCGATCCGATGGCCGCTGAGCCGATGGGGGGCGATGTCGATCTGTTGGCCGAAGGCCTGCCCGGCGTGTCAACAATGCCCCTTGCGTCCACCCCGGTTCCGGTGAGTAGCCCGGTAGCGGCGACAACCCCGTCTATGTACGCCTCGTCGGTCGATCTGGGCGACGGTTTCAGCAGCGGTAATCTAACGCCCGATAGCGAGCGGGGTGTTTACCAGATCACGCCAACGGGTGCAGACAGGGCGGAGTACCAGGTACGTCCAGAAGCGGCGGCGCTTGCCCTGAGCGACCCCTACAGCTATTTGCAGGATGGAGCCACCTACCCGCTGGCTGGCATGGACCGCGCGGCGGGTTTGGTAACGACCCAGCCGGGAACGCTCGTTCGGCAGGGCGATAAATGGAAAATCGAGCGTAAAGCAACCCTTCAGTTCACCGATTCTAACGGACAACTAATCAATGTCGTATCGACTTCCCAACCTGCAGCCACCGGGTCAGTACCGGCGGCTAACCCGGTCGCATCAGACCCAGCTACTCAATACGTTGACGCAGTACAATCAACGCTTGGATTACAACAACGCGCGCAGGCGGGTGAGCAACTACAGGACGATGCACAACACGCAGCGGACCTTGCAGCAGCTGCTCTCGCAGCAGGACCCGACGAGCGATTACTCGAAGCGCTTGAGCGAGAGCGTGCAGCAGCGGGAGCTGATCTTGCAGCGAATGAGGGAGCAGATGGACAACAACCCGCTAACCCGGGTGTTGCTGGTGCAGTCCGTGGCGCCATCGCGGCAAAACGGCTAAAACGCCCCAAACAGTCCATTGCCAAAACATTCGTACCCACCGATTTTCGGGGGGCGGTATTGCAGTTTTTTGCCCAGCGCGGCAAGATCAACCGGAACGATTTCGACCGCATGGCTGGTGAGAATGCGCGCCTTGGGCCCAAAGGAGGTAACGTCTATATCAACTACATCGATCAAAGCAACCGGCAACCGGGTATCGATCAAATTGCCACCTCGCTGTGGGAGGCCGCTGGCCGTGATCTGGACACTCGCCCCGACGAGTTGGAGCAGCAGTTGATTGATATGGTGGTAAGCTTTCAGGGCGATAACACCCCGAGTAAGCAACTGCGGGAGTATGCCGACGAAGGCGCGGCCGATGAGGCGGCGGCCCAGATGCAGGCCGACGTGCTGGCTGAACTCGACCCCGAGGTAGCGGCCCAATGGCAGGAAAACCCCGATCTGCTGGCCGCCGAAACCCGCGACGTACTCGACCTGGTCAACGGCTATTCCGATGAGGAAGTCGAGGCGCTGCTCAAAGAAATGCGCACGCTGGGTTACTGGGACTCGCAGGCGGGCTACGATCTAGCCCCGTTGCTGGATGAGTTTTCTGCCGTTTACTCATTCGTGAACTCAGGATTAATGGGTTACACGCCCGAACGTTTAGTTTTACTTAACCGTTTCTTATCCGATCTGGCCGTTGGCCATGCCGGTGTTCTTCCCATCTATGAAGCCATCCAACAACAAAAGCCCGCGCCAGCAGCTGACGGAGGCCTTACTAACAGCCCGACTGAGTCAGGGGCCGGGGGCGGTACCACCGTCGGACAAACTCTCGTCGCTCTTGAGTCTGCGGTCGCGGACCTCGAAAATGCTGCCGAAGCCGTCGGACAACCAAGCGCCGGAACAGACACCCTAGTTAACGAAACTAACTCGGTCGCGCCAAGTGATCAGCCGACAGTAACAACACAAAGCAGTTATGAGGACGTCGTTGCAACCAATGATGGGCCAACTATTGCTAATTGGTTGCTAGCCACGGTTCAGAAAGGCGATCTATTTCAAGTTGATGAGGAACAGCGGTACGTTGTCAGTAGTGTAAAAACACGCAAGACTGGGCGTGTCGTTGGTATTGTTTCCGAAATACTGGTTGATGGTAATTGGGAAGCGGCCGGTTTCTATGAGATTAAGGAAGATAGTCCGGGTAGTAAAGTAGCTACGGCGTATTCAGCTAAGAACCTTCCTGGCTTTTCGTATGCATACACAGACCAAGCGGGTAATCGCCGGATCGCTACTGCCTCGTATCTGCCCCTTAGTGCGCAGGAATCGAGGAACGAAAGCCCGGCTGATCAGCAGGAACAACTCGCCGACATCGGGTTACAGGCGGCCACGTTGCTCCAAGAAATTGACGAAGCCATTGCGGCTGAGGCGGTAGTTGATCCGCGCACGGCCGAGGCCACGGCTCCCTTCGACATTGAACTGGCGAACCTGCAACGCGAGATCGATGCAGCCGACCGCACCATTGCCCGGCTTGAACGCGAAAACCGCAACCGGCTGCAGACGGGTGATCTGTTTGCGGCCGATCCCAAAGCTGCGACCCAATCTGATCTGTTTGCTGGTAACACCACCGGACTGGAGGCGGAAGCTGCCGCCCGTCAGGCGATTGATCGGGCCAAACAGCAGCGCGCAGCACTCGTCGAGCGGCAGAAAACCGCCCAGGCCAATAAGCTGCGCGCGATCGAGCAGGCCGTTGCCGCCAGCACGCAACAAACCGCGCTGTTTGGGTCATCTGTTGCAGAAAACGGGTCAACTGTCGCAGTAAATGGCAATTCTGTCCCACAAAACGCGACTACTGACTCACTTCCGGCTCAAACCGACACGCCAGCCCCCGTCAATAAACTCGACGAACTGGCCCAGCGTGAGGCTGATCTGGCCGCCCGGTTAAAGGAAAAGCTGCGTCAGATGCGGGGCAATCTGTCGAGCAATCCGTTTGCCGACCCCGAGCTTCTGGCCCTCGGTGCCGAATACCTGTCGGTGAAATTTCAGCAGGGTGTACACAAGTTTACGGCGGTGGTTCGGGACTTTGTGAAACTGCAGGGCCCGGTGACCGAAAACGACTTGGCGGCGCTGAAATCTGTTTACGGTGCCTACCAGAACACCGTCGACGACGATACGTTTGATAAAATGGATGACGGTCGCACGGTGCGGGCCGTTACCCTTGATGATGTAAATACACAACCCAATGACGCAGGTACCGCTAACCGTGTGGAACCAGATAGCCCACGAACAACCACTACTCAGCCAGTGGGCACTAACGATGTTCAACCAGCCGACGCCGGAAGCCTTGAGCCAGGCGTTGGCGAAGGAATCCGACTGGTTGACGAGTCAGGGACACAGCGCCCGGGTGATCAGCGCGTATCAGCAGATCCTGCCGCTACTGGTAGAACATCACGCGCTAACCCAATTTATAACGAGTTCGGAAGCTTATTCCCTGCGGACAGCACTGCCCGAAGTGACGACCGTAGCGGAAGCCCTGCGCTTGGCGACGCAGGAATTCAGCCTGACCGACTCGGAGAGCAGCGAGCTATCGCAGCTGCTCAGGAAGGCCGTTCACTTACTCGTGCAGAAAAGCTAGCCCTTCAGCAGCAGGCCGAATCCATTGAGGTTGTCGTTGGCAACCGCGCAAACATTGACGCCACGTTGCCCTACCTGATGGATGGCCAGCGCGAAGATGTGCAGTTTGCCGAAGCGCGATTGTCCAAGCCCGACGGGTACGGAGTGCTGTTTACCAACGGCACCGGCACCGGCAAGACCTTCTTGGGGCTGGGCATCATCAAACGCTTTGCCAAGCAGGGTAAAACCAGCGCACTGGTGATCGTGCCCAATGTCAGCGTAATGAACGAGTGGGTCATGTCAGCACCTGCGCTGGGGCTGACCATTCGCGCGCTCGACGACATGAAAGATGCCGGGTCGGGGATCAATGTAACGACCTACGCCAATTTTGCCGGTAATAACGCGCTGGCTACCCGTAGGTTTGATCTGCTGCTGGCCGATGAAGCGCACAACCTCATGCAGTCGTCGTCGGCCGACGTGACCGGTGCCCTAAAAGCGTTTCAGGTGCATACCTATCACCCTGATTCGGCCTGGAATCGGACGATGGTGGAGCACGAAGAGTTGTTTGCCCGGCTCTCCGAAATTCGGGCCCGCATCAGAGAGATTGACGACCAGTTCAGAAGCCGGGATACGGCTTATCAACGGGAACTGTTAAAACCCGAACTGGATGCACTCTCCGAGGAACGATCGCTGAAAGAACGGGAGTGGGACAACTACCTGGAGGCGAATGAAGCCCTGATTAAAGAAAATCAGGGCGCCGTCCGTCCGCGCGCGGTGTTTCTATCGGCCACGCCCTTTGCCTACCGCGAAACAATCCAGTGGGCCAATGGCTATTTGTTCAGCTACGGAAAATCCGACAGTACCGCCTACAACGTACCCTCGGGCTATGAGGCCTTCATGGTGCAGCATTTCGGCTACCGGATGCGGTATAACCGCCTGACGCAGCCCGATGTGTCGGTCGACGTGTCGCTGATGGAGCGCAATTTCAACGGTTGGCTTCAAAAAGAAGGCGTGGCCAGCGCCCGCGTACTGGATATTGATTCAGACTATCAGCGTTTGTTTGCGCTCACCCCGTCAGCTGTGGGTACGTTGATCGACGAGGGTTTGGCCTTCGTTCGGGAAGGCGATAACAAGCGGTATACGGGGCTAATCGATCTGCTGGAAAAGCGGTTCAATTACCTTCAGCGCCAGCGGTTACTGGAAGCCATTAAGGCCAAGGAAGCCATACCGTACATCCAACAGTGGCTGGATCAGGGTAAGAAAGTCGTCGTGTTCTACGATTACACGGAAGGGGGCGGCTTTGCGCCGTTCCATTTCGAAAATGAAAACGGCGATTTGCCCGAAGGCAACGTAATGACTGGCCCGTATGGTAGCCAAAAATCGATTTCGATTCGCACGCTGATTCGGGAGTTCTACGAACGTCGACCGGACCTCTACGCGATCAACGCCGCTGATTACGGGGCACCCCTTGACACGTTGGGCGAAGCCTTCCCGCAGGCGGCTCGCCTAAAGGGAGGCATGAGCAAAACGGCTAAAACCGCCACCGTCAAAAACTTCAACGACGACACCAAGCCCGAGGCCAACATCATTCTGGTCAATGCGGCGGCCAACGCGGGTTGGTCGGGCCACGATACGACGGGTAGGCATCCGCGCGTGCTGGTGAACCTAGGCCTGCCCACGCAACCGACCCGCTCGATTCAACAGGAAGGGCGCATTTACCGGACTGGCCAGCATCCCGACTCCAACAGTATGTTCGTGTATTTCAATACGGGCACCAACTGGGAGCGTCGGGCTTTTGCTGATACGATTGCTGGCCGGGCCGGTACCGCTGAGAATTTGGGCATGGGTGAAATGGCCCGTGGGTTGAAGCAGGCGTTCATTGAAGGCTTCGAGGCAACCACCGAGTACGTACCCTCTGAGAAGGATGGTACGGGCGGTAAGGCATTTGACCGCAGTTTCACCAAGCCGATTTCGCCGTGGGATCAGGCAAAAACCTACTACTTCGCACAACTCAAACGTACCGCCAAAACCAAAGCCTACGAAGGCGTCGATTACTTTGCCACGCCTGAACCGCTGGGCATGAAGATGGTCGAGTGGGGTAACATCAAAACAGGCGACCGCGTAAACGAGCCTTCGGCTGGCCACGGTGCCATTGCCCGCTGGGTGCCGGAAGATGCCAGTCTAACGGTCATTGAACCGTCGTCGGAACTGTTCAGTAAAGTATCGCTGGTGACCGATGGCCGTAAGCTCAACGAGGCTTACGAGGATCATAACCCGGTGAACAAGTACCAGGTCACGGTCATGAACCCGCCGTATGGGCAGGCCGGTAAAACGGCACTGGAGCACGTCAAAAAGGCGATTGAGCAACACTCGGTCGTCGGTAGCCGGGTGGTGGCACTGGTACCAGTCGGCGCCTTCAATACTAAGTTTGACAAGTGGTTGGAGGAAGTGAATACGCCCCCAAAACTGGGGCGTCTTACCAGTAGTGTTCATTTGACAGCGCGCATATTGTTGCCCGGCAGTACGTTCGGGCGGGCGGGTACGGCAGTCAACACGCAGGTGCTGGTGCTTGATAAATTGCAGCCTGATGCCAATCCGGGGTCGGTGGAAGAAATTGATCTGCGCGACGTCAAAGACATCAATGAACTGTTTGATGAGTTGGAAACGATCGAGGTGCCTGAACGGCCAACGATCACCTCAGCCGACGTACAGCGGGTAAATGCTGGGCGGGTGGATTTATCAACGCGCTCGTCGGTACTGCCAGCGCAGCCAGTCGCCCAGCCAGCAGCTCAGGCTGCTGCTGCCGTCCCGGTTGTTGCACCGCAGACCGCTGCGGCTTCCTCTGTTACAGCGGAAAACGCACCGTTGAAAGAACCCGTCAAAGGGTTTCACGCCAAAAATCAACGGGACACGTTCGTGGTGCCCATTAACGGGCGGCTCAGTACTGAGCAGTACAACGCCGCGCTGGATAAGGCCAAGTCGCTGGGCGGCTACTACTCGCGGTTTCAGGGATCAGGAGCCATCCCCGGTTTCCAGTTCCAGACCGCCGAAAAAGCCGCGCAGTTTTACCAGCAGGTTACGGGCCTGACCGCGCCAGGTACGTCGGCCACGCAGGAAGATGCCGGGCTGGCTAGCATGATGGACTCGCTGGGCGATACCTCCAACCCGTTTGCCGAGCCGGATAGCCCGTTTTTCCAACTGGCTCCCGAGCAGGGGAACGTACCTGCCCGGTCAACTGCCCCCATTGGGCAGGCTGTCGCGCGACTGGCGCAGGCCTTCGGCGTGGACGCCATCACCGATCCGGCCGCGTACGGGCAGGCCTTGCAGGAAAGCCTGAGCCGACTGCAGCCAGCAGACAGGGCTCGCCTTGCCACTCGTCGACCGCTCGCCTTCCGCTGGCAGGGCAAGGTGTATTTCTCGCCCGAGGCAAACCTGAATTCCGTCTTTCACGAGTTCGGCGGCCTGTGGGCCGAAGCGGCGCGAACCAAGTTTCCCGATCTGTACACCAAAGGCGTGGCGCTGGTGCGCGATTCAGGCTACTTCGCCCGGTTGCGTACCGACAGCTATTACAAAACGCTGTCCACTCCCGAACTGGAAATCGAAGCGCTCGAAACGGCGATCGGCGACAAGGGCGAACAGTTTAAAGTGTCGGGCCGTAAATCGGCGTTCCGGCTGTGGCTCGACGAACTGTTTGCCAAAATTGGAAAAGCGATCGGCTGGACCTCGAATGAGAAACTAGCCGATGCGAAGCTGGCGCGTTGGGCCGGGCAGGTGTTGGGGTTGATGGAAGGGCCGGGTAATCGCGCTCAGCCTGCGCCCCCCAGCAACGTACCCCAATTCCAGTTGGCGCCTGATCCGGCCCCCTCGACCCTTGAGCCGACCGCCCCGTCTGCCAACAGTGTGCTGGGGGCCGAACCCACGACGCTGGCCAACCTGCTATCGGTGGCCGAGCAGCAGCTGCGCAACCCGCCGGTGACCAATACGCAACTCACCGTGCAGGGGCTGAAGCAACCGGCTGTTTCGCGCGATTTATGGGAAATGTCCCCCGTCAACTACACCGACGCCGATAAGTCGTACATCAAACAGATCGCCGAGCAGACGGGCTTTGAGTTGACCTCACCCCAAAAGCTCACCTATACCCATCCGCAGACGCATTACCATCTGGCGAACGGGCAGGTGCTGACGCTTGATCAGGCAACGCTGGCCAATGCAGTGAGTACAGGCTTTGGCCAGCGCAGTGATGATACTGGGTACGTTGGTCGGCTGACCAACTTTGTCTCAGACTGGCTCAAGTCGTGGACCAACCTGATTACGTTCGCCGATCTGATCGACGACACGAAGGGCAGCATCAAACGCCTGATCCATGAACCGCAGCTCGAAGGATCACGTCGCGCGGGTACGGCGAAAACGTACCTGCAGGACCGGCTTTCTACGGCCGCCCGGCTACTGGCTCCCTTCGAGGAGCAGCTGATCGGGGTGCAGTCGTATGACTTCAATCCCAATACGGGTGAGGTGGTGCTGGTCGAAAAGCAGGTGCCGCTCCTGACGGTGATGGAAGCGGTTGCGTTGGCTGAAACCCAGCAGGGGTCGTCACCCACGGGTGGCATAACTCACGTGTTCGACGCTGAGCCGCGTCCCAATGAACTCTACGAGCGCGATGCCGATGGTACGTTGTCGAAAAAACTCGACCACGGTGGCCAGTATTACGATGCCGCGCGCGATCGGCTCGACACGTTGATGTTACCCCGGGCGGAATACAATCGCCTGCTGTCGCGCTTTGTGGAGGGTAACGACGCCAAAACCGGGGAGGTGGAAGGCTACGAGGCGCTGATTTCGTTTTTCAACGTCAACGAGGTAGCGGATCTGCTCGAAGAAGAAAACAATGCGCTCAAACCGGGCGAACCCTTCGAGCGGGTAGGCGAACGTACCGGTGGTAAATCACCTCGACTCATCGAGCCTGCCGAAGCGGGTGCCGGCATCGACCCGGCGTTGGCGCCCGGCGCGCAGGAGTGGCTGGCGGAAGCCCGCGACCGGCGCGACGAGAACCGGGCCAGACGGGCGGCAAACCGGCCCCGCCAGACGTTCTATTACCCCATTCGGGTGACGGGCGGGGATGCCAACGCGCGCGCTGAGGCGCAGGGCCGCATGAAGCTCTACGATAAGTCGGGCCGGTTGATTGCGCGGTCGCGTGAAGCGAAGGGCATCGTGCTGGGCAACCCGCTGCAAACGATGATCCGCTACGAACAGGAGGTCGCTGATCTGCTGGAATACGGTCGGTTGTCGGAAAACGTCATGCACCTGCGCGACGCCATCGAAAACAAGTACCAGGGGCCGCAGAAAGCGCGACTGGTGGGCTACCTGACGCGCGAATACGAAGTACTGCGTGGCTACCGGGAGCGCATGATGCGGGTTCGGCAGGACAACCCCGGCCTGACGAGCGTCGAGCGGGGTATGCGCCGGTTCACGAATTCGATTTTCTCGCTCAACCTGGGCCTGCCTGCCAAACAGCTGGGCACGGCCGCCTCGGCGATGGGGCAGGGCATTATTGAGGATCAGCATTTGCGCGATCCGCAGGCGCTGGGCCTGCTGGCCAAGCTAACCGCCGGGGCATACCGCGATGCGGGTGTAGGGGCGTCGGTACGCGCCGACGGCTCCGATCAGGGGCTTCACGGTGGGCTGATTAGTGAGAGCGATACAGTCGAGCGGCCCTACATCGAGGCGTTGCTGGGTCAGGGCATGGACGAAGCGGCCAAGGCCAAGCAGCTACGGCGCTTCGGCGCGGTAATCAACCGGCTACTCGACTCCAATCAGCAGCACGTCGGTGACGTCAGTTTTGACGATTTGGGCCTCAACAGCGCGACGCTCAGCAACGCGCAGAAGCTGCTCAGGAAGTACGACAGTTTCGCGGGGGAACGCCTTATGTCGGCCATGCGCCGGGCTGACCGGGCGCCCATCCTGTATTACGTGCAGGCGGCGCAGCTGCAGGCCTCGGCCGAAGGGCTACAGCAGAACAGCGATGCGTGGTGGGATCGGGTGGCCCACCTGACCGAGCGGGTGGTAAGCGAAACCTATAACACGGATTCGCTGGCCGAACGTACCCCGATGCAACTCTCCGAGCAGTTCTTTACCCGAATGCTGGGCATGTACAGCAGCCAGCAGCAGAAAATTGCGGGGCTGGTGATTCGGGCGATGATCGGCTACACGAAGGCCACACCGGGAACGCCGGAGGCCAAAGCCGCGCGCGCCAAACTCCTGCAGACGCTGGGCTACGGAGTGCTGGCCAACGCCGTGTACGTCGGCGCCGTGTCGGCGGGTACGTCGGTGATCATGGCCATGCTGTCGGGTGGGGAACCGCCCGAAGCCGATAAGCTGACCGAACGCGTGATGTTCGACTCGCTGCGTAACGTGTCAGGTACGTTCCCCGGGCTGGGTACGTTGTTCGTCGAGTACGCCATCAATAAGGTCGATGGTGTTGGTGGCAATGAGCAGCTGTACGAGGTGCCCAGTCTGTCGAACATGCAGCAGGGCGTCGATGCGGTGCTGGCAGCAGGCCGGTACATGACCGAAGAGGATGAGAAGAAAGCCGCTCAGGCGGGGGATACGTTCGTGCGAAAATCGACTGATTTTGTCTCGAAGTGGGTAGGCCTGCCTAGCACAGTGACCCGCGTGGTCCGTGGCCAGCTGACAAACGATTAAAAAGAAGTAGCGACAGCTACAAACACGAAAAGCCCCGTTCCAATGCAGGAACGGGGCTTTTCGTTTATCGAAATAAATGAAATGTAAAAGAAGCGACTGCGTAAAATGACAATTATGCTGTTTCGGGGTGGCCTGTTTGACTTGCTTGGAAATTAGTTACACTTCGTGCTGATTTGGTGTCAAATACTCTCTATACCACATGCAAGTTACTTCTCCTCAAAACCTGCCCGATCTAGAACAGATTATCACCCTCCTTTCCGACGAGCAGCGGTTAGACAGCTTAAGTCGAGGCCATGTTAGTCAGTTCGAAGCGACTATGGCCTTTAAAATAGGGTTGCTTATTTCAGATGTAACAAATACCCAATACACAGCGCTGTTTAGAGATCTGAAAACAGATGATCTAAGGATAGAGCTTACGGAGCAAAAAGCCTTCCCAAAGTTTTATGAAACTCTTCTAGATAAGGATAAGCGTGCGCAGATGCTTGACGTCGCTAAACGTTTCTATCGCCTGCATTATGAGAAACGAGTTGCGGAAGTAAAAACCGTCTTGATGACCAAGCCGATTGCTACTATGACAGGAGAGGAGTTTAAACTGTATCTGGAGATTATTGGTATCATCAAGCCGCTCTGGACCAATCCGGACCCAGTAGCATGAGACACCTGTATGTACTGGTGCTGACGCTGGTGCTGGCCTGTAAAGGCAGCGATCCCGCCCCCGCCGACACGTCGGTGAGTGCCACGAGTCTGGTTGGTAAATGGGAATACATGGAGGCGTATACCAATCCGAACTGGCATTCGATCTACGAGTTCAAGTCCGATGGAACGCTGTTGGTCACTGGCCCAGGCTCACCGAATTACTACACCTACCGGGTTGAGAACGGCGTGTTGCGCGTAGTCTATCAGTATGGGCCGATACAGAAAGACCGGGAGTGCACCAATTACGTACTGCCCTCGACGTTTGGCAACACGCTCGTCTGCCGCGCGCTGGGCAGTGGCTACTGCACCTACGTACCCACCGGCAAGGAAACCACCACCCAGTTCACCCTCGTCAGGCAGTGAGGTAAACGTACCTTAAATCTGTACAAAGTGGCCCCATGCATTCAGAAGGCCCGTTTTGGGCGGGGCAAACGTACCTTTTTTGTCTACACTCGTCTAGTCGGCAGTACAATCAAGGGCCGTATTTCTTAAAAACCCCCTCGGCCCATGCCATCACCCCTTTGAGTGTTTTGCCCCCACCGACCCCGCTGTTAGGGTACACGCCTGACCGTTGATACCGCTGCCGGATCGCTGAGGCCAGTGGCCCTACCTGTTGCATGGTTAGCGTCTGCTGCTCAGGTTCGGGCAAGGTGAGCAGCTTATCAACGGCCCGGTCGATGTACCAGTCACCACGTCCCCGATCACGAACGGGGTAGTCGATCCACTCACCTGCTTCGTTGCGAAACCAGTACTGATAATGCCAGTTAATTAGCCCTTTCGTGATCGTGAGGCGAACGTACCAGCTTGTCACGACACGCTCAGTTTCGTTAGGTTGAATCGGTGGCTCGTTCATTATTCTTGAAGAAAAACTTCATCATTTACGCAACAGCATGAGAAGTAAAAACACTATAACCGCTACAGACATTCCTATCGAAAAGCCAGACCAGAACATAGCAGACATATTATTATTCATTGTCTGATTCCTCAGTTTTTCAAGCTGCTCAGGCGATAGTCTGCCGTTTTCATCGGTTGGGTGCTGCCAGTCAGCGGCAACCTTTCTTACCTCTCGTCCCATATGTTATTGGTCTTTTGTGGGTTTTTCTTCGAAGCTAAACAAACGCCAATGCAACTCACCCGTCTTAAAATCGTAGGGTATAGGTTCATCCGTTTCCTCATCATATCCACCGAGGTTTGTCCAGTCATCACTGTTTATGGAAGTCTGATTCCAACCAATAGCCCACAGGTCGGGATCGTCTTGGATTTTTGCAATAGCATCAGCCTGTTCTGGGAGACTGGTTTGGCCAACAAAAGCGCGAAACGCCGCGATCAGTCGAGGGATATGCTCTTTCTCGACAATGACGTGATCGAACGTACTTAACAGCACAATCTTATCAGTCAAGCTCACATCATCGCGTTTCCATAAATCCCATATATCCTGCATTTCACTTAGGACTATACGAGAGTATTGCTTTTTAGGCAGATAGCGATCTTCAACTGTTGACCATACTGCCGCAGCGCCACGGTGTGAATTCCTGATTTCTGCGATGGATTCGATTTCGCCAGTTTTCTTGAAGGCAAAAATTTCGGTGTAGCTCATTGGGTTTTAATATCAGAAAGGAAGTTGGCTCGACGTGAGACCGTGAGTAGTTTCAAAATCGGTCAGGGTACGTTGGTCCGCCGCTATGGCGTCATGGTAGGCAGGTGACCCCGGCATGTGCAGGATGCTGGCCAGGGCGCGCGCGCGATCGAGCTGGTCGAGCAGCCGAGCGTGTTCCAGGGTGATTTGGTCGGGTGTCATCAGAAATCGAGATAGAGGTCTTTGTAATCAGTCCGGCATTGGTTGCGGCTGTAATCGACCATCACCCCACAGTGGTTCCAGTGCATAATCTTGCCACGCTCACAATCTTCGTGGCTCAGATCACCCTCGGCGTGTCGAGGTACGTAGGTGACCGCGCGCCCTTCGTGCTCGGGCGTCATTGTCTCAGGGCTTAATTGTGTTGCCATCGGCGTATTGGTTGGTGATGTGTTCGATGCGTTTTCGCCTAAAAACGAAAAACCCCGGCGAGGGCCGGGGCGTGGGCATTCAGTCGGTAAGACGCACTCAATGGGCACTGGCTGTCGCCGTTCCTTTTCGGGCTTGCTGGGCTTCGTGTTGTTTGTTAAAGAAGTAAATGGCCCGGTCTACGATCGCCCCACGGCCACTTAGGCTCAACGTTTCTTTCAGCGCGTCGATCTTTTCAATCGTGGTCGTGTCGAGCCGATACCGTTTATCGCTGTAGCTGACCTCCGTATCTGGTAGTTGCAGGGTTGCCGCCACAGCTACGTGTTTCTGAAACAGATTGGTGGCTAGTGCGATCACCTGCCCGTCCGACGGGCGGAGACGAAGTATCGGATCGGTTAGCTCATCAGCCAACTGGTAAATCCGGTTGATGGTGTCCTGTCGGACGTAGAGGTTGGCTTGCTTTTTACTCATGGGAAGATCGGTACTCATATAGCGGAATAAGCGCAAAAGTCGCACTTATTGTTCATTCTGTGCAGTTGACGCGCCAATTCCTGCGCCACTGTTACATCGCATGGCCAAAATGCCGCGCGGCCTGCTCGTACGCTTTCACTAGTGCGTCTCGTCGTTTCTGGCTGTTGGCATCCATCGACAGCTTACTATACGCTGATCGTACCGCCGCAAACGTTAGCTTCTTGGTCCCATCAAGACCCAGCGTTTTCACCCAAGCAGGTTGTTCGGGCTGTTTGCTGGCGGCGGGCGGTGTCTGTATCGGTTGTGCCTTGATGGGTTCTGAGCGATCCACCAGCCGTTGTATATCGACCTGTAACGTACCCAGCAGCCGCTGCATCAGGGTTGTGGAATGGTAGCGGCTGACAGTATGAAGCGAGTTCAGCACCTCGCGCACGGCCCGCAGATTGCCCGCCAGCGTCGAATACTGATCCGCTGCGACCACATACCAACCGTTGATGTAGTAGAAATAAAGCGCGATGCCCGGAGCAGAGAGCCGCCCGGCGCCATCGACGAGTTTACCCCGTTTGTCGGTACGCCCGTTCGAGGTCAGTACGTAGCGGTTTACCTTCAGCAGTTTCAGCTTTTTCAGCACGGCGTCGCGCTCGAAGGCTAACGTACCCAGCTTGGCCACTGACCACGATTTAGGGCGTTGACTATACTGCGGCCACCCAAGGGGCCACTGGAGGGGAAAAGGTTGCATGGTGTGTGGGTTTAGGTTTCGACAACTTTCGTTTTCAGACCTACCCACTCGCCGCCGATATGGGCCAGCAGGTAAAAGTCGTACTCGTCGGGCTGATCGGTGGGACGCTGGAATATGCATTGCTGTCGCAGATTGACCTCACCGAACAGCGCAAACAGGCCCAGCCAGCGCGCGGCCGTCAGCGAGTCCTCGCCAAGATCATCCAGGAACACCGGCTCGAAGGCCAGCGTCCGCAACTGACCGCCGATGTAGGAGCCGGGGCGTACCGGTCGTCCATCGACGGTTTTAGCCTCCCAGCCCTTGACCTCTGTTTCGGTCAGGGCGATGGTATGAACCGGGAAATCGTTATCGGATGCCCATAGTAGTTCATCCGGCTCACTGGCGGTACTGCCCAGCGTCAGGGCGTTATGCAGCAGGCCAAGAAAGGTGTTCGGTCCCATAGTATTAGCGCGCAGTTAATGTTCCGTCATTCCATACCCGAACCTCGAAGACCATACCTCGCACATTTTTGGCGTAGTAGCTGGTAAAGCCACCACAATGGGCTGGTGCCCAGCTTGTCGCTTGCCAGTTTGCTGGAAATTCTATTCCCGAAATCAGTATAATGTCCATAGCTAGTTGGTGATGTCGTCCAACGTACCTGAGCCGTTGCGACGGTAAAGTAGAATACGGTCGAAGTCGGGAAAGCAGATAGCGGCCTGCTCCCGGCGCGTGTGGGCAATATCTTCTTCGACGGACGAGGCGGCATCCGTGATGGCCAGCTTAACCAGTACCTCCGCTTTGCGCGCGGCCAGCCCGACGACGAGGTACGCCGGTTTATCGGGAATCGTCAGGCTGGCCAGTAGTTTCTTAAGTGTCTGCTGGTGCAGATCGGATAGGAGGGGTGGGGTCATACCGGCAAGGGCATCGAGCGGAAGTCAGCCAGATTCAGGAAGAAACCCCGGTTGGGTGTCATACCTTCCCGAAACAGGTTCCACAGCAGTTTGCAGCCCATTTGCGCCAGCGTCGGGTTGATGAATAAATCCTGGCGCTCCAAGGCTTCGGCCAGTGAGCAGGAGGGTTCGTTTGTCTCGACTGTGTTCCGCAGCGCGTCGGCGTACTCGTCGGTGATGAACGGAAGATGCGCTACCGTCTTGAATTTCTTGGAGTCCGGTTGCTTGTGCTTGCCAACAGTTGAGAGCATGACCTGCCCGCTGGTGAGGCTATTCCCAAAATCCATCCAGTAATAGGGGCGGTCGCGGTGGTCCTCATGAACGTTAAGGGTTTTGAGCGTATCGGCAATCTGGAAACGGGCAGCCACAGTATCGACGCAGCTAATGGTCACATTCGCCGACCCATGCGCGAAGGGGCTTTGCCATAAATTAGCCTTCTCGTACTTGTGAGCAATCGCTTTCCAATTGGTGCCGAAAAACCGGTTTGTGCGGTTAATCAGAGCTACCGCCTTGTGCTGGCCAACCTCGCACTGAGCAAACAACTGTCGGCCCATGTTGGCGCGACTGACCGTATCGTGGTCCCATACACATACATACAGACCGGGGTGGCCAAGCGCCAGCATGGCTACATTCATTCGGGCCAGTGCAGTCAACACCTGACTACCGGTGCCGCCAGCGCCGATAAGGTTGACTGTAATGGGGTTTTGAGGGCTAATCAGGTATTTAGCAGTAAGATGTACCGAAGTCATGCCAGTAGGTCTTTTAGTGTGAGTTTCGTCGAGATCATTAAGTCGTGGGGGAATGGCGTTTCTGTACCGATCAGGCTGTTCCACAGTTCATCCAGATTCCCTTTAATGGGTAGATTGCCACTCAGGTGGGAAAAGCGACTATCGAAGTAAAACCGCTCCCATCCTGTGATAAAATCCTCAAGCGTAGACTCCCCCGTCACGTCGATGTCAACATCGCCCTGGCACACTTCCCCAGCCGAATTTGTATTGTAAAAGGGGGCGTAGTATAACTGGGTGTTAGAGGCCGGTCGGCCTTCGACAACACCCGGCTTGAGGGCGAATAGACGCAAGGTGGTGGCAGTAGCGCACCAAAGTAGCCCAGGTACATGGGCTGTTCCATCCTTAATTTTACGATAATCGCTAAAATACAGGGTACGTTTCCCCGGTTTGGTGTACCAGATTACTTTCCCTTCCCCGCGTGGGTTTAGGTACAATACGTTTTCTGGCAAAAGCCCTTTGGGCAGCAGAAAGCCGGTAATTCGGTCATGCGAGGCGTTCAGACGTTTGCCCAGTGCCTGCGATTCTTCCACAGCCAGTGGGTGGTGATTCCTCATCAGACCCGTTACAGGGTCTATGTCGCAGGATTCGACATAGAATGATCCGTCATCGTCTTGATCTTGTTGGTAGCTATTCGGCTGCTGGTAGAACAACAGGATAAATTTGGGGATAGCGAAATCCAGAAACAGTTTATTCACATTTTCCATGATCCATTCGGGATAGTACTGCACCTAGATCGCCGACGGCGTCCAGCAGTAGTTGGTAATATTCTTGATAGTCAGCGTGGATGTCTTTGGCTTGCGGTGAGTCAAAGACCTGTACAGATTGCAGTGGTTCCTGATCACAGCCACTACTCATCTCGTCATCGAGAAACTGCGTGTAAAGGCTATAGAATTCGTCGTTATCTGACCAGACGAATGTTGCAATTTGATCAACGAAAATGGTACCCTCCGCCCGGTCTTTAATCTCAAGATGGTGGTTGTCAGTTGCCATCTTAAACGAATGGTGCGGGAAATGACACTCAACTTCCACCAGTTTCTGAGCGGCGATCAAGAGGTCTTGATCAAGCTCTGATTTTGGTTTGAATGAATTGACCCGTTGACTGAGTTGCTGTACGTGATACTCATGATTGAAGCGCTTCTTGCTCTGTAAACACAGCCGACGTATATCGAAAACTTTACGCTTCGCCGCTTTGTAGTGATCACCGTATTCTTCCTCAGCGTCGCGCTCTGATGCATATATCCCATCTTCGTCGATGGTATAGCTTAGTATGTCATCAAAGTAGCTTGAGTCGTCAGGCCCACAATATGGGAAGGCAACCCGGCGATACAGAAAGGCAAACAGGCTGTCTAGTAATCTCAATCGCTGACGTTGCCGCCGATCTCCGATCATGCGTTGGTAGGGGCGAACCGGTACGTTGTAGAGCGATATATCTGTATCTTCTGCCTGCACCGTAGCCAATGTGGCACGGTACTTTTTTTCGTCTTTGTAAGATTGAGCCACCAGTACTAGCGTCAGGTCAGGTTTGATCGCTTTTAGCTGCTGACGAGCCGCTATAAAGCTCAATCCGATATTCATCGGGTAAGCCATATCCCGACAGTTGCGCGGTTGAAAGTTATATAGGCTAGCCAGATGATCCAGTGAAGCATAATATTCGGCGACCTCTTTGGCCTGATCGTCTGGACCGGACTTCTTGTAAAACCGGCCATAACTATCCTGAATGCGATCTGATTGGAACTGGATAGGTAAAATGGGCTGCGTCAGAAAGGCGGGGCCAGCAGGTCTAATGGTTGGGACTGGGGGTGCAGGCGATTGACGGTGGCGGCGTCCTGAAGTTGGTTGAACCGAGCGAGTAGATCGCCGAGGTGATTGTGCAGTGCGCATACTGTATAGTCGGGTTTTTGGGCAATCACGCGGACACCCGCTGCGGGTGTCCGCGCTGCCGCTTTTTGGCTGCGTTTCATTGGTTTCAATCAGGGTTGATTAGTCAGGGGCAATTAGCCTTTGGTACCCATTGTCGTTTCAAACGTGTAGACAAAGGCGTCATTCTTAATTTCCGGCCCTTTGAGCTTGGCGGTGAGCAGTTCGGGGTATTGCCCAGCCAAATGGTTCTGCACGGCCCCGGTACTCAAATCAGGGTTGGGGTCGTCGATTACAATCGTTTCGTTGTTCTTTTTGAACTCAAATTTTCGGACTAAATCAGTGTTTACTAACATCGCTTTGCGTTGAAAAAAAGGTGATTAAATGGTTTCTTCGACAAGGGGTGAGTCCAGATTTTCCTCCGGCTCTTTGTCGTCGTCGGCTGACTCGTCAGGCGCATCTGCCGGATTATCGGTCGCCACTGGCCCGGCCTCGACGGTGGGGGCTGGTGCTGGTGCCGGAGTTTCGGGCGTTGCTGTTGCCGCAGCGGGTTTCTCGGTGGCGGGATCAATCGGCCACGGATCAGGAATCAGCACCCCGCCCATTGCCATATTAGCCAGCCAGGTACGTCGCTTTTCCAGAATCTTGTTGTTGGGGTAATCCTTACTCTTGGGCAACTCGGACAGCGCGTCCATGTACCGGCCTTCCTCCCGTAGCTTATCGACCTTCTGCATGGCATCCATGTACACCTGCGTCTTTTTATCGACAGCGGAGATTACCGTCGTGGTCGGTTTGGCAGGGGTACTAGCTGCACTTGAGGCAGGGGTAGGCGTAGTCGATTTGGTGCCGTTCGACTTATTCATCGCTGAATCCTGCCGCGCTTTGTCGAGTGACTTCTGATGGGTTTCCATATCGACCATCAATCCCGATGCGGATTGCATCGGCTTGGTGATCGCGTCAAACCAACCGGCATCAAGTTCAACAGGGGTGCCAGTGGACGTAAGGGGCCGAATCTGATTGCGCGCGGCATCGCCGCAGGATGGGTTATCGAGCCGAACCGATACGGTCATCTTGTCGCCCACTTTCGTTACCGAAAAATTGAGGGTGCCGACCAGATTCAGGGCGGCGAGTTGTTGAAAAAACGTCATAAAAAAAGCCCGACGTGCGGACTGCTTTGGGTGAGAAAACGAATGAATTAATTGGGTACTGGCGCGCGCTACACGTTCAATTGCAAGGGCATAATGAGCATCAGAATGGCCTCGTGTTCGTCCTTATCGACCGGAGTGAGCAGCGCGGGTCGGTTTGAGGTGGACATCGACAGCGTGACCATCTTTGCTGACAGCGTAGTGGCCAGATCAGTGAGAATTTTAGCGTTAAAACCAATCTCCATATCGTCGCCCTCGTACTCGCAAAGCAGTACTTCACTGGCCTCATTGGCGTAGTCGAGGTCTTCCGCTGAGATTGTCAACGTGTTTTTCTTCAACGACAGTCTGATCTGGTGCGTCGTGCGGTTGGCGCAGATCATCGTTCGCTTCAACGAGTTGACCAGATCGGCGCGGCCTATAACTAAATCATTGGTGTTGGTCGTCGGAATCATCGCCTCAACGCCGGGGTATACCTCGTCGATCAGCCGGGTAATGAGCTGCGTCGAGCCAAACGAAAAGGAAGCATGGGATTGGTTGGCTTCCAGCGTCACCGGAACCCCTTCGCTAAGGGCCGTTTTTAGTTGGGCCATCGCTTTTCGGGGTATGATGAACGAACTTTCGGTAAGGGCCTGTACGTCGGTGCGGGTGTAGCGCGCGAGTTTGTGGCCATCGGTGGCGTAGAACGTTGTACCTGATGGAGCGAACAGGGCATATACGCCAGTCTGAGCCGCTTTCAGATCGTCGTTACTACACGCAAAGGCGGTGTGGGTAATGGCATCCAGTAGCGTACCCGATGGAAGTTCAACCGTGGTAATGGCGGCCACCTTGGGCAGTTTGGGGTAGTCGATTGGATTCTGGCCCGATAGTTTGAAACGTCCGTTATCCGTCAGGATTTCAGTGGCAAAGGTTTTAGCGTTGATATGGATGGTGATGGGCTGCTCAGGCAGGCTTTTGAGCACATCGAGCAGCAACTTGGCCGGTATGCAAACCGAGCCATCGGCGGAGGCATCCACCGGAACCTGTACGGTCATGGTTAGCTGCAAATCAGACGCCGTAACGGTAATCAGACCATCCTCAATCCGCAGCAGGACGTTTTCGAGGACGGGCACGATGGGAGTGGCGGCGATCACGCCGCTTAGGTTCAGTAGGTTCTTGAGAAGAACCGAAGATGAGACAATGAATTTCATATATCTAGGGGATGGATGGTAAGGACATTAATGTCCTTACCATCGGTTACTTGATAGTGATCGAGACTTTCGCCCCTGAGCGTTTGATAGTCAATTTGAAGGGGCCAACAACCTGACCCAGCCTGACCAGATTCGTGCCGGTCAGCGTCAGGTTATCGGCAGTTCCTTTGATGTGACAATCTTCCTTAACAATCGTGGCTGAGAGATTAGGAAGCAGGGATTTGAGGTCGCTGACGATGCGTTCAGCGGTTGCGATAGGCAATGCCATAGCTGTGTAATTGGGGGTTGATTGTGAGAAATTAGATAAGACTAAGTTGGGTGCCCGTAGGTGGCGGCGGTGGCGGTTCGGCCAGCTTGGCCGCTTGCTCGTCGGCACGTCGGGCCAGATAGTCAGCCGCCCATTCGATGCATTCAGGACATACACCAAGATTTGGCTCGAAGGGCTCACCGAAATAGTTAGTAGTAACGCCCTTCACATGGTAGTGGAGCCGCGCGCGTACTTCCCGACATTTGAAGCAATACTCCGTTTCGGTGATTCCGTCGATGGGTTGTTGCTGGCTGAATGCCGCCACCGTTCGACCGCTCAGCGCGAAGGAGCCGAAGCATAGGTAGATGTGGGGTTCCGTTATTGGAAAATCGACGCACAGCCAAGGGTCGAATAGTTGCCTAATCGTTTCGCCTTTATCGGCGGGCTCCTTTATATCGTCCAGTCCATATTGGGCGTATCTGGAGCCTGACAGTTGTTTCAGGTCGGGGCTGGGTTTTGGCTCAGTCGGTTGCACCAGATCAACCCCACCAAACAGGTTATACTGTTTGATTGGCTTCTTCATAAGCTTCTTTGAGTCGTTTGTTCAGGGCTTTTAACTCGCGTTTGGCTTCGGTCCAGTCGGCTAAGAATTGCTTTTCAGCCCGCTCGGCCATCAATTCGGCGTAGCGTTGCAGGATAGAGGCCGGGTCGGTGAAACCGATAGTCAGGCCCACCGTGTCGGCTACTTCCTGCCGAACCTCAGCCAGCAGTACCGCCTCGTCGTAGGTGGGCATCCGCGTTGGCCAGCCTTCCGTAAAGAGTAGATGTTCAGGAATGCGGGATTCGGCCAGTTCACGCCGACGAGCGGCGTATTTGGCTCCACTCAGGGCTGTTCGTTGTTCATCGGTCAGCAGGTGCGGGGCCACGTCGCCAAGCCAGGTATCTTCGTGGAAGGCGTAGGTCGAGGCAATTTCCAGATCGACCAGTTCGCGGTATACGTCCTGATTGGCTTCGCAGCCCGCTGACCGCAGCAGATCGGGCAGGGACGACATGATGCAGAAGCAGCAGCTTACCCGCGTCATATTGTAGGTACTGTAAGCCTCGTGGATGGGCAGGTTGTGCCACTTGTGGCAGTTCCATACGTGGTCCAGCTTCCACTCGATAATGGCATTCCAGTCTACGCCCGACGTACCCAGCGTTTTTACTGTCAGTCGAGCTTGCTCGGAACAGATGGGCTTTTGCGCGCGCTTACTGCTTTCCTGCCGACGAATCCCTGACACCGACACAATGCGCTGGCCGGGAAAGCGGCGGGTCAGTTCACGGCTGATGATCGCCGTTTTCAACTCCGATGTGCAGAACCGATTGGCTGGGCTTGACCACGGCATAATCAGTTTGACGCAGGCCAGATCGGCATAACGGGTGCAATTGCCATCCCATCGACTCATCCACCGCTCCACCATGCCACCAGCAGGCCGACGCACAACGACCAGTTCCAGCCCAAACAGATCGGCCAGTTGCTGACAGATCGGCAGCGAATCCGCCCACTCGATTCGGCCAAGATCGGCGTGAATCAGCAGGCGCGGGCCGGTGTGGCCGATCTGGTTGAGGTGGTTGACCACAGCCCAAACCGCAGCGCCTGAATCCTTGCCACCACTTACCCCAATCGCTACGGGGGCATTCTTGGCCAGCAACGATTCAATTTCGGGCGTCAGGGCAACGGGTGGCAATTCACCATCGGTAAGGGCAGGCGTGAATAAGTCGAGTTGGCTCATTTTCGTTTAGGTACGTTGCCGCTTTTTACGAGAAAAAAACATCATGGTGCTTGAGGTTTAAACTGGCCGGAGTTGAGTGCCTGGGCGATGGCGTAGGCGTTGTCGTTCAGATCGGCCAGAAGGCCGTTGTCGAGTACGCCGATCCAGCCGCCGCCCTGACGGGGGCGGATGCTGACGAGGGGCGATTTGGAGAACGGGCATTGAAATAAAATTGCCTCCTGACCAACGTACTGATGCGGCAAAGGAGGCAATTGGTTGAGGTGGTGCTGAATCCACGCTTTGGCGTTTAGGGCCATACTGAGCGAGACTAGCGCGTCAGGTGGTGCGCTCATGATTTGGCATAAGAGGCTTTTAGCACGACCATATCACCGCCCCGGTAACTACCGTCGTTAATCTTCTTCACCAGTACGTCTAACTGCTGGCTGGCCCAATCAGGAATGAACTTGTCGGGCGTGTCAATCATCACGCGCGGGTAGTTATAGAGCGAACGGCCCAGCCCGAACTGAACCGCGCACCGCTTCATAGCATCCGAAATCCCGCCTTTCACCGGTTCGATGTCGGTGCGGCTGGCCCCGTCCATTTTGAACAGCGTTTGGGCTGGCGTAGTGTCGGTGGCCGGAATGGTCACAATCACTTTGCACAGAAACCCGCCCTGAATCTCGGTAATTTCATTCTGCCAGTTGGCCCAACCAAACTGCCGGTCGAATCGCTCCATCACGCAGCGGTTGGTGATGTAGGGGACGACGATGATTTTGCCGGTTTTGGTCTGCATCTGAACCCGCCACTCAATTTCTTCGGGTTGAATGGGCTGGGTCAGAATGTCGAGCGTGTTGGTGTTGGTTTCTGAGTTCATTTGGCCAGAATGGGGATAAGGGTGTTGAGTCGTTCGTTGACAAAGGATTCGTTCAGGTAGCCCGGTAACCCCGCCACCAGCGTCTGGTAGTTATCAAGGCCGAGCGCCTTGGCTAGATAGGCCTCGTGTACCTGATTGATTCGGTTGACCAGCTCGACCAGACAGGCGTGTAGTTCGCGCACATCCAACTCGTCGGTGGTCAGTACGTCCGGGTTCGGCTGGTTGCTGGAAATACGCAGCCGGTGCAGCACGTTGAAGAAGCACGTCGGACCGGTCTGGTCAGCCAGTGCCTTATAGTGTTCCGGTCCCAGCTTATCTAATACTTCCCCGGTGCGCGGTGACCGCATTGCCGTTTTGGGGTTGGTCTGAACCTGATTGCCTTGTTTTTTAAGCTGTTTGTCGCGCGTTTGGGTCAGCACCGAAAACAACGCCGCCCCGCCCTGTAGCCGTTTGGCGTTGTAATCGTGGGGGGTGCCCGTCAGGTAGTAGTTTAAGCCTTGCGGGTAGAGTCCACTCACTACCATGCTGGCCACTTTTCTGGCTACTAACTCGTCGTTGCTGACAGAACAGCCCCGCATCAGTAGCAGCGCGCGCGCGGTGAACAGGATGCTGTAGTAGGCTTGCGGAAACGTCCAGTGCAATGAACTGTGCAGATATTGCTGATCATTGACCACTGGCGTTATGCGGAGGGCGTATTCGGCACTCCAACCGTTGAGCATCAATTTGCTCAACTCCCTGACGTTAATCAAGTTGGTGGCGCTAATCCGGTCGGGGGCAGGTAGCCCCATGAATGGGTGCTGGCTAAGGTGTCTGACCATAGCCAACAGGCCAGCCAACAGGGTGTTTTTCGTTTGTGTCGTAATCATGAGTGATAGAATTTATAGAGTGCAGCCAGCACGATGCCAGCACTTGCGACGAAGCCCAACACCGTCCAGCGCGTTGGGGGGAAACTGAACTGGTAGGTGTCAAAGACTTCACCGATCGTTGTGGTGCCGCGTTGCTCGGCGCGAATCGGTTCCTCATAGCGCCGGAAAAGCGTCAGTTCAGGGCAGAACGCATCGGGTAACTTACCCATGTGAACAGCGCGGCCTGAGCCGTACACGGCCTGTATACGGGCCGTTACCAGTAGCTGTTCCGGCAGGCGGTTCAGCATAAAGACAAATACGTCCCGGTCGGTCTGTGCAATCAGTGCCTCGTTGGTTCTCACGCACACGGTTGGCTCAACGGCCAACAGGGCATCGGGGTACATTTGGCGCACTTCGTCGGAGGCTTTAATGAGTGCCTTACCGTTGTGGATATGTTGGATAGGGAACAGGGTCAGATACTGTCCCTTCGGTGTTTGTTGTACCGTGTAGGGTACGTGGTTGGTTGTTGTGAGCATCTTGATTAGTTGAGACAGAAGAAAACGGTAATGCGGCCCACGCTGAATACGTGGCCAATCTGGTCGCTGGGCGTGTTGTTGGGTGGCCGCAGTTTGGCCAGCGCGGCATCCCAAATCGGGGCCGGGATGTCTTCGTAGGTCAGGTAGAGGGTGCCGCGCGCGTCCGACTGTAGATTCATCTGCGCCACCCGGTTGAGCTGCGTTTGCAGTTTCTTCGCCAACCGGCCAATCTGGCGGCTGCGCGACGGTTTCTTGACGAGTTCGGGCATGAAAAAACCCCGACGACTGCCGGGGTTAGTTTTGGGGTTGAGGCTGGCTTAACTTCTGCTTACATTCCTCATAGAAGGCCCGGTTGGGGTACGTGTTGTAGGTTTCACAATACGTTACGTATTCACGCATCCGATTCTCAGGGGAGTGTGTCACTTCACAAGGAGCGCACAGCGTCGTTTCCAGTTTGATGTCAGCGTGTGGCTGGCCGCAGCCGGGACAATAGCCGTATTTGATTGCCGAGTTCATAAGCATTAGGCGAGTTTTTTGATAAGCCAGTTACCGCAGATTGCCAAAAAGGCTACAACGCCTGTTGTCCCGTACATCCAGATAAGGCCACGGTCAACGAATGCCCGTTTTTCTGAGGCTGGAAGTTTAATGTCTGTGCCTTGGAGCACGTACCCCATTCCCATGAAAAGCCCCACAATTAGCACCAGCCAAAGAAGGGCTTCCAACAGATTTCTAAGTGCTTTCATAATCAGTGATAATAGAGGTGAAACAGAAGCCAGATAACCGGCACAGAAGCGAATGCCAGGGCGATTTCAATCAGGGGCCAGTGCCGACGCACCCAGCGTAGCAGTGACCAGCGATAGCGAAGAATTGAGTGCATGGTTACAGCCGTTCGATGTAATTGAAAGTCTGACCGTGGGTGCGAATAGTGCGCTGCTGAATCTCGCTTGCTGTCCAGTACTGTATCTGAACGTGTGCCCCCGTTAAACAGATGACCGCTCGAAGGCCAGCCATTTGCTTGGGTGATTGCTTGTGCTGCTGGCGAACGCTGTCCACCTTGTCTTGTAGGTACGCTGTGTTCATGGTCTGGAAATGAAAAGCCCCGACGTTGGTAGCGCCGGGGCAGGTTAGCGGTAGAAGTACCGATTAGTATTGCTTGCGGCTGGCGAGAATGAGCCGAATCAGTTCGACCGGCTGACCGACGATATTCCAGTTGCCAGTGTACTCAGTCCAAGTAGGTTGCCCTTCATCCGTTTGGCCAGAGCCCCCACCGTGTGAGATACGAAACACGTGTCCGTTAATGCTGATTTTCCCATAACTACAACCGAACTGTAGCAAACGAACGTCAAGGTTATAGTCAAAGTCTGGTGCATCCACCGTGATGCTGTACCACACTTCCTTACTCTTATAATCGAAGTAGCCAGCCGGATAGAACTCAGACGAGTGGCGGATGTTGGCCGCACGTAGTGCGCCAGAGAGTTCAGCGTACTGCTTCGGATTCATCAGCGCCGCCGTGAAACTGGTGGGGCATTTGATTTTAAAGTAATTGATCGTCCCGTTGGCTTCGGTGTAGCTGATCGGATTCTTGATAAACACGTCGTTAACCGTGTTATAGGTGGTGGCCATGTTGTAGCCAGTGTAATCAACCGGCTGGGCGGCTACGGGTAGAACTTCATCGAATAGGGTCATAACGGCTAGAATATGCTGGTTTGATTGGTTGGGGTTGTGGGTTCGCTGAATAGCTGTGGCGTGTTACTGACTGGCTTTTTCGCGCGCGTTTCGGCCAGCTTCTGGCGGCGCTGCTCGGCGGCTCGGTCGGCCACTGAGGTTGTAATGTTCTCGTTCTGGCTCATGGCCTGCTGCAACAGGTGTTGCTCGAACGTGGCCCGGCTTTTGGGTACGTTGAAGGCGTTGGTCTGCTGTCCCATCGGCTAGGCTAATTCGGTTCTGGCTTTCTTCAATCCCTCGTCTGTCCATTGCGCTTGGGTGGCGCTTAAAATGACCACGTACTCGCGCCGCTGGGCTTCTGCCAAAAGGGCAACGGCTTCTGTGTTGAGAAAAAACATGCCTTTCAAAGCGTTATCAATCTGCTCTATGGTCAGGTTGATGGACAAGTCAGGCGTGTGTAGTGTCTTGGCGTAGGCTTCAATTTCGCCCCTGACTTCCGGGGGCAGGTCTTTCTTGATGTAGGTGATGGTTCGCCCATTATGGGACATACGGGCCAGTCGCATGTAATCGCCTTTTTCTACTACGTCGTTGTAGGCGACGATAATGCAGGATGGGTAGTGGTAGTACCCGACAACGTGTTTAGTCTGCTTTTTCATCATCTATGCGGCTAGAACTCGTTGGGCAATTGCTTGCTTAAGCGCCTCAAACTTGGTGTGGGGCCATTTGTAGTCATTTTCTGACCACCAGTCGAACACGGCTTTAATGTCCAGTCCATTGGCGGCAATGACATCGGCATACAGGTCCATGAACGTGTCAACGGCTTCGGTCAGGGCTTCATCGAGCGTTGCCTCAACAGACGGATGAACGGGCTGCTGAATCCATTCGGCTAGGTGAACAAGGGCGTCGGTTGACAGGTCGGTCAAATCACAAACGACATCGAACGAGCCATCATCGTAACTCAGCTGAATCTGGCTTTCCAGTTCGGCCCCTAACGACTCAATCCCACGTAAAGCGTAGGTGAATGCCCCATCGGTGTGAAGAATTTCACACGCTGGCAGTAGGTACAGCGTACAGTCCTGTTCCTGCTCCAATCGGGATAGGATAGCTTTTGCAGACGCTTCACGGATGCTGGTTATTTGGTCTGACCAAACGCTCACTTCGGTTGCAGGGCCAAGAGTCAGCGAAAAGAACCATGTATTCAGGTTGGTCGAATAGCCGTAAGCCGTTTTAGGGCTGGCTTTGTACTTAGACCATATCCGTAATACGGCCAATTCAGTGCCGTAGGCGTAAGCGGTTTCTGAGATAATCTCAACCTGTACCGGCTGTTTAGCCATTTGGTTGAAGTCGCTGGTGAGTCGGGCCAGTTGGGCCGGTGTGATGTCTGAAACGTTCATGCTGATAGTTGATAGATATGCTTGAAAAAGAAGGGCCTGCTATGACTAGCAGGCCCGTAAGGCACAGATATGGGTAGGATTGGGTAAGGCTAGACGGGTTCGCAGGTGGTGAGTGTTTGACTAAGGTCAAGTGGGTGAATCGTGGGTTGGTACTCGTACATCGCCCGTAACAATTCCCGCCTTTCTTCAACAGACTCCCACTCAGACCACAGGAGGGTGCTCATGTCTTCATCGGTGCAGTTCCCTTGGTTCACGAAGTACAAATAGGCAGTTAACAGCGCGTGCATTGCCTGTGCGCCCGTTGGCCGCTTATTATCCAGATACCGCTGGTTCTTCACGTAGGACGCATATAACGCTGGTTTTACCCTGTCCACGTACTTGTGGTAAATCGCCGATATGGCACTTGATTCGCGTTTTGTGTACGTGTGGCGCGCGATAGAGTCCACATTGGCAACAGCATTCTCGTACAGGGCTTGGTCGTCGCCGCTCAGGGGCTTTACTTTCGAGTTGAGGTAAAACATGATAATTGTTATGTTTTAGTTAAACGTTTGGCTTCTGCGACGCCCAATCGGGCGTTTCGATACGTGCCGGGTATCATCGTCAGGCAGATATTATAGTGATGGTAGGTAGCGCGTTAGCCTCCATTTGCCGACGCTGCTCGAAGTAGGCTTCCGGCATCAGGCACGCTTTTATCAAGTCTTCATGTTCATGTAACACCATTATCAGCTTACCACCTGCAACGCAGGGCTTTAACTCGTATTCTGCCCGCTCTGTGGTGTAGTTTTCGGCGCTTACCTGTTCAGCGCTTAGTTTGCCGACTATGCTCTGTATCCAACTTTGCTGGTGAGGGGTAAGGGTAGTGGTTTTAGCTTCGACCTCTTTCCAATGTGAAGCGTGGTCGAACGTTGTGTTTGTGCTCATGGGCTATAGATAGAAAGGCTTTGCTTATTGGCCGAAATCCACTCGGCTGGCTGGCAGAACACCCACAATCGGGCGTTTCAGGGTCGTTACTTCTTTCAGTAGTGCCTCGAACAGCGGTTCGTCCTTGTTGGCTTCATCGCCTTCCCAATCGCTGTTGGTTTCTACGTGGTGGCCTAATACGATGATGTGCTGACCGGCTACCAGATAGTGGGCTGTCCCGAAATAGCTATCACCGTCTACGGTAAAGACGCTACATTGAGCAGTGACAGAAACGTTGTTTGTGTTGGTTGAAATCATGGCTTTAGGTCAATTAGTCTGAATGTTTCGTAATCATTGGTCGTGTACAGATACACAAAACCCGCTTCGTCAGCGGGTAGAAGGTTGTAGACGATACAGCCAGTCAGAGCCTGTATCTTTTCGATGGCTTGCCTTCCAGTCATAGCTAGTTGCACCAACAGGCGTTTATCAGTACAGTGGCGATATGAACGGCGTATTGCTTTGCCTGAATGCCCTTTTTGTGGGCTTGGTCAGGCTCCCCCATCGGGTGAGGGGCAAGGTCATTGCGTTTTGCTACGTCATTGTAGCCATAGGTGTAGATGCCTATGCATGAGGCCTGAGTTCCTAAGTGGCTACGGACTTCCATATCGACCGTATTCTGCCACTGTCCGAATGTCTGTTTCATGTGGATGCTCACTCTGGTTAGTGTGTTAAGCTGACTTCTCATCTGCATTTGGTTCGGGCTTGAGACCGTTAGAGAAAGTAGAATTCTACTTTTCTAGCTGCATTACAGTCGCTCATGGTTTGCTATCGCCAACGGTTGATATGTCCGCTGTTGCCTTTCATGCGCCGTTCAGTGGCGAGCTTCGTTTAAGGCTGGGTTTGTCTCCCGTAGGTCAGGTATTTCAACCGACCGCCCCCTGAATCACGTCAGGGCATTACGTCTCCGGCTTTTATGGTGCCGGTCCCACTCCGTTACGCTAGGCTGATGCTGTTGTATGAATGAAGGTTAATTTGTGGTCGTTCAGGGCGTTTCCCCGTTTGCTTGCATCAAAGGTATGTCCCATGTGGGACATAAAGCAATAGGCTATTAGAAAGATGCAATAAAAAAGGCTTACAAAGGCTAATATTCTTTAAAAAGTATAATTATTTGATAACATAAAATAGTAAAATTATCATGATAACTGTGGGCCATTATCAGGTGGTAGGATTGGCAAAACGAGTAGGGTGTTCAGGCGTTGTCAAGGGTGTGAAAAAATAAGGTGGGCTATCCACCACACTGTTTACAGCCCTATCCTACACGATGAAGCACAGACAGCCTGTATATTCGTTGGGAATCAGCACAATTATACTGTGGCTGTAGAACCCAATCCAGTGAATACAGTGGCACAAGCGAACCGTCACCCACTCAGATACAAGCAAAACCCGTTTGTGAGCCCCACAAATGAGCGTAGAGCAACGATCTATGCACCCAATGACTCCACCCTTGCTTTACTCACTTCGTTGCGTCATGCGGATATACGGCTGTTGCTGGTATTAGGAGCCAACTATGACCACAGTACAGGGCGTTCATGCGTAGCCAGGACCGTATTACGTCAGCACGTTGGCGTGAGTCAGCAGGTCAGCACCAGTATCAGCCGACTGGTAAGCATGAACCTGATTGCTCGTTCCCAAAATCCAGATGAATACTACCTCAGCCCTGATGTGTTCCTGCCTGTGGTGCTGGCCATTCCCTGAGCAATGGGTTTGTAACTGCTTCACCAAATTACCCAAATCAGTACCCAACTCAACAGGCTAACAGGTGTGCAATAGCCAAAGTAGGGGGGGGAGGGTCAAGGGGGGGGTAGGGAAAAAACGGGGGGCCGATAGCGGGGCGGTGGGCGGTAGTCCCAGCGTGTCAAACAGATCCACTTTTTTGACAAACCCATTCGAATGAAACGGCGCGCGGCGGGGTGTGTCGTTGACGCAGTATACACTACCCAATCCAGACAGGGGGACGCTATAGACGAATTGTGTATTGCTAAAAAACGCGTAACTGCCTGACTGGTGAGTAGTCTACTCTCATATAGTGTTTTCAAACTCTCACCAATAGTGAGAGATAAACTCTCATATAGTTTCCAGAACGCGCATTATCTTGCCACGTAATGCAAGAGAAAACCGAACTACGTTACTGGGTAAAAATGAAGGTCTACGGAGGCACGACGACCTGGGTTAGCAAGTGCAAACACATGGGCCAGACGCACCTCTACAGCTACATCATTGCCACCTTCAACCGGGCCACAGGGGAGTGGAGCAACACCGGTCCAGCGAGAACAGCATTGAAGCAGTTATACGATCTGGAAGAGTCTACGATCTATCGCTACCTGGGGATGCTCAAGCGGGAAGGCTTACTAAATAAAGGGCAGAAGGGAACGTACCTGGTTAACCCGGAGTGGATCAGTTATGGCGAGGATACCGGGGGGCGGCGGCGTAAAAAAAGCGACCCGGAATAGTAGAATTATACTTTTATGGGTATAATTGCCACCGATTCAACCGCTTACCTTTCTACGATCATGCTTATTCTCATCATTGGATCGGCCGCCGTCGCGGGGGCAATCCTACTACTGGCCGCTTCCTCGCCGCCAATTACCGTCGAACCGTTTGATGATTGGCCTGATCAGTCAGATAGGCTCATGCAAGACATGGCTCTGTTTACTGAAGCCCCTAAGCTGACCGATTCAAGCTACAGTGTCTTTGATTTCCTGATTCTCTACGTGCATGCCTTCGCGCTGTTCGTGGCCAGGTACCGGCAGTTAGCCCGATCCATCGTACAGACGGCGCTCTTCAGTATCCGACAAATCCTGATGACTACCCTCTTTGGCCGCGGGCTATTGCATGGGTAAATGACTTCCAGAATTGACAATGAAATGTGGCTAACGCATACCCTTATACGTTAGCCACATTTTTGACGGTATGGCGGGATGGAGCAGTCGGTAGCTCGCTGGGCTCATAACCCAGAGGTCGCGTGTTCGAGTCACGCTCCCGCTACAAAGTTTGGTTGTCGATCCGGAGCGGAAACTGAAGCACGAGGAAAAGGCAAAGACACACTTGTTCGACAGCCAAACCTAGCCTTTTCATTTTTGTATAAAGCATACTCGAACACGGGGCTGGACTCTGGCCCCTACTGTTTATGCGAAAACGATAACCCGTGCCCGAAAGGGGGGCGAGCCAGACGCCCGGCAGTAGTGCAGATCTGTTCGCAGAGCCTGTAGCTTCTGGAGCCAGACCCGGTAGGGATAGCTCTGCTGGTGGGCTGGCAAACTGGGAGTTTAGCTCAGATGGTAGAGCGCATGTTTGGGAAGTCAGCCACCCCAAACGTGAGGTCGGAGGTTCGAGCCCTTCATCGCCCGCACATTTTTAGAACGAGAAGCCCAGTCGATGGGCGAACGAAGCGCGAGACGACTCCGCGAAACGGGAGGTGGATGACGATTGTAGTTCAGTGGTAGAATACCGGATTGCCATTTCCGGAGGTCAGCGGTTCGAATCCGCTCTTTTGTCCCAGTCTGGTGGTGGCCAGCGTCAGAAGTTAGGTCGGTTTAGGGGCTGGTCTGGCTGCTACCAGACAGATTACGATTAAGTATAAGTTACGGTGGGTATGTACAGCCTGTTTCCTCTGGAGACAGGCTGTTTTGTTTACCGGTGCGGTTTAAGCCAGGCTACCGGCGACGTTTCCTGCCCGATCGTTTTGGCGGTGTTGATCAGGATCTGGCATAGCTGCTCGGATAAGCCGAACCGCTGTTTGTTGATCTCGATCGATTTGAAGATATCGCCGTCGCGGTGGCGCTCGCCGGCCGCTTTCCAGCCGAGCAGCATTTCCAGCACGTCATACAGCGTCATACCGTCGACGCCATTCCCGAAGTGCTCCGGGTGATGACTATTGTTGGCGTAGTGATGCTGTAGCGCTGGGCCCAACCGTTCCAACGAAGCCTTGTATTCGTCCGAGCCGTACGTCAGCCCGGCCAGCAGCGGCGTTTCTCGGTCAAAGTAGAACTTCTCTTTGACATCAAACTTACTGTCGTCGTGCACGTTCGCGCGCCTCAAAAGCTCGATCGCTGCCAGGTTGAGTAGCTGTTGCACACGACGTATATGGCGGAGCGTATCAAAGCCGCCGTCGTAACTCATGGTCACGTCGACCAAGGCATCATAGCGCTGGGCGACGTGAGGCCAATAGTGTGAGTCGTCCCAGGCGGCTTCACCTACCTCGGCTTCCAGAAGCGCGCGGTTCTGCACCTGAAAATCGTCTTGGTCGCGGTAAATGCGGTTGGTTGAAGGGTCAAATTTCATAGACATGGTTTATTTCAAGGGGTAATCCGCTTGTGGTGGCCATTTGGTAAAACTGTTGCCCACTTATTCGTGAGCCATCAGACAGCGTGGCTCCCTCCCTATAATGGGCCATCGATTGTTTCCAATAAGCCCGCACAACTCGATCAGGAGTTACTGAGCCGTAGACTTCGCGCGGATTCAGCGACAAATCGCCTCTGGCCGTCTTAACAAGTAATACGCTTGTTGTATCAGTGTACCAGCGCGATTTAAGCAGCGCACCATAGACGCGCTTTTGCCGCTGAATAGGCACACGTTGATTAGTGAATAACTCAAACGTGTGCCGATCGACCCAGGCCACCAGCGCAGGTACGTGGGCAATACCCGAAAACGGTGCTGCCAACCCGTCAAAAAATGGTTCGTGAACGATCGTGATGAACTCGTCTTCAAACTTGAACAGGGTCGTTCGTTTCATTGCTTACAGGTATTAACATCTGAATTTCTTTCACGTTGATCAGCCCGGCGCCGCTGGGGTGGGGATCATGCAGCAGCTTACCATCCTGATAAATACAGACGTGGTACGTGCCGCGCTCGGTGTCGCCAGATACCAGGTACGGCTGGCCGTTTGAGCGGTGCTTGTACACGGTGATAAACTCCCAGCCTAACTCATATAACCAGTCTTGCATCATAGCAAACCAGTTCTGATCTGGGTCGTCAAACAACTCCTGAAACTGCGGGGCGGCCTCGGGACTATCGAGGTCGAGCAGACAGGCCAGCGCCGTCGGAAAGCAATTGCCGTTGATGCCCAGATCGGGCTGGTGCAGCCGCGTTTGATGGTAAAACTTCACTACCTATTGAATTGGGGAAGCGAAAACCCCACGTATTAAGCGGAGATTTCAGTTATTATTTTGGGCGTCTCACTCCGATTCAGGAGCACAATCGTATTTCGTCCAATAAGCTTTTTATCGGATTCACCAGCGTTATCACCTACAGACAATATCTGAGCCTCATAAGACCATCTATCTGGTATAACCAGGCAGGTCGCACTCAATATTTTAACTATACCTGTGTGTTTGGCTCCGTAGGGTTTATGTTCAATCACAGTGCCTACTTTCAGAGGTGAGTATGCCTGGCTATACTCCCGAGTTAATTCCGCAACCTCGTTTTTGAAAGGAGCCATATTGGCCTTGTGTTGCGAGTTCAAGCGTTCGATATTTTCGTTGGCTTGGTTGATCTTATTGATAAGGTCTTGTTCTGACATAGTCTTAAGTTGACTTAAAGCGTAGCGTTCAGTTTGACAAGGTTCTGGGAGTAGAAGTTGTGGTATTGATTGGTGGGGTTGCGACCGTAGTAGCCTGTGGCATTGTGATCGTCGTAGACGATGGTTCAGCGACTGAAACTGTAATGTCAGCGACTGTTGTACCAGTCGGAACATGAAGAGTGATTGTGATCGCCGTCGCGGCCAGTACAGCAATCAAAAACGGTTTTACGCCAGTCATAGGACGGGCTTGATGTATTGTTTGCATTGGATTGGGTTTAAGTCGGCTAAAGCCGAATGAATACTGTTGGTTAAGGTTGTTTTTCAGTATACCGCCAGCCCTGAAAGCCGGAGTATTCAGTTTGCTCAGATTCAGGAATCGCTACCCAGTTGGCCATCACCACAACGTACCCAGATGGTTTGTCTTCCAGCAAATAGCCCTTGTCTACCCACTCCTGGGCTCTACCGGAAGAAACGATGTGGAAATAGCCGCGAACTCTTCCACTGTAGATCATGAAGCAGACCGAGTCAGTCAACGGCTTTTTGGGCAAGCGATGACAGCGGATAAACCACAGCCATTCTTTGCCCTGGTTGGTGCCTTCCCGGTCGACTTCATCCCAGTCGGTTGTGCCATCGCATCGACGAAGCACACGCTCGGCCAGTTCCCACGTTTTGAAGTTGCTGGCAGGAATCGTTGTGATTAGGTTGATCATGGCTTGTCTGGACAATCACACGGACGCGCGCGACGAGCAGAAAAATAAGAGAGCGTGTCTATCTGATCGTCGAGCCCCCTGAAGTGACCTGATACATAATCATAGCGCGCGAAACCAGATCGAACATCAATTATGCGAACAACGGAGAAGACTTCGGGAAAGGGGCTATTCGTCTTAGTCGTCAAAAAATAACAGTAGCCTGCCTCAATTTTAACGGGTATCTGATCCCAACTAAAAACACCAGCTTGTTTAACAGATGGCGAGGGATGATATTGAAAACTCCAGACGATACAGGCCGAATTAATGATAATGTGAAAGATGTTATCGACGATGATCAACAGCCACGTACTGAGCCAAGCCGGTGTTTTATCTGAAAAGCCGTAGTTGGTGCTGCTCCAATTCCAGTTGACCAGCTTGATCCAATACACCGCCAGTCTGTAATGATCGATCAGAGCGTGTGTAATCATAATAATAAACAATTGATATCCACAATAAACATTGCCGCTGACCAGCCATGCGAATGGTACAGAATAAATACAAGCATGTATGAAGGCTACATTCCAATCCTTCGTTTTATTCTGGGCTAGCCAGTCGTTTTGCGTGACGTAATCGCCAATTAGATGGAATAGGAATCCAATCAAAAGCGCCAATTCGAGAGACATTATAAAGAAGTGTAAGAGTGAAAAGTTAAACGTGTTTGGGCCTACGGCCGGCGTCGCGGTTGGAGCCTTCCATTTTGCAGCGAGCCGAAAAAAGACGGGAGCGAATTGTACCGATCGGCAGCTTCATTATATCGGCTATTTCATCGTACTGATAGCCTGCCATCCAATAGCGAATAACTAGCTGTTGATTCTCGCTCAGGTTGCTGATTGTCAAATCAACCTGCTGGGCGAAGACATTGGCCGGGCCATCGTTTTCGCTGTGCACAGCGATAGGCAGAAAGTCGTACCGGGTAAAATCATCGCCAACCTCGGCGTCGATGCTGATCAGCAAAATCCCTTTACGGTCGCGGTAATCGTTAATGAACAGGTTTTTGAGCAGCCGCGAGAGCCAGGCCCGCAGGTTGGTACCCTCTTCAAAATAATCCTGCTTCAGCCACGCGCGTATCATCGTGTCCTGTACCAGATCTTCCGCGTCGGCCTCATTATGTTTCACCAGGTTCAAGGCCTGCGCAAACAGGTGCCGCCGGTGTTTTTCGAGCTGGCTAGCGAAGTCAGTTTTTTGAGGGGTCGGCTTCAATTGTCCAGCAGGGTTAAACGCTTAAAAACTGGTCGAGCGCGCGGTTCCATTTGGCGTCGGCCAGCGCGTTATGCTCCTGCGTATTGACAGGGTAATTCTGGTGGGTTTGCAATGGCGCATTACCCCACTCAGAAATGTAGGTACCCATCGGAAATGTGATTAAACCTGAGGCTCTTTTCGTATCAGGTTCATCGCCCGCTTTGGCGGCAACCGAGAAGTACCGGAAGTATTGTTTGCCGACAACTAAAGGCTCATTAACATCAACATCCGGGTATAACTCCTGTATCAATAAGCCATCGCGCAGCACGTGAATAAACCGCTGTTTAATTTTGGCTTCTAGTTCCTCCTCTTTTTGCCGCAAATCCGTGGTAAACATCGGCAGGCCCTTGGGCAGATCGATCATTCGACCGAACAGCGAAGCCAGTAATACGTGGTCGTAATCGGTATAATACCCAACCAGCTCATACCGATTTTCTTCCAGCCAGAACTTTGCCAGTGTATCGACCGGCTCACGGCCATAGAGTTCATCATAGTCGACGAGAGCCGGGCCGTAGAGGAATTCGCGCAAATCCCCCGCAATCTGCGCACGCGTTTTGCCGTACCAATTCAGCAGGTTTTTTAGACTGCGACGGGTAAATGACTCGAACAGGTCGTGATGATACGTCTTGCCGTAGGTTGACACACCTCTGCACAATTCAGCATGTAGCGGCTTGAGCACGTTTTCACGTACCCATTCATCTTCCCAGGCATAGCCCAGGTCAAATTCATTGCAAACCCGGTAAAATTCCCGCCCGGTTTCGTCGACCATGCCAATGCTGATGAGGTCAATGAAATGACGTTTTTTGCCAAAAAGTGGCGTACGAAATCCCTCGATAAACTCGGTATCGTAGTATAGTTTAATCGTTTTCATGAAAGGTGTTTTAAGAATTCAGAAGAATGAATTTGCTCTTACCGATACACAGCAGTTTGGTTTGTCCCTCAGCCATCGTCACTACGTCGCCCTCTTTGTAGGGCTCACCGTTAAACTGGATGGAGAAAACTTTGCGAGGCTGAAACAGACAAAGCCACCAGCGGTAGAGCGTCAATTTTAGCCAGCGAAAAAATCGGAGAATGGCGTTATCGCTTTTGAAATAGCTGTTCATACTTTAGCTCGTCGAGCCGCTTCAAAAATCGGATTTCGTTATAGATCAAATCGTGATACACATTTTGACACCCCCGGCAACGCATAACGATTTCTGCACCATGCCACGTAGAGCCGTCGGGGTGATAGCCATACATGTGTTGGATTACCCCGAATAATTCATCGTATACGCACTGGTGGTTGCAGGGAGACGGAGTAGGCGGCACGATCCGCCCCCCGTCAGCGAAATACCCCTTCTTCATACTCGGTAATCACCGAACGTCTCATTCAGCTCATCGCAGTAGGCGTTCCATTCTTCCGAGTAGGATTTGGTACCGTTAATACCTTCCATGATCCGGTCAAACTCGGCCGCCATCGATGCCGGCACCTTATACTCGTGGCCGGATTCATCCTCTTTCAACACGGGTAAGGCATTCAGTACCGCCATGACGTGGTTACCCATGCAGCCCGTATAGCCCTCGTACCAGCCAGGTACGTTGATATCCCAGTCTTTCATGACCGACCACAGCTCTTTGAACTCGGTTGAGTCAAGTTGCTCGGGTGTAGGGCTTGGGTAAGATGCAGGCGGGTTCACGATACCCGATGAAACCAAATCGCGCGCGGCAACTGCCAGTGGAATACTATGGGCACACAGACTGGCCATCTTTGACTGAGCATCTGTAGCAAAGTCGAGAGCCTTATGCAAATCAATAATATCCTGACTGCTTGCGGCCTGCCCGGATTCTTCTAACCGCTGACTTGCCCGTTTTACTTTATCGATAACACTGGTCAGCGTATCGTGCCATCCTTTGATGTGTGGATCAAGTGCCGCTGCGGCTTTGTACTCATCCCGTCGAATCTCTTCCTCGAGTATCGACTGATGGGCTTTCATAGATATGCCAATGACCGTATCAATGCCAGGTGTTTCGGCCATCTGATCACGCTGTTTCCGGTTTGCAAACAAAATTGCTAGGTTCATAAAAAAAGCCCGGTTGCGCACCGGGCAGGCGGTTGGTAAGGCTAGTTAATTTGCGTCGATTGCCTGCCGCTGCTCGGTTTCCGCTAGCTGAGTGACGAACTGGCCGATTTCGCGCTCGGTCAGGGCCATGAACTCCCGCAGATCCACGTCGCCGCGTTTGGCGATGGCCAGGGTACGTTGCCAGAGCGCCACCCAGTCGCGGCGATCCGGGTGTTTGAGGTTGTTGCGAATCTCCTGGCCCGCCACCCGGCAGTGATTGTAGCGGCGCTCGGAGGCAAAGCGCAGAAACCCCTTGAAGTCGGCCCGGCGCACCACCGGAAATGCCCGTACCAGCAGCATCAACAGCCAGTCCTGCGCGCGACGGATACGCTGATCGTACTCGCCTGATAGGGTCGTGCGCGCCATGCCCAGCCCGCCGCGACCCGTCAGGCCCAGTAAATCGTCGCGCGCCACGTCGAAATAGGCCGCTACGGCCAGCACGTGGGCACCCACCAGCGTTTGCCGGTCGAGCTGGTGCTGGCCATAGGTGAAGAGGATGGATTCTAACAGGCCCTCGGCCTCATCCATGCGCGTGTGTACCAGATTAAGTTGTTGATGCTGGTACCCGATTTGCCGATACAGGGCTGAAAACGCGTCCTGCCAGTTGTTGTACTGGCTTACATCGGACAGAAGTTCAAACGACGGGACCGTTGGCATCCCTAAAGCCGTGTTCATAGGTAGGAAAAAGGAAGGGAAATACACGATGACGATGGAAAACTACACAGACGACGCCGAAAAGACAACATGAAACATTACAATTGTACTTATAGAGTGAGGAATTTTGAAGCAGCTAAAGCGCACGTGCGCCAACCAATCGCCGTCATCGGCTGCCTCTTATGGAAAACACCTCTTCTGGTCCCCAACTCAACGTCACCTCCGGGTTCGATCTGAACAGTATTCTAGCCGAAGAAGGCTTAGCTGAGGCACCCGAAAGCGGGCCTGAGCAAGCCGGGCTCAATGACACCGAAAAGCAGGCATTGGGTCAGATTACCACCAACACGCCGCCGCTGGATCAGACGCTTGCGCCTGGCCAGAAGGCACCTGTTGATGCCTCGATTCCGGAGTATCTGAAAGCCGATGCGTCGACGGAGGTGGCCCCGGTAACCATCGACTGGGGAGCGAAGTACAAAGAGGCCTTCGGCGAAGACATTCCCGCCGACATCGAGCCTACGCCCGAAAACGTGCTGGGCAACCTCACGATGCTCGAAGAAGCCCGCCGCTTCATTCAGCAGGTGCCTGAGTACGCTGAGCTGCAGGCGCGCCTGAGCCGCACCTATGAGCCTGGCGAAGCCGGGGATCATGCGCGGTTCCTCGACAATCAATACCTGCTGGAGCAAGACCTGATCCGGCAAATGCCCATTCTGCGCGACAACGATGAAGATCGGGATCGCTACATGCTCACCTACATCCAGGAAGGCGCCCTGACCGCCAAAGGCCAGCAGTGCGTCGATCAGCTGCGGCAGCAAAAGAACCAATGGCTGGAGCAGCAGCAGGAGGCGGCCTGGGAGCACGGGGCCAACGTGGCCAACCGGCAAGCTGCCGCCCGGCAGCAAACGGCCAACACGATAAAGACGCTCAATCCCGGCGGTGTGCCGCTGAGCGACGACGACCGCACCGCCCTGATTGATTTTATCAACTCGGACGGGCTGCGGACCAAGCTTACCAATTACGACGCGCTAACCCCGGAAGAACAGGGGTTGATGGCGCTGGTGCTCAATCCCCAGCTGCGCGCGCGCTGGCTGGCAGCCCACTACGAACGCGGCGCCAAAGAAGGGGCTAACCGACGGTTGGCCAGCCAGCTCAACTAAGATTCCTCGGCCACGGCGGGGATCGCCCGACGCCACTATTTCTAAACCCAATCCTTTATCCAACTACCTCTCATGGCAGTCAATAATCCGCTTAAAGTAGTACGGACCACGCGCGTTCCCCGCCGCAAAGCGCTGGATATGGAGCACATCAACTCCTACGTGGGCCAGCGTGAATCGATCAATATGTTTCTGCGCGAGGCGGTGCCCAGCTCGCCGCTGAACATGTTCTCGGACTTCAAAGGCTTTATCTCGGCCGACAACAACGAAGACGGCCAGGCACAGCTGATCAACGTCGAACGGGCTGGCATCAGCACCGAGTACCACGTAACCCGCACGTTCGTCGAAAAGCGGATTCCGGGCCGGGTGACCGACAACAGCCGCGTGCCGGCCGTGCTGGTGGCGCCCAACCCCGGTGGCGTCAATTCGGCCCAGACCAACTTTACGTTCCGGGCCAACCGGGATATGGGTGAGCCGGGCTCGATCTTTATGCTCCGCGACGAGAAGACGCTTATTCTGGCGGTCGGCAAACGCTCGCTCAGCACGGAGGAAGTCGAGTACACGGCTCAGTTAGTAGGCATCCCGGGTGAAACGGCTGACGGCTCGCTGCTGTCGATGGATGCGCCGATCCGCTACCAGATGGCCAACACGATGGGCCAGGGCTCCCTGGGTGGTCTGCCGATGGTGGGTAACGGCGAGGTATCGTTCGACGAAATCAACGTCACGACCATCATTCGCTCGGCCTCCGTGTCGACGGGTAGCGCGTTAGCCGATAATGCCATGGCGGCAATCCTGGAAGATGCCCAGGGCAAACGCATCGACGTGTCGTCGGATATTCCCGTTCAGGTATTCCGGCAGGCCTGCCAGGAACTGAGCGATGCCGTCATGCACTGGAAACCCAACTTTACGGCCAAAGATCGGCGCATCGCCAACACGATGGCCGACAGCCGCTACCCCGAGCGCCCGGTTTTTGCCGGGGTGTATTACCAATGGGATCTGGCGCCCAAACGCTACGAGCACTACCTGCGTTCCTCGCAGGAGGCCTCGGTGGCCAAGCTCGAGTGGATGCTTAAATCGATGCGCGCGATTGCGGGCAAAAAAGTAACGCTGCTGGCCGTCTGTCAGGGCCTCGGCCGCGACTGGCTCAAAGACACCTATTTCGCGCTGGCCAAGAAGCTGAATTATCAGATTCACGTGGGCGTGAACGACGGCAAGCTCAACGGCGGCAGTGTCGGCTACGACATTGATACGATGGAAACGCCGGATGGCAAAATTCTCATCTACGATATTTCGCAGCCCCAGGATAGCTGGAGTATGAGCGACCGCATTGGCTACAACGGCGTGTCGTACCCCTCGCGCTCGAACCGGATTTACTTCATGCCGGTATCGACCACCGATCCGCGCACGGGCGCCAAGAAGCCCACGGTCCGGATTTACCACAAGGAGAAAGACGATATCCGTCGGTTGCTCAACCCGGCCGTCACCAAAGGCCACGTCGGTCGCGGTAGCTGGACGCCTGAGCAGCTACTGAACGTGTCGGACGAGCAGGTCAAACGGACACTGGCTAACAACGGTAACCGGGTTGATTCGATGGTCGACGGGGATGAAATCTGCTTTTTGTCGCAACTGACGGTGAAAGCCTCGTACGACAAGAACATGATTCTGGATTTGAAATAACCTTAATTCTACTGTCGGGTGGGTCACTGGCTCACCCGACTTAATTCTGTTCCTCTTATGGAGTTCGCTAAAGCTTTACTGGTTCGCAACAACGCCATTCGCGAAGGCGATCCGGGTCCGGAAACCGAGGAATACCTCGAGGCCGAACACGAGTACAGTATCAAAGGCCAACCGTACACCTTCACCTTTCTCGATCGGCTGGGTAAACCCGCGCCGATGATCATTCAATCGCACCGGCTCTTCAATCTGAAAGACAAGTACGATAAGCACAACTGGGACGTGCTGAAGGTCATCGTCAAGTTTGACCCCACGATCGCCGAACGCGTGCAGCTGCATGATCCCGAGGAAGAAAGCCGGAAAGCCATGGCGCAATTCGATCTGGAACAGGAGCTGGCTACCTACCTGTCGGACCACCGGCAGGATACCGAAACGCTGGGCAACCTCTACCGCCGCGTGGGCCTGGGGTCAACGGCAGGCATTCCGGCACCATCACTGTTTATTGCCCTGAAAGCCAAAGCCCGCGAGGGTGTCGATGCGTTCCGCTCCGTGGAGGGTGCCTGGCTGTGGGAGGATAACGATTACGAAACGCAGGTGCTGCTGGACGCGGGCCTGGAAACGGGCATCCTGTATCTGGACGGGGAGGTGTACATGCGCCGCGACGGAAAGGTGCTGGGCGAAACCTACGCCCGGGCTATCTACGAGTTGTCGACCAACTCAATCGCCCGCCATTATGTGCAGCAAACCATCAAAGAGCAAGCGGGTCGGCCGCGGCTCGCCAAACGACCAACCGAGCTAAAACTGGAAGAGTCGGAACTGCTGCAACTGGCTACCACCGTCGGGGTAAAAAATGCGGAGGCGGTTCAGGAAGTGTCCGAGGAGCTTACCGCTCCGACTGTCGACAAGGCCATCAGCAACAAGGTCAACGCCTACATTCAAAAGGGGCTGGTTGTCGAAACGGACGGCGTCTGGACGATTGCCGACGTACCTAAGCCGTTTATGTCGCGCGAGGAAGTCGATACGTTTTTTGCCGAAAACCCGCAACAGGTGACCATGATGGATGACCTGGTGAATTACTAACCCTACGGTAATGACCAATTACGACGTATTCGCTCTGTGGGAAAAACTGCGCAAATCGGATGTGCCCTATTTGGCGCCGAACCGATTTGCGGCGTATTACACCACTGAGCGAGCGGCGTGGCAAAAACTGAAGGCCCTCGAAAAAGAGACCGACTATATCCGGGAGCTGATGGCGGCCTTCGTGGTGCGTAAGCTCATCCAGCATCCGGGTACGGTCATTGATCTGGCCACGATTACCCCGGCTGTGGGACCGATTCGCGCGCTGAATCTGACGTTTTCGTACAACGTCGGTGGGCTGACCAGGCCGTTGCCCGATCGGCCGTGTGCGCCTGCCAAAGACGATACGCTGGCCGTCGATCAAGGTAACCCAGCCCGCCGTGCCGATGACTGGTACCCTAAATACCAGCAGGAAGGCACAAAACTGACGCTATTGAGTAAGACGACGCCGATCATCGCCATGCTCAGCTACTGGCAGGTGCCACCTGCCTTGCTGCCTCCGCCACCAACTGCGACCAATGCCCAGGTGTTGATCGAAGGAGATAAAGCGGTTAGTGAAATTCTGGATCGGGTACTAGCCCGGCACCTTCGGCCTTCGGGCCCGTCCGCTTACGCCGCATTAACTGGGAGTGAGATACCCCAGCGTGAACTAAACCTTTAACCAACTCTGTCGCATGAACATTTCAAGCGTTTTTCCCGCTTACGAGCCTATTCTTCGCACGCCGGATTGCCAGCCCGAATTTGATCAGGTTGTTTATTATTCCGGGGCCACCAACGTAACGCCGCTCGAAGAGAACGGCCTGTTGCGGTTTAAGGGGGCGCTGTCCAACGTACCTGACAACGATGGCCCCGAACTGGGGGTACCGCTGATCGATATCCTGCCGGGTGGGAAAGGCGTAGGCCTGCGCTGCTGCAACGCGGCTACCAAACAAAAGGTACGATACGCCGTCATCGCTCCCCAAACTCAGCCGGTAATGCTGCATCTGCGGCCCGTATCGACCTGCGTGGCGCCCAAAGAACTTGACGAGGAAACGCCGATTTTTGTGGGCTACGACGAGGGGCGTATTGAGACGGCTGCTCAGAAAGCCGCCGACGCCGCGCGCCAGTTCAACCTGTACTACGGGTTGTACGGCAACGCTACGGCCGTGACGGAAAACGGTACCTCATACGTGGAGATCGAAGTCCTGAAACCGGGCGATTTCTTCCACATGAAAGGTACCGATGGCCTGTCGGCGGCAAGCATCGTCGTTCCCGGTAAAAATGTGGGGCTGACCCCGGCGCTCATCGCCAGCCTGTTTCCGGGTGAGGCGGTGCCCGCGGGTACGTGTCTGCGGGCCATTGAGCTGGACTACATGGAGTATCAGGCTGCTGAATTGCTGGGCCAGATGACCTCGTCGTTTGGGCAGACAACGCAGCGGATGGTGCCTATCCAGCGCCGGTGCGTCGCTCTGTTTGCCGATAATGCCAACGCGACGGCCGCTCACGATGCCGCAGTGACCATCCTCAAGGCACAAAAGCACCTGTTCACCACGGGCGCAACGCCGACCTGCCAGGATTTTCTGGTGTACCCCTTCAGCGTCGACCGCGCCGATGGGGGCGATGCGGCGGCCATGGCGACGGCTAAGACGGATTATAGTGCGGTGACGATTCAACGGGTCGCCTACCGCAATGGCCGGTCGCTGTACACCGTCACGCGCACAGCTTCAGCCAAACCCGCTGTCGTTACGGCCGGGGATGTGATCGGAACGGGTACGGCCTTGGCGCTGAGCTAATGGGTTTGCGGGAGGCCATCAGGCACCTGCGGGCCAAGCCGGCCGACGCCATCTGGTTCTGGCAGGGAACGGTGCGCTACTGGCTTTTTCAGTACGCACCGTTCCTGCTGGGTCGGAATCTGAAGGCAAGCGTCGAGACCCGCAAGCGGCAGGCCTGGAGCTGCTACACCAACGGCAGTTGTATGTGCTGCGGCTGTCCAACACCACAACTCTTCTGGGCTGATAAGGGGTGCAGCGCCGGTTCGGCCCAATCACCACCGCGCTGCAGACCGCGCGCGGCCTGCTATCCTCCGCGCCACAGCTGGCTGTACCGGCTGGTTCAGTGGCTTTTTTAATCGTTTTTCTCCTCTACACAATGGATAAGGTCGGTAAACTCATCAAGGCGGGCGTGCTGGGCGTTGCCCTGTCGGTGATGGCCACCGATCCCCCGCCGGTAGCCGCGCCTGCTCCGGTCGTAGAGACGACGTCGACTGACCCCAGAGGCCCCAGCGTACAGGATCTGTACCGGCCCGTGCTGGCTGATCGGATTCCCGATAGTCCCAAAGCGCGCGGCGACTCCGCCTGGAAATGGTGGAGCGAGCAGCTGCACCGCATCAAGTTCGGTTGGGTATGCCCCTACAATAATCACTACATCAATGGGTATCATTATTTCTATTTAAACTTCATCAAGATTCCCCGTCAGGATGCGGAGACCGACACGATTACCGGTTGGGACGCGCCGCTGTTCCGGCAAAACGACGAGGAAATCATGCGGGTGCTGTGGAATCTCCGGCAGCGCACCATCAACGGCCGCACCTACCGCGCCAGCAATTTGATCAAAGCCAAGCCCCGCACCATCGGCTGGACGCAGATGGAGTTTCTGGGCGTGGATATGTATCATTTCCTGTTCTGCACGGGTCGTGATCGCTGGATCGGGCGGGGTTACCCCACCGAAAAGCACATGAAGGGCGAGGTAAACGCCTTTCGCTCGCTGTGGGCTGAACACATTCACCCGTTCTTTAAAACCTGGAACGGGCAGGTGCTCGATATTATCGAGGACAACAACGAGAATTTCGCCGTTGGTCGCTGGGTTGGCAAGGGTAGCAGCAAAGTTGGTATCAAACACAACTGGGTGCAGTACCGGCTCATCTCGTCCGAAAAAGATGCGGGCCCCTTCAAAGGGCAGCGCTACACGAAGATTACCGTCGTCGAGGCAGGCCTGTGGAAAGGCGACACGCTGGATAACTTCTACGCGGAAAACAAAGACTGTCTGGGTAGTGGTGATGGGCAGTGGGGCATGTTCGTGGTAGGGGGCACATCCAACGCGTTCATCAACCCATCAGAGAATTACAAGCGGATGTTTTTCAATCCGCTCGACTACGAAGCCAAAGCCCATTTCACGCCTAAAACGCGCGGCTATCTGCGTTTCATCGACCTGCACACGGGGGAAGACCTGGTCGAGCAGGCCGAAAAGGAAATTCAGAATTACCGAAAGAGTATCGAGCACAACGCCTCGCTGCTGCAGAAGGAAAAGGTTGAAAACCCGCTCAACGAAATCGAGGCCTTCGAGCCTGCCACCAGCCTGGCCTACGACAGCGCTATGCTGCTGGCGCAGATCGAGCATGTCAAAAGCCACGGGCTTGATTTGGCGTGGGTGTCGGGTCATCTGAAGTACGAAAACGATGCCTTTGGCCGCAAAACGGGTCGCGTTATTTTCGTGCAGGACCCGGCGAATACGCCCGAAAAACAGCGCGGGCCGTGGCTGATTAACCTGGAGGGCGTACCCCAGGCGGGCCTGTCGGGCCTGCACGTGGCGGGTATTGATGACTGCTATAAAAAGCTGCGCCCGGGGCAGAAGCTCAAGAAACGGGATTCACGCAACTGCATGATCATCTATCGCAAGCCCACCACGCAGGCGATCAATCAGGACATGCCCGTGGCGCTGTACATCGACAAGCTGCCGTCGATGCCGGCCACCTACGAAGAGTTCATGAAAGGGATGCTGTTTTACTCGGTAAAAAAGACCCTCTACGAATACAACACGGATGCCTTCGTCGATTGGCTTAACGACCGCCAGCAGGGCCATCGGCTCTATTATATCGGCACTCAGCCGGGTATTGAAATCAAGGGCAACGTCAAGCAGGAAGTAACCGCGCTGGGGCATCAGTACATGGCCAATGACCGCTATCAACGTATTACGCTGTTGCCCTTGCTGTACAGTCTACTCAACTGGGGCAGTGACGAAAACAACGACATCGGTTCGGCTTTTCACTGCGTGCTGCACCTGCTGCATGCCCTGCGCGACAAAGCACTCGACGACGATGAAGTAACGGCCCTTCTAACGGGCAGCACTCAGCCTACGGACACCAATGTAATTCAGCTCGGCGCGCGGCCAGGGTACGCGCGGCAGGCTGACAACAACTCATTCATTCGCCTTGGTCTTCAGCCGGGCACCCCACGAACCTATGGAACCAGTGACTACTACAACTAGCACCAACCTGCCAGACAGCCTTGACATGGGCAGACTTCGGTTGGGCGCACGCTTCAGCACCACCCTGACGCGCGCGCAAGGCCCTGCCTTTCGGGATGTGAGTACGACCTGCGCCTGCTCATCCAGTCGGATCGAGGGTGACACGTTGCACCTCGCCTACCAAGCACCGGGTCAGTTGCCCGAATGGGTGCGGCTGCAAAACGAGCGACAATGCCCGGTTGTCCAGTACGTCACGATTGAACTGGCGGATTTGACCCAGCACAGTATCGAACTCAAAGGTCTGTTAACTCTCGACTAGTATGCAGCAACTCCAGCTCGACGCCAAACTCGACAGCATCAATACGCTGCGGCTGCGGGATGTTACCCCCACCTGGTCGGGGCAAACCAACCTCACCCGCTATCAACTCCGCCTGCGTTACGCGGGTGGGGTGGAGATGTACTGGGAAAAGAACGCCTCCCCGATGGGTGAACTGCGTGGCGATGGCCTGGTGATCCATGCCGCGGATCTGGCCGCGCGCGCCGGGATGAATTCGCTGGCGTTCAAATCAGGTCCGTTGCACGTCTCATTGACGGCAATCGGGTCACTGATGACCAATCGGAAGCCGACGCACTATACCGTGTTTATTCCCTATGCGACCACCTCGGCCATGCAGTTGCAGGTCCGTCAGGGCGAAGGTGCGCGCTGGCAGGACGTAAGCCCGTCGTCGACAGGAAGCGGCTCTATGTGGGTCAAACTCGACAATGTGGAAGCCCCCTATACCGAGTGGCAGCTGCTGCTGCACGGTCAGCGGGTCGATGGTGGGCAGGTGATGGCCGAAATCGCCAATGAAACGGCGGTTGCCGTGACAAGCCAAGAGCCCATTGGGTACGTTGAAACGACGCTGATGCTGTTCGCCAACGAACGGCGCCAGTGGGCGGACCTGTGTTTGAACACGCTGGCCGGCCCCCAGGAGCAATCGATCGTTTTGCCGAATCAACCCCGTCAGCCCGGCCCGCTGGGTGAACCAGTCGGGCGGCTGGGCTATATCGGTAGCCTGCTGCGACTGTTGGAAACAACGAATTGCACTCAGGTCGCTGATGTCCAAACGGCCACGTTACTGCTCACGCGTATTCAACACGAACTGCTCGCATGGCCACACTGAAGCCGTACACCACGGCCAAACTCGTCGAGCGAATTGATGAGTTGGCGCGCGCCAAAGCCGCCCAGCTGGGGGCGGCCATGCAGGTAGCGGAGCCCACGGCGGCAATCGATGCCGAACTATACCGGCTACTGCTGCTGCGCGAAGCAGCCCAGTGGGCCTCGCCGGGTCAAGTAAGCCAAACTCTTTATACACTGACGAGTCAAACCACCCCCGCTTATGTGCCCGTGTAATAAAACCCACTGCACCCGATCAAATTGCCCCGGCGTTACCCGGCCGGGTACCGGGTATGGCGTGCCCTGGGCACCGGTAACCTTACCGTACGGAAACTGGCTTGACTGGTTTTTGGCCGGGGTGTGCGCCTGCCCGCCGGGTAGTGGTACCGGGCCTATTCGGGTGTTAGGACGGCTGCTCTCGCTGCGTCGATTGAGCGGCACGATGATTCTGCGGCTCGGGGTGGTTGGCAGCTCAGGTGCGGCGGAGTGGAGCACTGACCGGCTGCATTATCAGGCTGGCCCGGTGATCACCCTGCCGGTTCCTTTGGCCGATCTGCTTCTATACGGCCGGTTAACTGGCCAGCCAGATGTCGAATTTACGGTTCGGGTGTCGGCCTCGCTAATGGCCTGTGGTGTGCAGATCCAGGAGATCGTTCAGCACGTAATCAAAACGACAACGGACCACTGTTATATCGCACCGGCTGGCTGGGAAGGCAGTATAGGGGATTGCTTTGATGAAACGACGGCGCTGGCGGCGGGCTTTACCCTCGACCCTTTGTGCACGGCGTATTCAGCAGGTGGCAGTGGCTCCGGCACGGGTAGCGGCTCCGGTAGCGGCTCCGGCACGGGTAGCGGCACGGGTAGCGGCACGGGTAGCGGCTCAGGCACCGGTAGCGGCTCAGGCTCTGGTAGCGGCTCAGGCACAGGTAGCGGCTCAGGCTCTGGTAGCGGTTCAGGGTCTGGTAGCGGTTCAGGGTCTGGTAGCGGAACGGTGTCGCCTCAGATCGCGGTGGCCGGTGCCACCTCGCCGCAGTCGATTGGTGTGGGTGAGTCGATCACGTTGACCAGCAGTACCACCAACGCCGCGGGTCTGCTTACGCAGTGGTTCGAACGGGATATCATCACCAACAACGCCTCGCCACGCTCGATCCAGTCGACCTACGAGGTGACCGGGTTTGTTGGCATCAATACCAAGCGGTACTACGCCGTTCTGAAGGCTACGCAAAATGGTCAGGTACTGGCCACGTCCAACGAAATCGCCTTTGTGCTGACAGGTACAGGTACTGGCACGGGCTCGGGTAGTGGCTCGGGTTCAGGAGCCGCCTGGCAATTATACAATGCCGAGGACAACTACGGGGTATTGCTGGGCTCAGGTAGTATTCTGTGGCCGGGTGGTACCACCGTTCGGCCCGACTTCCTGCTGGCCGACCCCGCCTACACGTATCAGGCCTCGTCGCGTCAAGGGTCCATTCACCTCAACGTCTCGCGGGCCGTACAATACCGCATTGCGCTCCCCAATGGGCAGCCGATCGCTGGTGCTGGCTGGCCTACGCCGGGCAATACGGTCAGCTCACCGTTTGTGAACTACAACGCGCGCTGCGAAATGAACCCGGCGGTGGCTGGTGTGGGTGGCGTGTTGGCGCTGACAGATTATTTGGTTCAGCTCAAAGATCTGGCGCCTCCCTACGCCGTCTTCAATTTCCCGCTGCGCGTTGCGGCTGGTGATCACCTGAGCGAACCCGTGGTCATTCCGTTGGCCAGTGGGAGTGGGTCGGGTACGGGGCTGGGTTCCGGATCAGGTAACGGCCTAATGCCGCCGGGCAGCTTCTCCGCCACGCCGGGTACCGATAGCGTTACGCTGTTCTGGAACGCGGCTTCCGGGGCGGGTAGCTACGACATCGACCGGCAGCTGGTGGGGGAATCAACCTGGGAGTCGATTGCCAGTCAGTTCGTCGATATCACCCTAACCGATACGCTGAACGTACAACCGGGTACCCAGTATCGCTACCGGATACGGTCGCGGTCCGGCCTGTTGTATTCGGCTGCTTATACGACCATCACCGTCTTCACCCTGTCCGTTTAATGTATCGCTCACCCATCATACAAACACCGCCGGACGATCTACTGGCAGATTTGGATATCGCCTGGCGCGAAACACGCCCCTGCAATATCGACTACGGCCCCCTGGTGCGCCACGAGCAGGAGGAAGGCGATTGCCTCACCGGGCCGATCGTGGTAGCGCGCGATGGCCTGAGCGCCTACGAGGAATGGATCAAGGCGGGCCACGTCGGTACACCCCTCGATTTTCTCAATTGGCTTAAAGGGCCCAAAGGGGATAAGGGCGATAAAGGCGACGAGGGTGATTCGGTCTCTAAACGGCAGACGTGGTTCACCTTTCCGGCTCATCAGCCTGGCGTCAACGGAACGATCCTGCTGCATGGTCGGGGTAGTGTGGCGCTGAACTGGGTCGCATATCGGAGCGACGGCGTGACAATTGACGAACTAGCCAAGGTTCAACCCTTACCCATGCTCGACGACAATGGCCATCAGCTTATGGATGCTGAAGACCTGCCCATGGTCGACCCGGACCGCGCCCAATTGATTTATCCAGACGGTGAAGTTTTTGTGGGTATGATCTGGATTGACCCTTTTTTACCCCAACGCGAAATTTAAGATGGAACCCATTGCGCTCATTTATCCCACTGGCACCATCTCGCCGACGCTGGCCAACTGCTCAGCGATCGTGCGGGTGCAAACCGCCGGTATCGTTGAGTCGCCAGCGCTGGCGTTGCAACGCTTTCTGGCCAACCCCAGCGCCGCGACAGTCTGGGCGCCGGGTACGTTTACGCTCGTACCTGGCCCGGCAGGAACAGGGAGCGGTTCGGGTTCAGGAACAGGGACGGGTTCGGGCACGGGTACGGGTTCGGGCACCGGCTCAGGATCGGGAACCGGCTCTGGTCAGGCGCCCGATGGAGCAGGCACAGGCACGCCTGGTTCCGAAGCTGACTACGTGGCCGAAGGTATGACGCTGGGTATCGATGATGATCCTCTCGACGTAACGGCGGACTACCTAGGCAAGCCCGTTGAAGGAAGCCAGACGCCCCGGAATCCCTAACTCTTTTATTGATAAAAGTATAATTATACTTTATTGATCACTATGAAACGCTTTAATCAACTACTCGTACTGCTGGGCTTGCTGGGGATGTCGATGGCCAGCCTAGCGCAACCCCGTTCGGCCCCTCGGGAGCAGGGCAACTGGTATTCGTTCCCCGAACAAACCGCGGTCAACACCATCAACGTCCGCCGGTTCAAGAAAAACTGGACCGTATACCCCAATCACCCCGTGCTCGTATCGACGGGGGTGTCGTTCCCCAAGGCGCCCGACGCGCAGCGGATGATCACTAACCTGGGGGTAACGCATTTCGAGGGCGAGCCCGCCGAAGCCGTTGGCGCCACCAACGACCAGCGGTGGTACTTCCACCCGGATCAGGAGATCGCCCACGACACCTACGGCCTGCGGTCACAGTACACGCAGGGCAGTCCTGAGTACACGGCCCTGGAGGCTTACGGTGGCGCCGGTAATGCCAGTACGCCCCGTGAGCAGCGCCTGCTGCCCCGAAACGTATTGCCTGGTTTCTATAACCTGTGGGTCGCCCTGGGCCGATATTCGTACGCGCAGCATTTCAACTCGAACCTGCCACTCGGCGGGGCCGACATCGAGACCTTTCAGGATACGGGCAACGACTCGCTGAACCACGCGGTGCAGCGCGAGTTCAAATTGGGCTGGACGGCGGGCTGGCTGTTGGAGCGCGACGCTCGTGGGCATCGCACCCGGCTGGTCACCTATGGCATTGGCTCGCTGGCGCCTCCGGGCGGCTATTTGGCCAACTTGTATCAGAACGACGTCATGTTTCGCGCCACCAACGGCGACTGGGCGGGCAACGGCAAATGGGTAGACACGTCGGCCAACGAGATGGTTCGGCTAATGCGCCGCAACCAAATCACCTACCTGTGCGAAGATCGCTACTGGCGGGTGACGTGGGGTAATGGTACGGTCTGGCAGAAAAATGGCGATGGGTCCATTAAGACCGATGGGGCTGGCAAAGCCTTGTTTCTGCGTTCGAATTTCCCCACCGCCACCGTCACCAACTTTGGCACCACGGCCCGCGTCTATAGCGACGAGGCCGAGTACTGGGCGCAAAAGGTGTATTATGAGCTGGACGCCATTCAGGCCAACGTGCGTTGGCTGAGTGATACGCCGGCCGAACCCAGTGCCTATGATGGCAATGATGTGCCGGGCAATATCCCGTACGGGAGGGGACCCGTCGCGCGCAGGCCTGGCTTTGAGAAAATCCGCGTAGGGCATTTCCTCCGGCCCACCGACACGGAGGCGGGGACGCAGGAAAACAAGGCAACTGGACAGCGCGAGGACATCGGTGAGCCCGAGTCCAACCGCCGCGTGGTCAACGCCAAGAGCCAGGAATACTCGGCCCTGCTGCGCTGTCTGTTCTACGACCTGGACGTGATCTGGGACGATAAAGGGTATAAAAACCTCACGCAGGCCAAAGCCTATACGGCTGTCGAGGGCGGTGTAACCGTTACGAAAACCCCGATCCACTTCGGGGGCGTGGAGGCGACGTTTAATGGGCTCTTCCGCGCGCGCCAGTTTCCCAAATACTTCGAGCTGAAGGACCAGAACAAGATCGAGTTCATCTGGCCGAAAAGAGGCATCCGAAAAGCCAACAATGTAGCGGGAGAATACGTCTGGGAAAAGCCTACGATAGCCCTGATGAAGGAAGTCGGTGGTCGGGGCGTAGGGTTCGTGGGTGGTTTCCTTGTTCAGGACATCGGCAACCCGGCGCATGACACCCCCGTCAAGGTGTGGATCGAGCTGCCCGATGGCCGCAAGACCGGCTCCTACCTCTTCATGCTGAAGGATCGGAATACGGTCTGGGATTGGTGGCAGCTGCCAGCCGGTTTCGAGAACGCCCGTCCCCAGGATTTCCGCATTCAGTTCCGCAGTTTGCCGGTGGGCACGACATCGGGTTATCGTACCATAACGTGGACCGGCGATTACAATGTCGAGTGGACCGGGGCGAATCCCTCGCCGCCGCCCGTCGTAACGCCGACCGGCTCGAACACGTCGACGACGACGGGTGGGGGCTCAACCACCAACGTGGTTGCCTGTAGCTCCATCACCGAGGCGCAGACGATTCTGACTGTCGGCTCGGAGGTTATCAAGGCTTACCGTCAGGATGGGGTCACGCTGTACGCGGCCAACACGCAGGGCGTTTTCCGGTCGCAAAGTTATTTGTTAGCCAACGGATATTCGGGTAGTTCATTGAGCTGCTTCCCGGAAACCGACCCGCGTATCTCCACGACCAATGTCGTTCGGGGCTCCTCGACAGCTACCTGCTCATGGGCTATGTCGCTGGGCGAACCCGTCTGCACTGGTAGCGGCACCTACAAAGTACCCTTCACCGTGCAGGATAACGGCACGTACTGGAGCGTACCCAGTGGCAAGCTGAATTTCGATAATCATTACGCGGAGAACATTACCGTCGGCCAGTCGTTCACGATCGCTGGTACGTATAATGGCTGTACTCAGTGGCGCAGTGTTCAGCTTGTTTCGTGTAGTGGTGGCACCTCGACGACGGTCGTATCGACGACGACGACGCCGGGTGATCCGTTTGTTTCGTACGCTCAGGCGTTCCGCAGTCAGCGGTTCGTTGGCCCCCAGATTTTCCTCTACGGTAGTGGGATTTCGCCGATCGATCAGGAGATCGTCACCATCGCCGCCGACAACGGAGCCAACCTGCTTGCGCCCTCCTTCCACTGGACCAACTGCGAACCCACACCCGGCAACTATGACTGGGGGTCGGTCGATGCCGCCCTGAATCTGGCGCAGGCCAAAAACATCAAACTGGCCATCCGGCTTGTGGTCACCAGGGGCGAACGCAACAATGAGCCGGCCAAGAACTGGGATAAGTTTTTCTCGACGGCCGACCGGATGCGCGACGAGCGCGGCTACGTCAGTCGCTGGAACGGCGAGGTCGCCTTTTCATATGACTCGCCCGACGCTACCAACCGCGCTGGCCAGTTCATCACGGCCCTGCTGAACCACATCAAGGGGAGCGGGAAGGCTGGACGCATCATCGCCGTATCGGTGGTGGGCAATGGCTACTACGAAGGTGAGTACCAGTCGGGTGCTCAGCCCGCCGACGGCGATCCGGTAACCGATCAGCTTTTCGATTACAGCGAGTTTGCCCGGCAGGCGTTCATCACCCGCATGCAGGCCAAGTACGGCACCATCGCGGCGGCGAATGCGGCCTGGGGTCAGTCGTTTGGATCGTGGGGCGCGGTGCAGCTACCCATTGTGCCACGGGGCGACGGTGGCGATACGCGGGGTGCCTGGGTCTTTGGTAGCACCTACACCCGTGACTTCTATATCAGCCGCACCCAGAGCCTGGCCGGATTCAATAAGGCCATGGCCAATATCATTCGGGCCGTCTCCAGCAACATTCAGGTGTTCTCGGAAAATGGCTCAATGTACGACCGCAACTGCGCGGGTCGCGGGTCGTGGCTGCTGCCGGCCGTCACCGATTTCACCGACGGACGCAAGCAGAACTCGACGCCGTGGTACCCACTGCCCCTGATCCAGGCCATTTCGCAGCAGGGGGGCAAATGGTCGGCCGATGAGGTGTTCTGCTGGAAAGACCAGGGTACGCAGCAGGACTACACGCTGGCACAAAACCTCTTCCATTACAAGGGAGCACTGGACGCCGGTGCGTCGATGGTGGTACTGGCCGGGCCACAAAAATCAGGCTCGGGTGAGGATGCCGGCATCGCTCAGCAAACGCGTGATCGCATCGCTGCGATCTACAGCAACCTGCGCGATACGGGCTACATCTCGGGCTCTCCGCGCTTCGATTACGACGATACCATGACGATTACCACGAGTCAGCTGCTGGCCAACTTCGGCTGGGAGTGGTGGAATGGTACCAGCAGTCTTCAGGCTGATTACAACGCCAAGACCGCAGGCGGCACCAAGCGCGTCCGTATCGTAATGACTAATGACTCCGTACCTCAGCCCTAATCAACCATGAATCGATCGCTGTTTGATCTGCTCTCCGACACCTCCTTTTTTGAGGCGTGCCTGCCTTCACCGCCAGCTGAGCCGCCTGACGACAACGTAGTTAGCCTCAATCACGCATCCTCATCAAAGACAACCTCAACTATCCAGACAACTAAATATTGACCTGCGAATGCCAGACGGTCAGCTCGACGATCTCGTAATGGTCGTCCCAGACAAAAGACGATGGCACCTGGTCAGACCAGTACGGCGAGGTCGACATGCCCATCGACGACACGTTCATCGGAACCCTATAGCTGGTATGCTTCGCTCCGCCACGAGAAATTTAATCACGCTTACAACCCCAACTACTCCAATGAAACGGTTCCTGCGCTCGGCGCTTACTCCTCTGCTTATCCTAGCGTTCGTCTCGGCTGCTAACGCCCAATTCCTGATCACCCGTGACTCCCTGTCGGCGGTGCCCGTCAACCGGGGTTCGCTTTTCTTCAACCCCAATAACCAGTCGCTGTCGGTTCGGTACAACAATGGCACCAACACGACGCTGTATCGTCTGTTTGTGGGTACGCTGACCCAGGGTTTGGGTGATGCCCGGTATGCCCAGCTGTCGGGTAGCTACGCCAACCCCAGCTGGATTAGCTCGCTGGCGTTTTCCAAACTCACCAGCACGCCCACAACGGCCGCTGGCTACGGTATTACGGATGCCGTCGTAACCGGTGGGACCTACAACAACCCGACTTGGTTGGCGGGTCTGGACGCCTCCAAGCTCAACGCAGGTACGTTGCTGGCGGCGCGTCTGGGTACGTTCACGGGTGATGTCACGACCGCTGGTGGTTCCTACGCCACCACGATCAGCACCAATGCTGTGAGTAATACGAAGCTCGCCCAGATGCCCACGATGACCTTCAAGGGTAACAATACGGGAGCGACGGCCAACGCGATCGACCTGACGGTGGGGCAAACCAAGACGGCACTATTACTGGATCAGGTCGACAACACCTCGGATGCCAACAAGCCCGTCAGCACCGCCGCCGCTACAGCGATTGCGCTGAAGTCATCGGCCGTCGAGCTGACCGTAAGCAACCTGGCCCACGGGGGTACGATTACCCACAACCTGAACTCGTCAAAGGTGACGGTACTATTTCGGCCAACGGGCTCCAACTTCTACGACATGAATTATACGTGGTCGGCTGGTACCGCCAACACCATTACGCTCGTCTCCCCGTATGATGGGGCCGGCACGCGTGAAAGTTTCTCTGGCACCATCACCGTCGAGACAGCCAACTAACCCTAATCAACCCCATTTATAGCGATGAAAAAGCTCCTGCTCGTTTGGCTCCTGCTTACCCAGATCACTGCCTGGGGGCAGGAGCTTTCCGCCGACACCACGACCCGGCCCTCCAAGGCTGGGCGTGCCCGGCAGGCGTGGCGTAATGGCCGCCGGTATACCGTCCCCTTCAGCGGGGCCGTCGTTGCCGAACCCAACCTGGTCGACATGCAGCAGCGTAGTTATACGCCGCAGGACTTCGGGGCCAAAGCCGACTCGACGACCGATGACACCCAGGCATTTTTGAAACTGCTGAAGTCGAACCGCAACGTGTTCATTCCGACGGGCGTCTATCGCATCGCGGCCGGTACGTTGACGATTGCCAACGTTCGGCGCCTGAGTATCGTCGCCGCCGACGGGGCGATTATTCTCTCCAGCGACAAGACGCAGCTCAACTGGCTGTTTCAGAATTGTTCCGACGTCAGCCTGAGTGGTGGCAAGTGGGGGTTCTCCCAATCCATCACGGCCAACGGGGGGAACTCCCAGCACATCATGCAGTGGGATAACTGCCAGCGCATCAAGGTCAGCGGCGCCTGGTTCGACAACAGCCCCGAAATGGGCATTGCCTTTACCAACTGCCTGGATGTTCAGTTCAAGGAAAACCGCGTGACGCGCACGTTTCGGGATGGCAGCTATTTCCGCTATTGTGCGCGCGTCAAAGTCCTGGACAACAAGTACGACAACTGCAAAGACGACGCCATCAGCTTCCACGACAAGGACAACCTGATGGCCTACGTACCCAGCGACAAGGCGATCCTCAATAGCTACGGCTACACGCAGTCGACCGACGCGGAGATCGAGCGAAACTACATCACTAACTGCTACCAGGGTATCGCCTCGGTATCGGGTTCAGGCGTGAAGGTCCGCTACAATACGGTCATCAATACGGTCAACGGGGGCATTAGCTTTATGAACTTCCGAACCGATGATCCCGCCGCCACGATCAACGGCGAGATCATCGGCAACACGCTGACCAATACCAACAGCACGGTGACCATCAACGGCACCAGCTACAGCAACAATGGCCAGGCCACGGCGGGGCGGGGGGCGATTGCCATTCTCAGCCTCAACGGCTCCAGTGTTATTTCGTTGTCGGGCGTGAAGCGCAGCACCAACGTTACCGTCAAGGACAATACGATTCTGGGCTCGGGGGCGCTGGGGATGGTCGCCTATAATATCGATGGGTTGACGACCGGTGGCAACCGCTTCCAGGACTGCACGGTAACGGGCAACACGCTGGGGGGCGACGTGGTCGAGGTATGGGAAGTAACCCGTTACAATGACGTGTCCGACAACTCGGTGATCGACACGCGCTCGACGATGCAGCACCAGAAGGCTTACAACTTCTCGGGCGTGTCGGGGGCGGTGGGCCGCTGGCTTTGGCAGAACGTGCCCGTCAACACGGCCGTCACCAAAGTGGGCAACTCGCCCAGCCTGAAGTACTCGGACGACGAAGGTCTTCGGGTAACGGCCCTGAACCTGAAGGTGCCGATGGCTCAACCCAACATCGCCACCGATGGCACGACTTCGTTTGATTCCTTCACCCTTGCAGGTACCTACCAGGTGTCGGGCGGTCCCTGGAGCCTCACGATTAACGCGCCGATCCTGGCGGCAACCGCAGGTAACTTGGAAGTCTTTTTTTCCAATGACGGGATTACCCAGCGGTACACCGATTATACGCCGGGTGGCGTCAAGAGCGCCGTCTGGTTCCGCACCAAATTTGGCGTAACGAGCGCCGGCAACCCGTGGACCGCCTGGCAACGCATGATGACTGATGGCGCCATACCCACGGCGATCTATTCGGTGAGCTATAATACGGCCTCGTGGACGCCCGGCACCTACGTCGACATTATCCCCGAAAACGTCATGGAGTTTCCCTACATCTACGTCATTAAGGTGCTCTATAACCAGCCGGGTATTGAAACGATCGTTCAGTCGTTTGTTGCCCCAGCGGTGTTGACCGGCAGTGGCTCGGCGGCCAGAACCACCAACCTGAGCGCCAACGGCGACACCTATACCGGCACGGCCAAGGGCTTTCTGCTACGCTATGGTCCAGGTAGCAACACGGCCAAGATCATGGCTTCCCCCTCCGTGACGGGGCTAAGTGGCACCATTACCATCTCGTTTGCCAAACTGTTTTAACCATGCGGTATCTCCTTTTTCTTCTCTGGCTGAGCGGGGCGGCAGCCTGGGCGCAGACACCGATCGTCCCGCCGCAACAAAGCGTAGCCAGCGTGACCTCCAACGCCACGCTGGACGCTTCGCAGTATAACGTCTACCGGGTGGGTAACGCGGCCAATGACGTGATCCTGACCATCGACGTGGCCAAGATGATGATCAACCAGACCCTGCTGATCAAGCGTGACGTGGCCCTGTCATCGGGCACCATCACACTGGTCACCAGCAACAGCGCGACGAACCTGATTCAAAACGCCGATGGTACACTGGTGTCCAGCACCACCGTGCCAAGCTGGGCCAATGGCGGTATGGTTCAATATTTCTGGACCGGCACGAACCTGGAACTCGTCAGTAGTTCACCCCGGAAAAACGCCACCGTCACGATCGTCAACGCGGCCGCCAGTGGCGCCATCACCGTGGACTGCTCGCAGTCGTCGAAGATCATTCTGCTCTACACACTGACGGGCAACGTGACGCTCACCTTCACCAATGTAACGCCGGGTGTCGAGCTGTACATCCGGGAGAAGCAGGGCGGCGCTGGTGGGTTTGCCATCACCCTGCCCTCCAGTGTGACCTTCCCCGGCGGCGCGGCTATTGACCGGGGAACGGCTGCTGGCTCGGTTACCACCTTTTCACTCTTTGCCGCCAACGCTACCGAGATCGACGGCTACTACACGAAGTTCTAATGAAGCGCATCCTTCTCTTCTGGCTACTGGCAAGCAGCGCGTGGGCGCAGGGGCCGCGCATGACGTACACGCCTACGCAGGTGCTGAATCTAACAGCAACGACAAGTTGCTGCACGGGCTACACAATAACACGAACGACTCCATCTACAAGGATTAATAACTTGGGAGTGATTGAGCCTGTGTCAACCAACACGGCTCGTATCGAATATGACGCCACTACATTTTCGACTACTCAAAATTTACTTACCCAAAGCGAGAGTTATAATACATCGGATTGGGCTAAGACAAATGTAAGCGTCGTCTCTTCGACTACGATAGCAGGTCCGCTCGGCGGCAGTGTGCCTAAGATAGTAGAGTCATCGGCAACAGGCGGTCACGTTGTTCTTCAATCGTCCAACGCCGCAGGCATATACTGTTGGTCAGTGTATGCTAAAGCCGGTGAACGCAATTGGCTTTGGCTGTATTTCGGCGGAATCTCTGGGGGGTCGGCTTGGTTTGACCTGACGAATGGTGTTGTCGGCACAAATGAGTCAGGCGTGGCAGCACAGATAACCTTTATCGCTAATGGGTGGTACAGGTGCAGTATTACAAAATTAAACAGCGCGGCGGCGCACACTGGTGTTGCTTTTGCTTCATCCCTAGTAAGTGGAACCGGCAGTTATACTGGCGACGGTTCATCGGGGCTATACGTGACAGCCGCACAACTGGAAACAGGAGCATTCCCCAATACATATCGGTCAACTACAACAAGCAGCGTAGGCATGGTCACTTACGCAAAGCCACTGGGCTTGTTGATTGAAGAGGGGCGAACAAACCAGCTTACCTTTTCTCAGGCATTAACAAATGGAGCTTGGGGTAAGGGAGCACAGGTAGTCGTAACGCAAGCTGCGGGGATAAGTCCTTTCGGCGATAACAACACGTTTCAGTTAACGGCGGTAGCTGGCACAGGGAATACATATGTTCGGCAAGGGTTTTCTGTAACGCTAGGCACTACCTATACCTTTTCTGCTTATGTGAAGAAAGTCAATTGGAGTTATGTAGGTATTCGAGCCGGGAATACATCTACCTATGCCAATATCGCCTTCAACTTTGACACTCAGAGTTTTCCAACTCCTGTAAGTGGGTATACCACGGGGTGGAAATATGTGGGCAACGGCTGGTATAGGGTTTGGGTAACTCATACAATCACAGCCACAGACGTGGGGAATATTTTGGCAGGTCTGGCTATTTCGGATATAGGTAACAATGAAGTCAGAACCTACAGCGGAGGCGAAGCGGTATGGGTAACAGGTTGTCAACTCGAAATAGGCGCTTTTCCAACGTCCTATATTCCGGCAACAGGGGCCGCTGTTACGCGTAACGCGGAAGACCTAAAGACGGCATCAGTATCGTGGTTTAATAAATACCAAGGTACGATACTCGTTGATGTTACACCAATCGGTGCCTTGAGCAATAAAGGTATGTTTGGTTTTACGGATGGCACACTGAACAACCGAATTGATTTACGTGCCAACGCTGGCCAACCTTATATAAGTGTTGGCGGCGTCAATCAACTTGTCCCTGGCTCTATTGGTACGAACGGATTTGTGTCAAATCGGTACGGATTTACTTACAGGGTTGGCTCTTCTCAACTGGTGAGAAATGGAGGAACCATTAATACAGCCATTCCAACTTCGCTGCCTACAGCAATCAACCTGTTTCAATTAGGAAACATGGACGGCAACACCGGACAGACCTTTTCCGGCTACATCACCAGCTTTCGTTATTATCCGCTCTCACACGCTGGCAGGCAAATCCAGGCGTGGACCAACTAATCAATCCAACTATGCAAGTCACCATCAACACCGCTGATCCACAAGCACTGGCCTCGGCCTGGCCGCTGCTTTCCGACGCCCAGCGCCAGTCGCTCATCGACAACGGTACGATCGACATCGTCGCCCGCGCCATCAACAACGCCTCCGCCGACTGGATGGCTTATTCAGGGCGCGTCGACATCGAGAGCTGCTACCGCCACAAGGCTACCGACGTGATCGTGGCCAGTTGCGAGCCCGCCGTTGGCATCCCCATCAGCGCCGCCACCTGCCGCAAGATCGCCATGCTGGTGCTGAACGAAGAACCCGACGTGCTGACTAAGCTCGTCGAGCAATGTCACGGCACCATGCCGACGCTCTGGGACCCTGACGCCCAGCCGGTGGTAGACTAACATCATATGCTTTACCCAATTTTTTCACCTAAAACAGTATAATTATCATGAATCTGAAAGGATTTTTTGCCCAAGACAACGCCATCGCCAAACTGACGGGCTGGCTTGTTCTTATTCCCGCGCTCATTACGCTGGCCGTCGAGCACTTCAACCTGCCCGAGTCGATCGTCTTCGGCCTGTCAGTGCTGTCGCTCATCGCCGCCGTGTCAACTCAGACACTGCAAAACAACAGCGTGTACAGCATTTCTGTCTGGATCGCCGCTGGTTTTACCGTGTTGTTGGCGCTGGCCGAAATGGACTACGTAAAAGTCCATTACCCGCAGCTGGCCTCGGTACTGGCCTTCTTAGGATCGGCCTATAAGTTGTATTCGCCGTTCACGGTTCAGAAGATCGGTGACGCCAAGCCCGCCGTCGCTTCTGATCCACAGCTGCCACCTGTACCCACTAAAGAAACCCGCTAAGTATGAACTGGTGGAAGGCAGGTTTTTTTGCGCTACTGGCCGGGATTGCGACCTACGCGGTCGTGATCCTGTTGCCAGATGCGCGCAAGGCACTGAAGCGAGCCCAGGGCTCCGAGGATGAACTGGCTACAAAAGTCGATCAGCTAAGCCGTCAGTTTGATTCGGTCAATGCCCAGTTGCGCATGAAGGATCAGCAGCTATCGGCCGTTAAACTGGCTGGTCAGCAAACCGACGAGCAACAGGCATTAACCCGACTGGCGGCGCTCTACCGCGCGGACCATGCCGATGTGCTGAACCTGACTCGCCAGATCATTACCGACCTGTATCGAACGCAGTACCTGACCGCGCGCGATACAGGTCAAACCACGCGCAACACATTCACGCCGGTGCAGCAGCAGGCGCTGGCGGCCCGGCTCGAAGTGTGTGACTCCTGTGAGGTTCGCCACAGGCAAAGCCGCCTTGCTTTGGCGGTTGCTGGCGAACAAAACCGCCAGCAAGCCGACACGATCAGCGCTTTCCGGAAACATGCCCAGGAAGGCAAGCAGCTCACCCGCCGCAAGCCACCCGCCCTGATTCGCTGGACGTCGCCCTGGGTGCGGGAAGTCTGGGAGCATGCCCAGCACCCGCCTCCTTAACCTCTCAACGCTTTATCCAACAATCGTTTCTGTATGACATCCTGGTGTGAAGTGGCGGCTCATATGCCACTTGCCTTTTACACGTTCTGGTCGGCTGTGGGCTCGGCCGGATGGGCGTTCCAACCAATTCACACCGACCGGCTCAAGGGGCTGATGTCATGGCTGATGGGAACGCTGGTCGGTATTCTGGCTCAGATGCTCGGCGAGGCTTTCATAAAAGGGCTGGCCATCCATTACAAGTTCGAGCTGGACCTGTGCGCGCTCTACACGGTTTCTACCCTCGTCTCTTTTCTGTTCGGGTTGTGGGGAACGGCCTTTGTGCTGGGGATTACGGGGCAGCGGGAAACTATCAAACGCAACCCGTTTTCCTACCTCAAGAACGGCCTGATTCGTCTCTTACGCCTGTCACTCTTTGTACTAACCCATTTTGATAAGATCGATAAGATCACCGCCGACAATGAATCCTTTTCACAATCTAACCGAAACAACGACCACCCTTTGGGTGATGGCTAGCAGCTTCGCACTCTGTGCCATGCTGATTCTGGCAATGCTGTTTGGGCTGGCCGATGAGGCCTCGCCCGGTTATAAAGCAGGGGTGGGCCTGTTATTTCTGATTTGTCTGGCCAGTGCCTGCCTGGCGTACGGGATTGTCTTCAGTACACCACTGCCGGGTGTACTGCGGTGGCTGCGCATCGCCTACCTGTCGGTGATCCCGGCAGGTAGTTTGCTGCCTGTGGTACACGTGCTGCGCGCGCGCATTCCATTTACCCCGGCTGTCGCCCGGCTGGTGGTGGGCTGCAGCGTGATCGTGTTTGGGGGGTGGCTGGCGTCGCTGCCGGCGTATGCCGATGAGGGTGGAACCAGACCACGTACCCAGACGATGCCCTCGGCCCCGCCACCGCGCGAAGACGAGGTAAACCCCAAACCCCGGCCGATCGATCAATGAACCTGCATCTGAGCGCCGACGGGCTGGGCGATACCATCTGTGGCGTGTATGCCGCAGCTGGTATTGCCCGGCACGCGCCGGTTACGTACTGGGCCAAACATCCCGACTGGCTTGGGCGGATCTCGGCGCCGGGGGTGACCATCGCCCGCCACGACGAGCGCCCGGGCGACAGCCTCGATATGAACCTGGGCTACGGCGAGCAGCTGCGCGACTCGGTTTCGCGCAAAGACTGGTACGTGCAGCAGGTGATGGCGCAAACGGGCCTGGTCGATCTGGAGGCCTCGGCGGGCTTTCACGTCGATCGCCGGCAACTGGTGTTGCCCGAGCTGCTACAGGACAAACCGCCCTACGTCGTGCTGGCGCCGTACTCGCTGTGGGAGTCGCGTAACTGGACGGAGGCGGGCTGGGCCCACGTGGTCACGCACCTGCACCGGGCGGGCTACGAGGTGCTGGGTCTGCATACCGACGAGGCGCGGCTACGGCGCACGTTCGGGAGCCGCATCAACCTACTGTGGGGGCTGTCGGCGCCTGAGGTGGTTGATACGCTGCTGGGTGCTGCCGGGGTAATCGGCCTGGATTCGGGTATCACGCACGTGGCGGGCATGCTGGGCGTACCGACGGTGGCCGTCATGGCGCACCTGTCGGTACGGTTGGTGTTTTCACACACAGCTGTGCAGGCGGTGGGTAGTAATGCCTGCGGGTATGCGCCCTGCGGCTGGCAGGTCGACCGGGGATTCAGCGAGGCCTGCGGCCTGCACGGGTGTCACAGCCTGGCCAGCACGTCGGCCAGCGATGTAGCGGCGGCGCTGCTTAAACTCTTGCCACGTCGATGAGAGACCAGGGGTTTGACATCGCGCTGCAGGTGCTGGTGGCCATGGTGCACCGGCGCATCATGCCGGTGCTCCGGCCCTGCCGCGACGGGTCGGGCTGGCAACTGCGGCAGTGCTACGGCCATGAGTGGCGGACGATCGTGTTTCGCGCGGACGGCTCGGTGGCCATGATGCTGATGAATCATGGAACACAGTGCTTTTTCAAAGAATGGCTACCAACGCAGGTCGATGCTGGCCAGCTTATCCAACACTGGCAGATGGGCGCGGCTCAACTGCCCCTAAACTAACCGAATCACATGGCCGATTTCCTAACGGCATACCGCAAAACAATGGGCCACGAAGGGGGCTACGCCAATCATCCAGACGATGAAGGTGGGGAGACCTTCGCGGGAATTGCCCGGAATTCAAATCCGGGCTGGTCAGGCTGGAAACTGATTGATCAACTCAAAAAGACCTACCCGCGGGCGCGGTGGGATGAGGTGATGCTGGGCAATGCGGACCTAATGGCGTGGGTACGTGCACTGTATAAAGCCAACTACTGGGACGTCAACCGGCTCGACCAGGTGAAGAGTCAGGCAATCGCCAACGAACTGTTCGACACAGGTGTGAATATGGGCGTAGAGATCGCGGCGGAGTTTCTGCAGCGGGCGCTGAACATGACCAACGAGAACGCGAAGTTGTACCGGGATATCGCCGTAGACCGGCAGGTTGGGCCAATGACGCTTGGGCTACTGAACACGCACCCAAACTCGTACGATGTCTATAAATGGCTCAACGTCCTGCAGGGCGCGCGCTATGTGCAGATCCTGGAACGAAAGACCCCGCAGGAGGTCTTTGCCCGATCGTGGATCAGCCGGGTCGACTTTGTGAAGATCTAACGACAATTAAGAGGAATAATCAAATAGCCCACTAGCGCTTGCTGGTGGGCTATTTTGTTTGGGATGCGTTTGGATAGAATAGTCCGACTTAGAATATCCTATTTCTGTCGGGGCTGGCTTTGTTTGGCCTTGTTAGGCGCAGGTGTATGTAAAGCTTCGATCAGTTTTTTCGTGGCCGCTAAGCCTTGTCTGGCGGTCGAATAAAGATGATCAGAAGCATGCAAAAGATCTTTATACCGTCGTTCCAGCGCATCGTAACGCCGTTCCTGATAGCGAAGCAGACGTTTATATTCTTGGTCGAACGCATCAATGTACTCTTGTCGATAGATGGATTTTTTGGAATCAATCTGATCGATGATAGCCAGCGTGTCTCCCGTTTTCAAATCTAGGCTATACATGTACCGAGAGGGGTTTAATTCAGTGATCCAGTCGGGCCGGTTGTACGCATTGCGTGTTGGCGTCTTTGCCGTAATCCACTGATTATACCGATAGCCGGGCAAATACAAATGAGTCGTATCCTTATCCAGTACAGCTTTGAAATACATTGGCTCGGAGACCTCCAGTTTAAACAACGTATCGCCATCGGGGCTGAATTTGTAACGGTCCAGTGAATCGACCAGCTGCCGACTGACGGGACGAAACCGGTCTGCGCGCGGCAACACCTCCAGGGAAGTCGATTGGGCAAACGCTGACACGGTGGCCAGCAGGATGAACAAACCCGCTTGGCGGACACAATTTCTGGCCACTTTGGCAATGAAGAATATGACCCGAAACGTACCCAGCACAACCGAATAACTGAAAAACTCGTCGGTTTCCCAGTTGCGGATGCCGGTCTGGTATACGGGTGAAAGACTTTTAGCCGCGGGTCGAAATCGCTCGAAGGCAAGTGTGTATTTCTTGAGAAATTTGCTCTGCTTATACATCGTTGACGTAGGGTAAGTTATTGGAGAAGATCACCGTAACGCTCGTACTGTTGGTCCATTTCGTCCATCAGGGCGTATAGATCGTTCAGGTCTTTTGGCCGCCACTTAAAGCCCTTCGAGTTTTCGACGTACCAGCCGTGCGCGTCAGGTACGTAGGTGAGCATCGTTCGACTGCACTCTTTCGAGTCGATCCAATATAACCGCTCGTCGCGGCCTTCAGGTAAGGGTTCCGTGCCGTGCCGTTCTTGCAGAGTTGAGTCGGAAACTTCAGCACCAAAGGCAATCAGCTCGTCGTGCGTGGGGATTTGCTGGGGTTCTAAATTCTCTTTACCGCCGTAGCTGAACCAGCGGAGATCATCAATGATTGTCGTAGCCATATTGCTAGTTGATTGTTAGTTAGGACAGTTCAGGCCGTTGGCTTCGCGCCACGCCTGCCAGCCCTGTTTGACCAGTTTGTTTCTGTACTTTTTAGCGGCGCGCTCGCTTTTGAAAATCTTCCGGTGTTGCCATAGACTCCGTTTGATCTGGCCATGCTCATCGTACATATTTTCGGCGTCGGGGATGGAACCCGATATGACCGCGTACATACCGGCAGGCACGGGCTTGATGCGGCCCCACGAGACGAATTTCAGATTAGCCATGCTGTTGTTGTTTGAGTTGATCCATACCCCGTTTGGTGAGCGACAGATGATAGCCGACACCATCCATGATTGACCCGTAATCGAAAATGGATTCGAGTCCGAAGTGCTTGCATACCCACTCCTCGATCTGCTCGTAGGTGGGTTTCTCCAGCGTGAAGATTCCTTGCTTACGCAGCGCCCGCAGGAGCGGCTTAGGGAAATGTTCGTCGATGAACGCTTTCTTGGCTTCAGCCTGATCAATCGCCTTTACTACCGGCTTACGCTCGTTAGTGTATTGCAGGCCTGGATGATCGTACACCGAAAGACTGACATCCTGCCCGGCCGCCCGCTTTTCCTGCGTTCGGAATTCAAGCATCGTCCGATATACTTCGTATAAGGTATCCCGGTAGTAGCCTGATTCGTCGCCGGGCTGGTGACCAACGCCGAGGTTTTCATACTCGGCCAAATCTGGAAACAGCGCGCGTTTTAGTCCTTTCAAGAGGCCTTTAACTGTTTCTGGAAATCTGCCCTTCAGTCGAGACTTAATCCCAATCGGCAAGTTGTTTGCCTCGATTTGACCGGCAGTAAAGCGACTGGTGAACTCGAGCGCATCGGCCACCGCAAAAAACTGAGCCTGGGTAAGTTGAAGCGTATAGGTATGAGGTTGTTTAGCCATGTGTTACTCCCACTCGTTGGGTTCGTTATTGAGGAATTTGACGATCTCGTTTATCTGCTGGTCCATCACCGGCAGGAGCCAGGCGTTTTGCGCCAGGCCTATTTTCTCGGTACCGATTGTGATCACGCAGGCCAAACTGTTATCGGTAAGCAGCGCTTTGATCCGCTCGGCTGTCTGTAAATCGGCTACGGCTTCTTCTACGTCGGCCATAATCGAGGGTATGACATCCGGCGCTATTTTGCGAAGTAGGTGACCGATCACGACGAGCTTGCGCCCATCGGCGAGCTGCACGAGCATCGAGCCATTCTTGCCCCGAATGCATTTACCGCGCTCATCCAGTACGGCCGTGCAGCTCGCGCGTTTCAGATCAGGATCGGTCAATCGATCACCTAAGTAGGTGTAGGTCGTCATTGGGCGGTTTCGATCAGGTGACGGTATTCGGTCATATCGAACTTCCAGATGAGTTGCGCGCCGCTGGCCGGAATGGGTTGGGGGAGCCACACTGGGTTGGCCAGCTCCCAGGCAAACCGACCCTCATCTTCGGCGTAATCGCCAAACAGCATTTCACGTACCCATTTGGTATGGTTGACTTTATCCCGGCGTTTCTCTGTTCGCCACTCCTCAACAGGCAGCGTGCGTACCAGATCGACTTTGCCAACGATGGCACCCAGTGGCAACGTATTGGCGTTGTAGCCCATCTGGTTCATTGCCAACTGGAAGTCTTTTATTGTCAGCACCTCGCGCGCGGCACTGTTGAGCGTCTTTGTGGCATGGATCAGGAGCGGGCCCCGATAAAAGGTGTTCCAGCCACGGGTTTCGTATGCCTTCAGCCCATGCACACACAAGGACGCCCAGGGCTGCCACAGGCTTATCGCCTTCATGAGCAGGGGCCGATGGGCGCCGACCTCGGGTTGGGTCGGCGCGTCGAAGAGATTAAGCTGCTGCATCGGGGGTGGGCTCATCGCTTTGTGACGGTTGAGCCGTTTTATAGTTTGCATCCTGTGTGTACCTCGTATCCATGAGTTGGCCTTGCATGTTAATTGCTGGCAACTCACCCAGATTGTCGATCGTGTAGCCCAGTTCGGCCAGCACCTCCGCAAAGCGGAATTCACCAGACAGGCGGGCCTGCACCCAGTTGTAGGGCGCTTCCGGGTACTTGCCGGTAACCGTCGACGACATGGCAATCGTCGAGGCCGGATGCCTACCTTTGCCGGGCGAACTGCTTACAACCAGAAAATGTGTGGTCATTTCAACTGATATTTTTCCGCTCTTGGAAAATGCCAGCGTGTGCGGTACCGACAAGGAGAACAGCAGGGCCATGCCCCGTTCGTACCAACCCTGTTCGCCGGTCAGCACCCGGACGAAGTGCGCCGTTTTGGGGGCGGCAGGTACGTTGCCTTGGCTACGTAGGTGATCGATCTGGGCGGCGATCAGCGAGCCCGCCACCGCTAGCCGTTCCTCCAGAGACTTGTTGAGAATCTTTTCCCGAAACGGATCGACCCATCCATTAGGCCAGCGGTCAGAAAACTCCCGCTTCGGGTCGATAGCAAACAGGGCGGCGTCGATCAATTCGCCGTTTTTATACTGCGCATCGGTAGCGTCCCAGCCGTGTTTGTAATGGTGATCGTTACGCTCGGCCACAATCAAATCGGCCCCGTCAGGTTCGTAGCGGGGGTGATCCGTACCCTTTGCCACCAGAAAGTCCCACGCCCACTGAAAGCCGATGCGGGCATTGCGGGCGCATTTGGCATCGTCCGACCCATCGCCGACAAACAGGCTGTTGCTGTAGTCGACAATAAACCCATTGTCGAACAGATAGGACTCCGCCCGGGTCAGCATACCGTAATCTGGCTTGCGCCAGAGCGACCGCCAGTTGAATTCAGCGATGTGACCACCCTCCATATACGGGCACGAATACATGCCCACGAACGGATTTTGGGCAAACAGGTTAGCCGTGAAGCGAAGTTCTTCGTCAACCGCTTCCTCGGTCTTATGACCGTGGGCGACCCCGCCCTGGTTAGTGACCGCTACAATCAAGTAGCCAGCCTGAACGTACGCCATAATCCGCGCCTCGATACCGGGTATAAGTTCAAAGTCATCGGACGCAGTATTAAACGTTTTGCCGGATTTGGGGCGGCGGACGGTGCCGTCCAAGTCCATAAACAGCACGGGTTTTTTCTGAAAATTGTCAGGATTGTGCATGCTAGTTGGGGGTTGAGGTGAGCGGAAAGCCCAGTCGGGATTGTAATTGGTTTCGATAGCGTTCGACATCGACGGCCGTCGGCTCGGGGGCGGGGGGCGCCTCCAGCCGGGTGATAAAGGCCTCAAGGTGCTGGGCGCCTTCGGCCGAGTGCATGTACTGTCGCTGGCAATTTTTGGAGCAGACGAGAATGCTGGCGTGCTGGGTACCGTCCCGAATGGGGAAGTTGGCCATGCGCCAACCGGATGTGGACACCGTGGCCCCGCAGCTGTTGCAGAACGGGTCGGGCGGCGGGGTGTCGAGTTTTTTAAATCGTAGATCGACGGGTTTAATCATAATTCTACTGTTTACAAAGGTGATAAAAAGGGGTAGGCTTTCCAGATAGCCTCGTTGACGCGCTCTTTTAGCCGGTCAGCACTTTGATCGGCGTCGACCTTACCGTAGAGCCGGTTAAGCTCGTGGTGATAATGGGTCAGTTCGTGGCGCAGGTAGTTGGTCGTGATCCGCTGCAAAAACGGCCAGTCGCTGTCGGAGGTGGCTGGTTCCCATTCCCATTCTACATCACGGCCGCGCTCATAACCCCGCCAGCATTTGGCATCCTGCCGCTTGTTGAAATGCGCGCAGGCCGCCTCGATCAGTACCTGCCGGTCGATGCTTGGTACCTCGATCACCAGATTTTCCAGATACTCCGTCAGCCGCGCGCGCTTGGTCTGCACGCCCGTCTGGGCCCGCTTGCTCCGTGTGATTGCCCCAGCCGCGGCCTGTTGCCAAAGCTCGGTCGCTTCAATTTCCAGAATGCGCGTCAGGCTAAACAGCTTTACCGCGTGGCCCGACTTGTAATGCGGATTGCGGCGAAACTTGCAGGGGACGGCCATGAAGGTTTTAAGCATCGCTCCGGTCCAGCCTTTGCGGTCCAGCACGCCCGTCTGCGTCAGGTACGTTGAATCGTCGCCCGTTTTGGGCAGGGTAATGTCGGGCGATGCCTGGCCAAGCCGGTAGGCCTGGGCGCCTTCGTCGCGCACCGTCAGCTGAAAGGCGTACTGGCCTGAGCTAGCGCAGGCGGAGGCGAGTACATCGACCGTCTGGCCGATTGTTTCGGCTCGGGCGGGCTTCACAAAGCGCAGACACTCCCGGCAGGCCGGGGCAAACTGATCGGTGAGCCAGTAGCCGCCGCAGCCAGACGGCGCGGAAGCGGGTTCCCGGCGGTTGGATTTGCGGTGACGACGGCTCATGCGTAGGCGGGGAATTCGTGAATGAGCAGATCCGCCGGAACGGGCTGCACTTTATCCCACTGTTTCATAAAAAACGGCACGCCCTGCTCGCGGCTGATATCGCGCAGCCGACGGGCCCAGTCCGGATTGAAGGGGCGGCGTAAGCCCCCTGATTCCCCGCCGACGATGAGCCAGTCGATACCCGTCAGGTCCAGCTCGGGAATGTAGGCGATCTGGGGTTCAAGGCTCACGAAGCGCCGACCCGGTACGGCGCGCAGTAGATCCAGGAGCCGCAGGTTGGCGGGCTCGGAAATGCTGGTGCCGAACATGACGTTTTGGGGCGGCGCCGTACGCCACTCGGGCGGCGAGAACTTCAGAATGTTGCTCGGCCGTTTGGTCAGCAGCAGGTGCCACAGATTCGGCGTGGCCGGCACGACGGTTTGCAGGTAGCGGTCGCGCAGAAAGCCCGTGGTGAGCGGTACCGATACGCCCTCGACCTCGTGGTACACGTCTTTATCCAACCAGTCGACGGTGGCCATTGACTTTTCGTAAATGTCCATCATCGAGCCGAACACCCGGTGCATTTCGCCCGCTTTCTGAGCCGCGCGCTGCCAGCTCCGCAGGTTATCCCAGATGCTCTTGATAACCAGTCGGCGCGCGCGCTCGGGGTCCCACAGGCGTTTGTCTTTATGGTGGCGGTTAGCCCACTTCCGGGCATAACATTCCCGGCAGCCCGCGTGCACCTCTTCACAGCCCCACCACAAGTTGCCGGTATGGCCGGGCATTAGCGAACCGTCGGCGCGCTGGGGCCGTAGCCATTCGATCGTTGATTCAGTTGCCATGCCGTCCAATGGGTCTTAAGGTGATGGATGTAATTAGTGGTCTGGTGCAGTACGCGTGTCCGCTGGGTTGAAGCCCAGCCAACTGTCTTTCGCGCAGGTACGTTACCCAGGCCTGTTTGGTGGCCACCAGCTCGCGGCGCGATATGTCGATGGTCATGCCGTTATGCAGTTGCAGCTGCTGAGGCCCGGACCAGTCGACTACGTACCGCAGGTTCACGATGTGACGCCTATGCACGCGGACGAAATGTGCTCCGCTTATCCGTTGGCCCATTTTGGCCAAGGTGATGCCAAACGTAACCTGCCCGCTGGTGGTCACCAGTTGCGTGTAATTGCCATTTCCTCGCAGATAGATGATCTGACTGATAGGCACGAACTGGTATTTCTTTCCGATCAGCAGCCGCAAACTACCAGGTAGCCGTCGGTGTAACATGGGTTCGTGGTTGGGTCGTTTGGGGGCTGGTCTGTTCATGATCGGTTCGGGGTTTGTTCGGGCCACTCGCATGGATTTTCGAATACATCATCGATCAGGCGGGTATACGCCGACCGATCGCCGTACAGGGTATCATAGGACGTAATTTGCGGCTGGCCGTTTCGATCAGTGGTCACCAGCGGCTGGCGCTCGATGGTGACTTTTTTTTCGGTCAGCGTTAGCTGGTGGATGAGGCCCAGTGAACCGGCTTTGCCGACGATAACGCCCACCTCGGGCGGGGTCTTCTTTTTGGGGGCATTGGGGTTGTTGATGGGATCAACTGTTTTTTTGCGTTTAGCCATGATGTAGGGTTGATTTATTGCGTTTTGAGCGGCCCTGATAGTGAATGCATTGGGTCCATTGCTTGAAGCGGTCGCCGAGTACGGTACCATAATGCTCGGGCGATTCAAGCTGCTTGGGCAGCAGGTTGGAGGTGAAGTGCGTCTTGAGCCGGTTCTGTACAAATTGCCGGTAGCGGAACGTCAGCAGGTGGGCAAAGCCATCGCGCCGTTCGGAGTAAGCCTGGGCAACCCGCTCCTCACGGCCCAGATCATCCATGGTCAGTAAGCCGAATTTGTAGGGTGTAAGGGCCGCAAAGGATTTCTTGACCGATACCTCGTCCATCATGTCCTCGGTGGGAATCACCCGCATTTGCTCGGCGGGTGGCGCTATTTCCCGCAACAGGGTAGCGAAGCAGTCGAACACGAACGTTTTGCCAACGCCCGCCTCGCCATAGAGGTAAATGCCTCGGGTCAGGTCATAGGGGCATTTCTCGTGGCCCCAGAAATACAGCAGCAGGTTGAACATGATATCCATATCGACATCCTCCTCGCTGATGGTACGGTTTTCCCGAGCCAGTTCCATACCGATGATGTACTCCAGCAGCTCGCTGCCCTGGCTGAGCGTGAGCGTCGGGCGCCAGAGCGGCTTGTTGTACTTTTCAGTCAGTGATTGAAGTGCCCGGTTGTAGAGCTGCGCGCGTTCGGCTTCGGGCGTGATGGGTTCGGGCTGGGGCTGGGTGCGTGGCGGTACCACGACGACCGCCGATTCGGGTTTCACGCCCATCACCCGGTCACGCCACCGATCGGCGCCGCTGGAGGGCACGGGTACGTCTCGATTCAGCAGGCCGGTATCTTCTGGAAAAAAGAACTTACCAGGAGCGACCTCGCCAATACTCAGTTCCGTTGGCTCGCCGTCGCCCGTTGGCTCACCAGCCGCCAGCGTCTGAATAATCTCTGCCGCCGAGGTCGGCTCGTGTTCGGCTGGTAGGGTCGGTGTTTGTGGGAGCTTGCTCATGACGTTTGTATTGATGTTTTTCGAACTGACGACGGGCCCAATCCCACAGGTGACTGGTGCAATCGGAATAGTCCCGGTGTTTTTTGTTCTTCGAAATCTGCTCTTGGAAGAAGGCGGCGATGCGCTCAAGCATGACCTCTCGACTGGCTGGCTTGAGTGTCGATTCCATGCCGGCGAGGTATTCGGTTTCCTGGGTCAGTATTTTCTGATGCCAGTAGTGGAGTCGATCGACGATCTGTGGCCGGTTCTGTGGCTCCTGGGTTTCCCAATGAGGCAAAGGAGCCGAGGCGGGTTGAAGGCTGGCCGGGGGCGAGGGGGTAGGGGGAGTGGGGGCCGCCGGGGGTGGTTGTTGCGGAGGTGGTGTTACCGCTTGGGGCGGGCCTTGAGGTTTAACAATTTGTTTACCCTCTTTTTTGGATTGAGGCTTAACAGATTGTTTACCCCCAGCGCGCGCGCCTTTTTTTAATTTTATATTTCTTTTTATAATAAGAGTGGCTTCACTTTTTGTTAAGGCTCCATTAACAAGTTGTTGAGACTGATTTAACAGATTGTGAAGGCTACCCACACCATTTGTTAAGGTTGAAGGTTCACAAGTTGTTAAGCCTACATTAACCGATGGTGAAGGCTGATGTAACAGATTGTTAAGGCTCAGCGGTGGGTACAACCCCGGCGGCGGTACGTAACTGGCCGTCGGAAAGGAGGCGGAATCCATGCCGTCGACCGCCATCACCAGCACCGTCGTCGGCGTCAGCGTTCGGTCCCGACCGATCCTGCCGCGCGTCAGGGTGCCAATGTCTTCAAGGGTCGTAATGGCCCGGGCGATCGAGTTGGGATGATGGCGGGTAACGGCCGCCAACTGATCGTTGGTGTCCGTGCAGATGCCCCCATTGTGGCGCGCGCGGTAGCAGATCTGGGCCAGTACCATCTTTTCCTGATCAGACAGGTCGATGAGGTCCAGAATGTCGTTGGGGATAAACACCCCTTTCTGTGATGCACTATCCATATTATTGACCGAACAGGCCTAATTGAGAGGGCCGCTGTCGAGGCTGCCCCTGGTTACGTTTGGGTACTTTTGCGGTGGCGGTTTTCTCGTCGTACTCGACGTAGCGTTTGTCAGCCAGCGCCTCCGAGCGGTTTTTGAAATCACTAATCCACTGATCCGACGTCGGGTGATAGACCGTCAGGATACCACTGCGTTTGGCCCCCGCTATTGACTTGATGGAGGTATTATCCCGATAAGCACGCTCGGCACGCTCTTCGGCCTGCGACACCTTATCGGCCGCCACAAGGCAGGTAAACGTGCGCTCGCGGCCTTCGTCGTCCTCTTCCACGCAGGTCACGTCGAAGAAGTATTTGCCTCCTACCTGAAAGTGAACATCCCGGTATTTGCTGGCCACATTGACGCCTACATTCATCGGGTTCTTCATGCGATCTAGGTGCACGACAAGCGTCTGGTTGGCCACGTCGACCAGGCTGGTGCCGTCGTGCAGGTGCACCTCGTTTCGGTAGGTGATATCCCCCTTCGCGTTCTGCCAGCGAAAGCGGATCTTACTGGTGTACCAATTCATGATAATTAAGGTGTTTATTGCGTGAAATAATCGCTCAGGTAGTCCTCGGTGATGGCCACGGCTTTTTCCCAAGTGTCGGGCACTTCGACCCGGTAACCCTGCTTGCGGAGCATGGCATGAACGCGGAGCTGATTGGCCTGGGCTTTGCCCTTCAGCCGCTTCAACTCCATGTACAGGCCTGGGTACCGCCGGGTGACCACCGCCAGACAGACATCACACATACCGGGGTAAAGCCCCTCGTCCAGCAGGTGTTGGGCCGCGGCAATTGTCCGTTCACCACCGTTTGGGATGGCGTACAGCAAAAAGTCGCGGTACTTCGGGTTGCGATAGAACCAGTCGAAATAGCGGGCCTGAATGTCGTGTTCGAAGCGGTCGACATGCTGGGCCCGAAACGTGGCCGCGTCCAAGGTTTCGCCCGTTTGGCGGCCAGCTTTAGTAGCCTTTGACTTTTTGGGTTTACCACCGAACTGCGCCTGATACTCGTCGGCGTGCATCAGCTCTGGCGTTTCTTGGTGACGACCTTATCGAGCAGCAGTTCGTACCCATCAGCTGATTGGGTGGTCGAAATGGGGAGTTCTGAGGTCGATTCGTAGTGGAGAAAGCCAAGCAGCTTTTTCATGAGCCCCCGACTAGAGAAAGAAAAGCCAGCCTGATCGGTTTTAGACTTTTGAAAGGGGAACCCAACGCCAGCAGGCCGATCAAAGCGGATGAAAAGCCGCCCGTCAAGGCGGGTGAATTCGACGGTTTGCGTCTGCTTCAGCCCTAATGTTTGAACGGCTGCCTGATTGATTCGAAAGGCAGACCCTTTGGGAATCAGCGTTATCGACGGGACGCCACTGGGCTGGTTGAAGGAGGCAATGGTCGTGAGGTTCAATACCTCTTTGGTGGCAGGAGTGCCGGATTGGGTTGACATAGAAGTCGGGGGGGATGGTAAATCTGTTTCGATGGGTTGGGGATCGGTAGCTAGTTCCTGGGGTATGACCGGCTCGAAAACCGCCTCAATCGCTTCACCGACTCGATCACCTGTGCCGCCAATGGCAATCATGCCCATATCGTTACCTGCCAGCTTCAGCGCGTTCAGTTCATCGAGCGCTTTGTTGATTACGGCCATATCGACAGGGCCTGATTCCTCGTGGAGAATCGGGATGCCAACGAACTCCCGCCGGGGTAGCGGCTCATCGTCCAACGGATCGAGCGTGCTCGGTTCGTCAGCGGGCTTGCTAGGTACGTTGCCGGCCTGTTTGGCCCTTTGTTCCGCCAGCCACTTTTTCGTTCGACGGGCAGGCCTTGTTTCGCCGGGCGGGGGCGGCGTTGGTTTGGCAGTCTTGGCCCGCGCTTCAGGTACGGTGGCTGGTGTAGTTAGTTGCTCAGAAACTTCCGGTTTTGTCGTCAAGGGCACTAGGCCAATCGTGCCTCTGATTGGTCCCGAATCGTCGTGAATAGACGGCCCCACCTGCCTATTTGGCACAGATAGAACTACGGTGGACGATGGCGGCACGAAAGGCTTCAGGTGCAGCTCATCGGCAATGGCCTGCAGCACCGTCGCTGCCCTGAGCGTTTTGAGCTTGTCAGTCGCCCGAAAGGCCGTTACCCCATCGAGGACCGTTAGTTTCTGCTCCAGGGCGTCGATGTCCTGGCAGCGCAGCACGTCGAAAAAACAGGCGGCTACGCCCAGGCGCTGGGTAAACGCGCGCGTATCGACGTCGACGTAGCTGTGGGTGTTGAACTTACGCAGGCAGTCGGCGATCGCCAGATCCATCGCCGCCAGATCGGGTTGTGAAAAGGAATTTTTCATCAGTAGGGGTGCGCTTGTTTTGGATACGTTGGATCTTCCAGAAAGACGGCCTGACCCTCATCGTAGATCAGCCCGACAACTTTGCCCTGCGCCACCAGATCGTTCAGCAGGATTCGTTTGTTGGGGCCATCGACGCCCGCCAGTTGCGTCTTTCCAAATTCGATGTGCCGGTTGTAGGCGGCTGCCGTGCTTTCCAGTAGCTTCATCTGATCCCGCCACTGCTGCATGTTCAGCGTCTGCGGGGCCAGTGCGCCATACGCTTTGGGCGGCCGGGGTACGTCGGCCGGAGGCGGGGTGAGTACGTCGGCAAGGGGTGGTGTCGGCGGCGATTCGTCCGCTGGCTGCTCTACGGGTGGCGGAGGCGGAGCGGGCTCGGGAAACGCCGTGGCCCTGGGTTTGGGGGGCTTTTTTGAGCGCGTACCCAGCGACATACACAGCTGGGCGATTTCGTATAATCGATGGTCAATGGCGTCATGAAACTCCCGATCGGCATCGTCCGGTATCTGGGCGTGGAGCTTGAAGCGCAACGCCTGTACGTTGGCTCCCAGGTTGATATAATACTTTTTCATAGGCTGTCGGTCAGCAGGTAGTAGAAGCCGATCAAGACTAGCAGGCCAACTAGTAGCGACGCCACGACGCTGGGTAGGGGAAAGGCCTGCAGCCAATCCCGAAGTGGGTGATGCTCGGACATAATCAGACGGTGAGTTGAGCGATGACCCGCTGCATGGTCTCCCAGGCACTAGCAATCTGCAAGGCAATGGCCCGCCCTTCGTCGGTGCGCATCGTTTCCGGATCGGGTACGGTCGGCATCATTTGCCAGAACCGTTTCAGCGTTCCGATATCGGCGCGGTGATCGTCGAAAAACGAGTTGATCGCGGCGGCCTGCTGGGGGGCAATGTCTTCCAGCTTACACTTGGCCGTCTTTTCTTCCCAGTCCGCGGGCTCGCACCGCAGCCAGTGCACCGGAATTTTGTGACGCCCTTTTTTATAGACGTTCTCATCCGGTTGGTAGGCGAAACCATTGGCTTTGAGCAACGCATCGCGGTCCGAAAAAAGCCCCTGCTCCTTTTTTAGCAGGGCTACGTGTTCATCGGCCTGCCGGGCCGTAAACTCAGCCACGCGCGTTTTAAGCCGTTCTTCCAGCTGCTTGGCTGGAGTAACAAAGGCGACCTTCACCTTTTCGGCTTCGTCGATGGAGGCTTTGAAGGGAGCCAGGTAGGTATCAACGTTGGCATTGAAATCAAGCCGAAGCCGCCGCAAGGCCAGTCGCTGTTCGGTTACGTACGCTAACCCGTCGACCGATTCGATGGACACGTCCAACTTCTTGGCGGCCTCGGTCAACGCGCGCAGATCGGCGTTTTCGGCCACCATACCCGTGACGTGAACGCTCAAAACGGGTGGGGTGGCGGCGGGTAACGGTTTGGCGTCAAGGGCCGCCAGCGGAGCAGGTACGTTCATTGGAGGCGAGGGGGGACGGTGGGTTTTGGGGCTTGATTCGCCCCCGGATAAAACCATTCGCGTAAATCGCCTTCATGAAAGGCGAGCGTCGAGGCTCCTCGCTGACGGTAGGGTATACCACTGCTGGGGTCTTTGACCAGCCGCCGAATGTGATCAGCGGAATAGCCCGTGATTTCAATAGCCAGCTCGATGCCCCCCACCCGGTCGTGTTTCCGGAACTGGGCCAGCGCCTGCTCGGCCCCTTTCTGGGCCGCCTCCATAGCGATCGCAGAGACCTGATCGACGGTTAGAACAACTAGCTCACTCATCGTTTTTGGGGAATAGCGTTGACGTTGTAGGCCGCAAACGTTTTACAGGTGCCGTTACTGAGTTTGACCTTCACCAGCCCACTGGGGGTGAACTCGACGACTTCGCCCCTCAGCTTACCCGAGGGCGCCGTTACGCGCACTGGCGCGCCAATTACCAGTGTGCCAATCATAGCGCAAACTGAGGTTGAGGTTGCTGCTGCCGATTCGCGCGCGCCTGACGTACCTGGTGAATCATCGCCGCCCGTTGGGCGGAGCGACAGAACACGAATTGGGTGGGTGACCCTAATGGGTGCGATAGGCCCCCGCTCTTATGCTCGTAGGTAGCCCAGGCGATTTGCCGAAAAAGGGCATCCGTCAGCCGAATATCCTGATGCTCGAAGCGATCGATGCGGACCCAACCCGCCTCGCGTAGTTCCTGCAGCCACCGCAGGACGTTGCCCGGGCTCAGCACTTTGGCGTAGTCGGGGTGCGTGGGTGTCCCTGGCGACAGGGGAATGCAGGCGTAGACCTCGTCAAAGGTGACGGGTTGCAGCGTTAACCTCTGGCGGCAGGGCCGCCCCGCCGCGCGTGACACCGCCCGGCATACCGCCTCGAGTACGACCCGTTCGTAGAGTCGTTCGTTCGACCCCTTCAGATCGTCGGCGTAGAGAAACAATAGGCGCTCAATTCGCATGGTTGACAGGGTAAGTTGGTGGTGCCGACGCTACTGGCCCCGGCTTCGGGGCCAGTAATCGTGACTCTATCCACACCAGCTACTGATGGCCTCACCAGTAGCGTCGGCACCGAATGACAAGATCTATTGGGGTAGATCGAAAAGTACAATTGTACTTTTTTAGCTTTGAAGCGAAGGGGTTTCCGCGGCCGCATCGTCCAGCCGTTTGGCAACGCGGCTGCGTAACTGGTAGATGGTCGTCCGGCTGTGAATATTGAACTCCCGGCACAGTTGATCGACGACGGGCGTCATCATTGCCCCAGGCTGCGCAATCAATTCCTGATAGCGCTTGTAAATCTTCAATTCACGTTCTTCCCGCTCGATGACGTACGCCGTGCGCAGGTCGGGTTTCGTTGTCTCCTGCTGTACACCAGTATAGGGAGTCGCTAGATTAGATGCCGTTTGCTCATTCATCGTTCCAGTACCATATTTGTTTCTTGTACAGGGCTGTATCGTGTTCGATATTTCGCCTTGTATCGTGTTGCAATAATAGTATCGTAACACGATACAAGTCAAGTATTGCTCAACATTTTAATACAGCCGCTTATATGGTATTGGTTTTTATGACATTAGGTCAAAAATTATTTCAACTGCGCTCCGATCGTAATTGGTCACAGGAATACGTTGCCAACGAAATTGGCGTTAAGAAAGCGGCTGTATCAAAATACGAAAAGGACCACAACCGACCAGCACTCGATAAAATCAACCTGCTGGCCCGGTTATTCAATGTGTCGCAAAGTGAGCTTATGGATTTGGTGTCGTCAGAGGATACGGAGCCAGGGGTGCGCGAATTGACGATGGCAGAGGATACCACAGTACCTTACTCCCCCTACAACGCGCGCGAGCGCAGCAATGGGGGTAAGAACAACATGTGGGTGGTTGAAATTCGGGCGCAAGCGGGTTTTGTCCGGGGGTTCCCCAGTCGAACCTTTAATCATCAGATTCAACGCGTGAGTTTTCCCATGATCGCCGGGGAATGCTTCTGCTTCGAAGTAGAAGGCTTCTCCATGTACCCGCTTTACCTGCCCGGCTCGTTTGTCGTCTGCACCCTGCTTGAAAACCGGGAGTGGATGAAGAAGGGCAAGGCCTATGTTTTCCAGACCGACGACGGTATCGCCATCAAGCTGTTCGAGAGCTTTACTAACGAGGCCGTACAGCTCGCCTCTGAGAACCCGTCCTATAACCCGGTGGCGCCCATGCCCCTGACGGAGTTGCGACAGGTGTATCTGATCGAATACGTCATCGACCGCGACCACAATCGGCATCGCTAAGCCCAGCAACCACCCCCTTTCGCGGGGGTGGTTGACACATGTTTAAACCAATGCACAGGGCTTTAACGCAAAACAGCCGCCTACGAATGTCGTAAGCGGCTGATATTCACCGTCTAAGGTGACCACGAGTGGACTCGAACCACCATGCCTTGCAGCACCACCCCCTCAAGATGGCGTGTCTACCAATTTCACCACGTGGCCGTGTTTGATTGTGATGCAAAAGTAGGCGTTGCCGCGAATAAAGTCAACGTGAAAGGCCCAAATTTGGGCAAAATTTCGTAATTTCGATCAGTAAATGATAGCCCGGAGAATGGTTATCGACATCATACATTAACTGAAACAGAACGCATTATGGCACTCGAATTAGTCGGTAAACTCGTTAAAACAATGCCCGAAGTAACGGGTCAGGGGAAGAACGGCGCGTGGCAAAAACAGGAATTTGTGATCGAAACCTTCGATCAGTTCCCCAAGAAAGTGTGCCTTTCGCTCTGGGGTGATAAAGTAAACGACCTGAAACAGTATGCACCCGGCGACAGCCTGAAGGTGAGCCTGAATCTGGAATCGCGCGAGTACAACGACCGCTGGTATACCGAAGCGCGGGCGTGGCGCATCGAAGCCGCCGACGCCGCTGAAGGTGGTCAGCCGCAGGCCCAGGCCGCGCCGGCCGCAAGCCGCCCCCGAGCTGCGCAACCGACCGCCACGCCGTTCAACGCCTCTTTCGACGACGACAACTCCGGCGACCTGCCGTTTTAAATGTCCGGGCGGTTTGCTGCCGCGACGGATGACAACCAAAGGGCTGGCTGGCGCAACAATGAGCGCCAGCCAGCCCTTTCTGGTTTTAAGGTCTGTAGCGGTTAAGCTGGCAGATAAACGTAGAACGTGGCCCCGTTGCCCGGCTCACTGCTGGCGGTAATGCTGCCTCCGTGGTTCTGGATGACCCGCTCACAAATGGCGAGGCCAACGCCCGTACCGGGAAACTGACTTTTGCCATGGAGGCGCTGGAAGACCTGGAAGATACGGTCCAAGTGCTTGATATCGAAGCCGATGCCCTGATCGCTTACGCTGATCTGATGGTAATGTGATGCCGCTTTCGTGGGGCGAATGGTCTTTGAGAGCGCATCGGCACTCAGGCGGGCATACCTGATCTGGATGCGGGGTGCCTGGTTTGTCGGCGTGAACTTGATCGCATTGGACAGCAGGTTCTGAAACAACTGGCTTAGCTGTGATTCATCGCCATTGACCAGCGGCAGGTCATCTGCCTGGATCTGAGCACCTCGTTCATGAATCACCAGGGACAGGGTGTCGAGAGCGTTGTCGATTACCACGCCCAACGGGATGAGACCAAATACCTGCTGACGCGTGGCAATGCGGGAGTAAGTGAGCAAGTCTCTGATCAACATGGACATGCGGGCGCCCGCCGCCCCGATCCGTTGCAGCAGGTCATGCACCGACGTGTCCTGGGTATCGTCCAGTTGCTCCTTCAGTAAGGTCGAGAAGGATTGAATCTTGCGTAAGGGCTCCTGCAGGTCGTGGGAGGCGACGTAGGCAAACTGCTGTAAATTGTCGTTGGAGCGGACCAGATCCTGATTGACCTGCTGCAACTCGTGGGTACGTTCGGCCACACGATTTTCCAGATCGCTGGCCAGCTGCCGGTAGCGCTGTTCACTATCCGCCAGGGCCTGTTGCGCCTGAACCTGGCTGGTGACATCAATCGCAATATCCAGAACGGCATACACCTGCCCCGACTGGTCGAATAAAGGGCTGTAGGTGATGTTGTAATAATTGTCGGTCAGCACGCCCTGCCGAACGATCTTGACCAGCGCACCAGTAGTCTGGTAGGTTTTACCGGTGCGGTATACCTGATCCAGAATGGCCAGGAAAGGTTGATTCTCAGTCAGCAACTCCGGCATTACTTCCCGCAGGGGCCTGCCAGCAATAGCAGGGCCTTTTCCAACGATATCAATAAACGCCTGGTTGGGGAGTTCGATCACCAGATCAGGACCAACGAATAAACCCATTGCTGCCGGGGCTGACAGGATAACCGACCGAAGTTTTGCTTCGCTGGCTTCAATCGCCTGGCGAGCCAGCACTTGCTGGGTAACTTCATTGGCAATGACCATTACTCCTGAAACCGTCCCATCGGCAGTCCGGAGGGGGGCGTAGGTGTAGTCGAAATAGAACGTCTCCTGCTTACCCTGATGCATCAGCGTGGCCGCCGCACCATGGCCCATGTAGGGAATGCCCGTATTATACACGCTCAGGAGTATGTCCATGAAGCCCTGCCCTCTGAGTTCGGGTAAGGCTTCAGTCAGCGGAAGGCCGGTAATGGAGCTGTCTTTGCCCCACACTCGAAAGAGCTGTTCATTGGCCAGTTCAATACGCATATCCTGGCCCTTCAGCAAGCCGATGGCTAAGGGGGCCTGCTCGATGATACTGCGGAATCGCGCTTCGCTTTGTAACAGGGCCTGTTCGGCCTGCTTACGGTCATTAATGTCGACGCCTACGCCCACCCATTTGGAAATGTGGCCGGTTTTAGGATCCCTGAACGGCTCGCCAATGTTCAGAAACCAGCGGTACTCACCCGACGCCGACCGGTTGCGTTGCTCGACGGCAAAGCCCCTGCCTTGTTGCATGGCTTGTGCAAACGTAGCCATGAGTTTGGGGCTGTCTTCGGGGTGGATACTGTCAAGGGCTATCTGCGAGGTCGTGGTGAGTTCAAACGGGATACCGCAGTAATCGGTCCACCACTTGTTCAGAAACACGACATTCCCATTGGTATCGTTGATCCAGATGGCCTGGGGTAGCGTATCGGCCAGCAGACGAAACTGGTTTTCGCTTTCCCGGAGGGCTTCTTCCGCCTGAACCCGTTCGATAGCCAGCCAGATGAGCTCGGCGGTTTCCTGAACAAGGGCGATCTGGCTCTCGGAAAAAGGGTGGGGGCGTTCATAATGAACGAACAGGATGGCGGTCAACTGCCCATTTTTAATCAACGGCACATTCAGCGTAGCACCAAGTTGCAGCCCTGCATGCGCCTCTTTTTCCGAGTCGGTCAGGGTGGGGTCACCGGCGATGTCGGGGCGTACCAGCGTTTGCCCGGCCTGTAGGCTGGCCAATAGCGCCGGTCCGTAATCGTTGTACCGGTAAATACCCTCCAGGTTGCTGACGCCCCGCGTGTAATTGCGCCTTACGGCCACTAACTTGTCATCTGCCAGCGCCTCTGCGTAACCGACCCGGTTGGCTTCGAGCAGCTCGCCGAGCAGGCAGGCCGCTTCATACTGGATCTGGTATGAGTCGGTCAGGTTGCGCAGTCGATTGCTCAGGGTTAACAGGTAGATCTGGCGCGCTTTCGTTTCCTCGACGGCCTGCTGCGCGAGGACCTGCTGGGTAACTTCCTGCGCCACTCCGGCAAAGCGATAAACACGGCCATCCGGGTGGAAATAGCTTTTGCCCACAAACCGAACCCACCGCAACCGACCGTCGTCGGCCCCAAGAGTCCGGTAGGTAACATCGTACTGACCGCCTGAACGGACGTCCATAGACCAGGCGATGGCTTGCTCGACTCGGGTCAGGTCGTCCGGATGAATACAGGCCGCCGCTTTTTTGTAGGCCAGTTCAGCGTTGCTATCGCTGGTGATACCGAAAAATTGTCGACACCGCTGATCCCAGTTGACCAGTTGCGTGTCCGGGTCCAGTTCCCAAATGCCCAAACCAGCCGCTTCAAGCGCAAAATCGACATCGAGTTGTTGATTGAGGGCGTTTTTTGACTGGTTCGCTGGCTCGTGATGGGGCATGGGAAGTACTGGCAAACTGGCGGGTCTGGTGTTGAGTAAAGGGCTTAAATTAGTACATGTAAACCCTTTTTGGTGAGTGAACCTGGGCAAGAAAGGGCTACCTGTGGCGGCGAACAGCCATTTCTTATTAACTGGCTGGTGGGTGCGTGGCTGGCGACCGGGCTGAAAAGGCACCGTGCAGTGATCAACTGCCTGCCGGAATACGTACAATGCGCAAAACCGATAGGGCGGCTACATGTATCCCCGCACTTGGTTGCCTTCTGTAGTGGCGCAGGTGCAGTCTACGGATGTAAAACGGTCAGTACCGGCAACCTATTGGCCGGATTTAGGGAGTAGTGTCTGGCAGACCAAGCACAAAAAAAGTCCGCTGACCTGCATCAACGGACTGGGTTAATTTGAGGTGGTGATCCGGCTGGGATTCGAACCCAGGACCCATACATTAAAAGTGTATTGCTCTACCAGCTGAGCTACCAGATCGGCCTGATTCAGGTGCGGAACAAATGACCGTTTCCCGAATTGCGATGCAAAACTATTGCGTAAATTGGCCCAATGCAAGCCATGCACGTAAAAATATTCCTATTTCTGCTCAGTTTTCTGGCAGGTGGCTGGCCCTCAGTGGGATGGGCGCAACCGGCCTCGTTGACCGATCGGGTTCAGCGGGCCGACTCGCTGTTTCGACAGGGGCAGTGGCCCGAAGCGGCCCTGCTATATGAGTCGGCGATGGCGGCGGGGCAGCCGGCTACCGACCCCATGTTGCTCAAGCTGGCCCGCGCCTACGAGAAACAGGGCGACGTGGCCAAGGTGCTGTATTTTCTGCAAGTGTATTTCAAACGCCACCCCGACGAGGCCGTGCTGCGGAAGATGAACGACATTGCCCGCCTCAACAGCCTGGCAGGCTACGAAACCAGCGATCTAAATTATTTTTACCTCTTTTACCGCCAGTACGGCGTCTACCTGCTGCTGCTGCTGTTGCTGCTGGGGGCCTATGTGTTTAGCGTGCTGCTCATCAAAACCATTCGGCAGGAATCGACCTCCAACCGGCTGAAAACGCTCATTCTGGCGTACCTGGTCGTGTTGCTGATTTTTGTGAACCTGCCCGAAGGCTACGAGTCGGGGATTACCAACGCCAGCGCGGTGCTGCTCCGCACCGAACCCTCGGCGGCGGCCCCCGTGGCCCTCACGCTGGGGCGTGGTAACAAGGTAAATATCCTGAGCAGTACCGACATTTGGTGGCGTGTTTTTTATAACAACCGACTCTATTACGTCCGCAAAGACCGTTTGTGGATCATCTGAACCCTCTGCAACCTCCATCCTCTATGAAAAATGACCCCCGTGTTGTGCGCGCCTGGACGCTCTACGACTGGGCCAACTCGGTTCACTCGCTGGTGATCGTGTCGAGCATTTTCCCGGTTTACTTCTCCGCTACGGCGCTCAACGATTCGGGCGGGCCGGTGATCGACTTTCTGGGCATATCGATTAAAAACTCGGTACTGTTTTCCTACACCGTATCGGCGTCGATGCTGCTGGTTGCCTGCATCAGCCCCTTCAGCACGGCCCTGGCCGATTACAGCGGTAAGAAAAAGCGGTTCATGAAGTTTTTCTGCTATACGGGGTCACTCGCCTGTGCGCTGCTGTATTTCTTCACCCGCGACACCACCACCTTTGCCGTGTTCTGCTTTGCCTGGAGCCTGGTCGGCTGGGCGGGAAGTATCGTGTTCTACAACTCGTATCTGCCCGACATCGTCACCGAAGATCAGTTTGACCGGGTAAGTGCGCGCGGTTTTTCGATGGGCTACCTGGGTAGCGTGCTGCTGATGGTGGGTAACCTGCTGCTGATTCTGAAGCCCGACTGGTTTGGGGGCATCAGCAGCGCCATGGCCTCCCGCATTTCGTTCTTGACGGTGGGGCTGTGGTGGTTTGGCTTTGCTCAGATCCCGTTTCGGGTGCTGCCGGATGGGGTGAAAAAAGCGGGTCAGCAAACAGACGGCAACTGGCTGTTCAATGGCTTTCGGGAACTTCGGCTGGTGTTCAACCAACTGAAAACCCAGACGCTTACCAAGCGCTTTCTCATTGCCTTTTTCGTCTACAACATGGCCGTGCAGACGGTGATGTACGTTGCTACGCTCTTTGGCTCCGATGAACTGAAAATGGAAGGAAGCGCCCTGATTATTACGATCCTGCTGATTCAACTGGTGGCGATTCCGGGGGCCTACGCCTTCGCCCGGCTATCGGAGCGGATCGGGAACACCTACGCGCTGATGTGCCTGGTGGTGATCTGGATCGGCATCTGCGTGGCGGCCTACTACGTCACGACGCAGAATCAGTTCTTTATCGTAGCGGCCATCGTGGGGCTGGTGATGGGCGGCATTCAGTCGCTCTCGCGGTCGACCTATTCAAAATTGCTGCCGCAAACGACCGACACGGCTTCGTATTTCAGCTTTTACGATGTCTGCGAAAAGCTGTCGATCGTGTTCGGTACGTTTATTTACGGGTACGTTGAGCAACTGACGGGCAGCATGCGGAATAGTATCTTGGCCCTGTTGGGCCTGTTTATCATTGGGTTAGTGCTGCTGTACCGCATACCATCGCAAAAAGTCTACGGTCAGCCATTGGAAACACCCGAAGTTGCTTAATTTTGTGCGCCCGACCGGCTGCCAGCGCACCGACAAACGGGAAGCACAGGATGTTAGCTCAGTTGGTTCAGAGCGCCGCCTTGACAGGGCGGAGGTCAGCGGTTCGAGCCCGCTACGTCCTACCGAGAGTCCCCCACGGAAACCGCTTCACTGGCGGTTTTCGTCATTTAAGGTGGGTTAGTAGGCTACGTCGCACAGGCGCTTCACCCGGTCGCGTGAGCGTTTGAGGCGCATCTTCACGGCGCTTTCCTGAATCTTGAGCTGCGAGCCAATCTGCCGCACGTCGAGGCCATCCTGGTATTTGAGCCGCAGAATGCTGGCGTCCTGGCTCGAGATGCTGCTCATGGCTTTGCCCAGCTGTTGCAGGCTCGCTTCCAGCGTTTCGGCACCGTCGTCCTGGCGGAAGGTGGGGTATTCGTAGCTTTCGTCCAACTGGGCAACTGGCAGGCGTTTGGTCAGGCGCAGTTGGTCGAGCACGTAGTTGTAGGCAATCGAATACAGCCAGGTCGAAAAGGATGAGCGACCCTGGAATTTGTCCAGCCGGGAAAACATGCGGATGAAAATATCGTGGGCGTAATCCTGGGCCAGTTCGGCGTCGCGGGTCATTGACAGACAGCGCCGGTACACCTTCTGCTGGTAGCGGTTGTACAGCAACTCAAAACAATAGCTGGGTCGGGTCGTGAAGTAGTTCTGGATAACGAGTTCGTCGCTGAGAGTCTGCTTTGTTGACGGGATGGCGTACATGGGTTGGGGGCGGTTTCGCGTGTGCTTCGTGATTGATGACCCAAAGGTTGTCCCTCTATAAAGAATCATATGAAGCTTTTCGATAAACTGCAGGTATTGCCCGTTTTTTGGAAAAAATGGCGATTTATGGGCGGTAGCTGCCGATAATCGGTAAACGGCGAAACGTACCCCTCGGCGATCTCGGTCTAGTTGATGTTGATCCCGACGGTCAGGCCGAGCCAGGGCTGCTGACGGTACACCCAATAGCGGTTGTTGCGGTCGGCCAGGTTTTCGAAGCCAAGGGCCAGCCCCGCCGTCAGGCCCTTGTAGCCAACGATCGCCGCCAGCCCGTAATTAACGCCCAACGCTTCGTATTCGCCCGTAACCAGTCCGTCGGTGTTGAATTCATTGACCACCACTGGATTGATACTCACCAACGTACCCAGCCCAAAACTGAACGACTCCACGTCGGAACGCCGTTCGCCCCGAAAAAAGATGTTCCGGAATCGCCCCTGATCGTAGCGGATGCCGGTATACAGGCCGATGTTGGCATTGGTGGCCAGCTGCCCCGGCCGGGCGGCGGTGGGAAACCGGTACTTGAACGGAATGGTAAACAGGTCGATGTCGAACGAGGTCAGCTGATAATAAAACCAGGGGCTTTTCTCCTCGACGGTTTTGATGCGCGGGGTGTAGCTCAGAAACAGAACCGCCGTTGAGTCGGCCCGATCGAGCGTCTGCGGGTTCTGGTCGGCCGGGGCAAGCGTATGGGGCACAAAGCTGGCGAACAGCGTGTCGGCCCGTTTGTAGAGGGCCGCGCTGGCGGGCTGCTGCAATCGTTTGGCCTGTACGGAACCTTGCCGGTCGGCAACGTACAGGGTCTGGTTGGCCCGTACCCGGTAGATACGGTTCAGCTCCATGATGTCGGTGTGGGAACTGACACTGGCGCAGCCCGATAACAGGCCGGCCAGCGCCGTCGACGCGAAGAGTCGGAACGAGAAAAGCATACACAAACGAGCGCAAAAGAAGCGGCAAGTTCAGCAATACGGCCTAGATGGCAAGGCCTGGGCCGTTTCGACTGGCAGCCGCACGGCCGGATTGCGCGGGTTCATGGGCCGCTTTTTCCGGTTCATTGGCGTTGGCGTTTCGGACGAAAGCGCACCGGGCCAATTTTGGGGCTGTAAACAACAACCCCGTTATACGAATGAAAAAGCTCCTCTTTTGGCTGCTGTCGGTAGCAGCCCTCAGTACCAGTTGTAAACAAAACGCCGACGTGTTGCCCGGTGGCCACGTGGATACGCAGGCCGTCGGGAAATGGATGTATGGCTCGTTTGCCATGGCTGATTTCTGGTCGTACGATGGCACCTATCAGGGTAAGCCTTTCGAACTGGCGGTTGTCTTTGACTTTAAAGCCAACGGCACCTATGAGAAATACTTCGTGGCCTCGACCAACGACTACAGCAACTGCCGCACGCAGGCCTTTACCTACGAAAAAGGCAGCGTCAATTTCAACGAAGCCGACGGCTCCTTTACCACCACGCCCACCGAGGGCCACTATCGGGGCTTTTATGCCTGCGCGCCCAGCAAGAACATCGACCGGAAGATGGAGCGCTCCGAACTGAAGGCGCAGACGTATTACTACACCTTGCAAACCGGCAGCAGCGGCAAACCGACCATCGTGGTGCGCTTCAACCGGGGCGACACCAACGTCAGCACGTTCCTGCCCACGACCTGGTAGGCGTGATCGCCCGTTAAGTGAATCAGAAAACCGCCCTGGCGCCCGCCGGCGCGGTTTTTTGGCTTGGTGGCTACGTATGCGTGGGTGTTAAGCAAACGCCTTGACAACCCGCTAGCCCGCAAAAAAGGATTGCCAGCCGCCCGTATCCGGCTCCTTTTTTTCTGCGTTTGCCAGCGCAAAGCCATGCGACTAGCCCCATTCAGGCTAATCTTTGCAAACATCTATACGTGTAGCCAGTAAGTAACTGGTAAACGCTGTTGCCTACGTATTACACTCAGCTCACTGCGTGCAAGCGGCGTGTTACTAGCTGTGCTGCCGGTATGAAGAAGCGAACGATCATTGTTATTGGGGCCTCGACGGGTGGGCTCGACGCACTGAAGAAATTAATTGGCGCGCTACCGCCCGATCTGGCGGCGTCCGTGTTTGTGGTCTGGCATATTGCGCCGTCGGGGCGGGGGATCGTGCCCGATGTGCTGGGGCGCGTAACGACGATACCCGTAACGAATGCCTACAACGGCCAACTCATTCAGACCAATCATATTTACATTGCCCCGCCCGACCATCATCTGTTGCTGGAAGACGGCTACGTGCGCGTCAGCCGTGGCCCGAAAGAGAACCGCTTCCGCCCCGCTATCGACCCGCTCTTTCGCTCGGCTGCCTACATCTACGGGAATCAGGTGATCGGCGTGGTGCTGACGGGCGCGCTCGATGACGGAACGGCGGGCCTGTGGACCATCAAACAACGGGGCGGGCTGGCGCTGGTGCAGGACCCCGCCGAAGCCGAGGTGCCGTCGATGCCCGAAAGCGCTATTCGGGAAGTGGCGGTCGATTATGTCCTGCCGATCGCGCGCCTGGCCACAACGCTGACCCGCCTGGTAGGGGAGGACGTACCTGAGGCGGCCCCGGTCAGCCCCGCCGACGATAAACGAACGGCCATCGAAATTGGGATTGCCGCCGAAGCAAAAGCGCTGGATACCCCTATTTTTGAGTTTGGTCAGCTAAGCCCCTTCACCTGCCCGGAATGCCACGGTGTGCTGACGGTGCTAAAAGAAGGGACATTGTCGCGGTTTCGCTGTCATACCGGGCACGCCTACTCGGCCGATACCCTGCTGGCCTCCCTCACCGAGGCCGTTGAAGATCGCCTCTACGACGCCATCCGCGGCATGGCTGAAAGTGTCATGTTAATGAACCATATTGGCGACCATTACGCCGAGGCCAACCAGCCCCGGCAGGCCGCTTTCTATTTTCAACGAGCCAAGGAAGCTGAACAGCGGATCGACCTGGTGCGGCGGGTGGCCCTAAGCCAGCAGACGCTGAGTCAGGAAAACATCGACCAGCCCGAACCCGTTGCCGACAGCCCACCGGCATCCTGACGCCACATAACCAATGAGTAAACCTTCCCGAACCATGAGCCAACGAAAAACATCGACCAAAACGCCCGACAAACCCGAGGCCGACAGGCTATTTGTTGTGGGACTCGGCGCATCAGCGGGCGGCGTCGAAGCGATTAGTACCTTCATGGAGCACGTGCCGGCCGACTCCGGGATGGCGTATGTGGTCATTCTGCACCTCTCGCCCGACTACGACAGTCAGCTAACCCAGATCTTGCAGGGGGTGACGCCGCTGCCCGTTACGAAGGTGACCGGTAAGACGCAGGTGCTGCCCAACCACGTGTACGTCATCCCGCCCGATCAGCACCTGCAAATGGAGGATGACCACCTGCTGGTCATCCCCAATACCAGCATTGAAGAGCGGCGCGCTCCGGTCGATATTTTCTTTCGTACCCTGGCCGAATCGCACGGTGGGCAGGCCATTGCCGTGATTCTGTCGGGCACGGGGGCCAACGGGTCGATGGGTATCAAACGGGTGAAGGAAAAAGGGGGGGCGGTGTTTGTGCAGAATCCGCGGGAGGCGGCTTTCAGCGAAATGCCCCGCAACACCATCGCCACGGACCTGGTCGACGAAGTGCTGCCCGTGAGCCAGATTCCGGCCCGGCTGCTGGCCTACCGGCAAAGCCTGGGCACCGTCGAGATCAAGCTGGAAGCCCAGCACCGGCCCGAAGATCAGCAACAGGCGCTGCGGGAGGTGTTTACCCAGCTGCGCCTACGTACCGGGCACGACTTTTCCAACTACAAACGCCCCACGCTGCTGCGTCGGCTGGAGCGACGTATTCACGTTCGTAACCTGCCCGATCTGCCGGCTTACGTTGCTTTCCTGCGCGAAAACGTGGATGAAACGCAGGCGCTGCTGAAAGACCTGCTTATCTCGGTAACCAACTTCTTTCGCGACAGCGCGGTCTTCACCGCCCTCGAACAGGACATCATCCCCGCCCTGACCCGGCCCCGGGCGCAGGGTGGCTTGCGGATCTGGGTGGCGGGCTGCGCTACCGGCGAAGAAGCCTATTCGCTGGCGATGCTCTGCGCCGAACGAACGATGGACGTGCTGGACGCCCCCAAGGTGCAGATTTTTGCCACCGACATCGACGACGAAGCCATTGCCATTGCCCGCGAGGCCCTCTACACCATCAACGACGCCGCCGACGTATCGCCCGAACGCCTGCGCCGCTTTTTCACCAAAGAAGGCGATGAATACCGCATCCGCCGGGAAATCCGCGAGATGGTGCTGTTTGCCAACCACAACGTTCTCAAAGACCCGCCTTTCTCCCGGATCGATCTGGTCAGTTGCCGCAACCTGCTGATCTACCTGAACCATACCGCGCAGGAGCGGGTGATGGAAACCTTCCATTTTGCGCTCAAACCGGGCGGCTACCTGGTGCTCGGGCTGTCGGAGACCGTCGATGGGTCCAACGACCTCTACGCCACCGTCAGCCGCGAGCATCACCTCTACCAGAGCCGGCAGGTGGCCACCCGCTCGTATCCCGTGCCGGAGTCGACGCCGTTGCTGGCCAAAGAGAAAAAACGGTCGCTGGAGCCCATCGCTGAAACCGAAAACCGGCCCGCCATTCGGATGAACTACGGCGACCTGCACCAGCAACTGCTGGAACAGTATGCGCCACCCTCGATCATCGTCAACGAAGAATACGACATCCTCCACATTTCCGACCGGGCCGGTGCCTACCTGCACGTGGCGGGTGGCGAACCCTCGAAAAACCTGCTGAAGCTCATCCGGCCCGAGCTGCGGCTCGAATTGCGCACGGCCTTTTATCAGGCCCAGCAACAGCAAACCAACGTCGACGTCCGCAACCTGAGGCTGCAACAGGGCGATCGCCTCGAAACCATCACGATTCACGTGCGCCCGGTGCTGCGAGAGGGCGACCCCGCCCGGGGCTTCTTTCTGGTGATTTTCGAGCCCGTCAACGCCGAGCCCGACACCGTCGAGAACGTGCTGACCTCGGTGGAGCCGGTGGCCCGCCAGCTGGAACAGGAGCTGATTCGCGCCAAAACGCAACTGCGGGCCTCCAACGAACACCACGAGCTACAGGCCGAAGAGCTGAAGGCCTCCAACGAAGAGTTGCAGGCCATGAACGAAGAACTGCGCTCGGCGGCGGAAGAACTGGAAACCAGTAAAGAAGAGTTGCAGTCGATCAACGAAGAACTGACGACCGTCAACCAGGAACTGAAGGTCAAGGTGGAAGAGGTGTCGCTCACGAGCAATAACTTCCAGAACCTCATCAACTCCACCGACATCGCCACGTTGTTTCTGGACCGGAGCCTGCGGGTCAACCTGTTTACCCCGGCGGCCCGCCAGATTTTCAACCTCATTCCGTCGGATTTTGGCCGCCCCCTCACCGACATCACCAACCGGCTCGATTACCAGCAGTTACAGGCCGATGCCGAAGCCGTGCTGGACACGCTGCAACCCGTGGAGCGGGAAGTGCAGACCGGCGAGGGACGCCTGTTTATCATGCGGGTGCTGCCCTACCGGACGGCCGAAGACCGGATCAACGGCATCGTGCTCACATTTATCGACATCACCCAGCGCAAAGTGGCCGAAGAAGCCCTGCGGCTGAGTCAGCAGCAACAGGCGTTTCTGCTGGCCCTCACCGACATCCTGCGCCCGCTGACCAACCCCACCGACATTCAGTACCAGGCGTGCCGGTTGCTGTGTCGACACCTGAAAGCCAGCCGGGTCGACTACGCCGAGGTGCAGCCCGATAGTCAGGTTGTGGTGATGTCGCGCCAGTATCCCGATGGCCCCGCCGACCGCTACACGACTACTGTCAGCCCGGCGTTGCTGGCTCAACTACAGGCGGGGCATACGCTGGTACACGATGACGTCGCCAGCGACCCTACGCGCGCATCCGCCGAAAACGAAGCGGGACCCATTCGGCCGGTGGGCACGACCGTCAACGTACCCGTACTGAAGGGCGGGCAACTGGTGGCCATTCTGTTCGGCCATTTTCAGCAGGCACACAACTGGTCGGATGATGAGCTGGCCCTGCTGGAAGAAACCGCCGAACGTACCTGGGCGGCCGTCGAAAGTGCGCGGGCCGAGGCCAATCTGCGGGAGTCGGAAGAAAAATACCGCAGCCTGTTTTCGGCGGTCAACGAGGCCTTTGCCCTCTGCCAGCTGATTGTCGATGAGGCCGGGCAACCCGTCGATTACCGGATGGTCGACGTGAACCCGGCCTTTACGGCCATGACCGGCATCACCGCTCAGGCGGCCCGGCAACACAGCGCCCGCGCGTTGCTGCCCGACCTGGAGCCGTGGCAGATCGAACGCTATGGCCGGGTGGCGTTGCAGGGCGAAACGTACCGCTTTGAAAGCCGGGCCGAATCCATCGACCGCTGGTATGATGCCTACGCGGCGTCGGTTGGCCCCCTGAATAACGGCCTGTTTACGCTCGTTTTCAAAGACATCACCGAGGGCAAGCGGCGCGAAGCCAACGCCGTCTTTCTGGCCGACGTGAGTGAAGTGTTTGCGCACCTGACCGTTTCAGACGATGTGATGAAGGTGGTCGGCGAAAAAATGGCCGCTTACTTCGGCACCTCGCGCCTCACCTTCACCCGCGTCGATGAAGCGGCCGATCAGGCTACGGTACTCTACGACGTCCACCACCCCGACCTGCCCGACAGTCTCGGCGATTGGCGCATGAGCGACCTGATCAGTCCGGGTTTTGTGCATCAGTTCCGGGACGGCCGCCCGATCGTCGTCAACGACAGGCAGGCCTATGCCCACCCCGTCGCCCCGGCCGAGACGTACCTACGCCTGGACGAGGGGGCTCAACTGCTGGCGCCCATGCTGAGCGACGGCCAATGGCGCTTCGTGGTGACGCTCTACAAGCAGGAACCCTACGCCTGGCGCGCCGACGAAATCGACCTGCTCGAAGACCTGGCGCCCCGGCTGTATCTGGCCCTCGAACGCCTGCAACTGGAAACGCTCAAACAGCAAACGCTGGTGCAGCAGACCGAAGAACTCGCCAACGTGGGCAGTTGGGAGTATGACCGGCAGCAGCAGCAGTTTACGTGGTCGGCCGGGATGTACCGGCTGTTCGAGCTGGCCCCCGATCAGCCGATTCAACCGGCTCTGTACGAAACGTTCGCCATTGAGGAGGACAAAGACAAAGCCCGCCGCCTGATCACGTACCTGCATGAGGGAGAGAACTCGTTCAACTCGATTTTTCGCATCAAGGTGGGGGATAGGGTCAAGACGCTACGCATCAAGGCCGGCGTGATTGGCGAAGGGCCACAAACGCGGGTGATGGGCGTCGATCTCAATATTTCGGAGCAACTGGAAGCGCAGCAGCAGATTCGGCAAACGGCCGAGAACCTACAGGCCGTGCTGGACAGCTCCCCGGCGGCCATTGGGCTGTTGAAAGCCGTTCGCGACGAGGCCAGCCCCGAGCAGGTCAGTGACTTTCGGCTGGCGGTGGGTAACCGGAAACTAAGTGAGTTTTTCGGGCAGCCACTGGATACCCTGCTGGGCGAGTCGACCAGCCGGTTTTGTGAACTGCTCTGGGGCGACGAAACACTGGCTATTCTCCGGCACGTGCACCAGTCGGGTGAGCCCGTCTACCGCGAGCAGCCCATGCCGACCAACGACCGCTGGGTGGCGATCTCGGTGACCCGTCAGGACGACGGGGTGGTGCTGACGGGCCTCGATATCACCGGCCTGAAACAGATACAGGCGCAGAATCAGCAGTGGCTGAGCGAGTTGAAAGAGTCGCGCCAGACAACGGATGCGCTGTCGGAGCTGCGGGCGTCGTTGCAGCACCGTACCGAGTTGCTGCGGGCGGTATCGCACGACCTGCGGGGCAACTTCGGGGTGATTGCCGGGTCGCTGCAACTGCTGAGTATCGCGGCTTCGGAGGCCGAACGGTCGCAGATGATGGACATGGCGCTCCGCAACGTGAAAGAAGCTACAAGCATGCTGACCGAACTGCTAGACTACGCCCGGCTGGAGACCGGTCAGGAACAGCGGCAACTCGAAACCGTCGACGTGAGCGAGCTGCTTCAGAAAATAGGCCAGGGATTCCAGCCCATCGCTGACGAGCAGCAGCTGCAACTGCGGGTCGACGGCCCGGCGACACTGACCACGGAGGGCGACCCGATCCATATCCACCGGATGGTGCAGAACCTGGTCATCAACGCGCTGAAATACACGCATCGGGGCGAGGTGACCCTTCGGTGGGGCGACGAGCCGACCCAAGAGCGGTGGTGGTGTTCGGTCAGCGATACCGGGCCGGGCCTCGATCCTGAGCTGGTGACTCAGTTGAACACCAATAGCCAGCGGAACGCGGGCGTTTCCGTGGCCGACGCCCGCCCCGCGCCCGGGGGCGAAACCGGCTGGACTGCCCTGAGGGGCGAGGGTATCGGGCTGCGCATCGTGCAGCAACTGGCCCTCTTGCTGGAAGCGCGCCTGCAAGTGACCAGTCAGCTGGGCATGGGTACGGAATTTGTAATCAGCTTCCCCAAGCAGTACAATAACTCATAATTCGACGAAGGGCTTCGGGTTGCCAATCGGAGCCCCCTGTTGTTGCCTATGCTATGATCTACGTGGTTGATGATGCGGCTGACTACCTCTTTCTGGTGCAGCAGGTTTTCAAACTATTTCTGCCTCAATATCCGGTGCGGTTTTTCGCGGATGGGCTCGACCTGATGCAACACATTGATCAGACGAAGAATCCGCCCCTGCCCAGCCTGATTGTGCTGGACGTAGATATGCCCAAACTGAGCGGTCCCCAGACCCTCGAACGCCTCAAACAACGGCCGGGCTGGAAGGTAGTGCCGGTGGTAATGGTCAGCAATCGTACCGACGAGCAGTTTGTACTGGCCTGCTACAAAGCCGGGGCCTGCTCGTACCTGGTCAAACCGTTAGACATTACCGAGTTACGGCGAACCATGGAGTTGCTGAGCCAATACTGGGTCGACTTGAACCGGCTCCCAGCCGACCGTCTGTTGTAACCTGACGTAGATCGGCCGCACTTGCCCCTATACCGGGCCCGGTTGGGTACGTTTGGGGGCAATACTGGGGTTATTTGTTCCCAATGCGCGGCGGAACGACCGTCCGCACGGCCTGCTGCGTGTGGAGCAGCGGTAACGTAACCCGAAACCAGCCGTCGACCTCTTCGATGCGCGGCTCGGCCCGGTTGAGCAGCCGGTACTTGTCGGTGATGTTCGACAGGCCAACCCCGTTGGACTCAACCCGGATCGGGCGGCGCTGCACGTTGTTTTCCACCAGCAACTGCCCGTCGGGCGTGATACCGATGCGGATCGTGAGGGGCTGATCGGGCAGGGCGATGTTGTGTTTGACGGCGTTTTCTACCAACAGTTGCAGCGTCAGCGGCGGAAGCAGAGCCTCCAGGTACGTGTCGGGCACCGCCACGTCGGGGCGAACCCGCCGCCCGTAGCGGGTCTTGAGCAGGTGAAAATACGATTGGATAAACCGCAGTTCCAGGCCAACGGTGGTCAGCTCGCCATCGTTGGTGCGCAGCAGATACCGGTAAACGCTGCTTAGTTCGTCGACAAAATCGCCCGCCTGCCCCGGGCTTTCGTCGATCAGCGAGGACAACGAGTTGAGGCTGTTGAACAGAAAATGCGGATTGATCTGACTTTGCAGCGCCCGCATCTGCACCTCGGTTTTTTCCTGCTTGAGCCGTTCAAGCGACAGGGCGGCTTCGAGGTGTTCGCGCTGATGCTGCTCGCGCTCGCGGGCCAGTTGCTCTTCCACCACGGCCTTTCGCACGGCTTCGCGCCGGTGCCGGTAGGAGATACCCAAAGCAAAGAAAATGAGGTCGAACACCACGCCCATCTGCACAAACAGATCGGGATGTTGCCAGAACGGCATCTGTAAGCTGTAGTTCGGCGACCGGATCAGCAGTAGGGTGGTAATGAGGTGGTTGAGCAGCAGCGACGCCGTGCCCGCCACAAACAGCCGCGCTACCGTGTCCTTCGATCGGTAGAACGTAACGATGATGTAGCCCCCCACGCCCATGAGCGAGAACCGCACCGGCTGTAGCAACAGGCTGTGCAGGTTGGTTTGCCAGAAATCGGTGAACAGATACACATACGTTTTCGTCAGAATGTACAGCAGCAGCGCGACCTGCACCCACCCGATCCAGCGCCGCAGCCGGGGGCGTTGGCTCAGATCGAGGAAGAGTTTGGCCAGTTCCAGGTATAGTATATAGCCCGAATACGACAGCAGGACCTTGTACACGTTGCTGATGTTTTTGGGCAGTTCAATATGGTTAATGGTGAAATAAACGGCCCAAACCGTGGTATACAGCGTGTATAGGCCGTAGATCCGCTCGCGATACATGAACCACTGCACCAGATTGGCCAGCAGCATGGACAGCACCATACCCAGAAAAAGGGGCGACCAGACTTCGTAGGTCATGGCAGAAGAAGGTCAGGGAGTTAGGCAATCGATAAAGTTGTTAAAAATAGCGTTGATTTGGAAACAAATATGGCTAATCGGCCTGATGATCAGCGGGTAGGGGTCGATAGCAGGGCGCGTTGGGGTTAGCGTTTGCCACGGAGCGTAAGGGTGCCGTCCGGCGAATGGCCCAGCACCTCGATCGTGCCGTTCTGGTAGCTGCCCGCCTGCTGCCCATCCGCCGACAGCAGGATTTTACCCGCCTGCCGGAGCAACTCAACGTTGCCCAGGTCGACGTCGCTCTGCTCGTTTGTCGCCTTCTCCACGATCAGCAGCCGCAGGTTGACCGAGCTGTCGTCGACCCTCGTCACGTTGATCGTACCCGAATAATCGGTCAGCGACAACGTACCTGACGGGGCCTGGGCGTAGGTGAGCTGGTAGGTCCCGGCGACTTCGGTAGCGGGCGTCGTTGGCTGCGGATCGATCGGGTTGCTCTTTTTACACGATTGCACGAACGGCAGTAGGGTTAATAGCCCCAGCACCAGGGTACGGGATAGGCGGTTCATCGATTTGTTGTTTTTGGTTGATGCCACAAAGCACGGATACGCGGCCCGCGGGACGAAGGCAATCGTCGGTCAATCGTCCTTTTTGGTAGCTCATGCGGTAAAACAGCCGTGCCTTACTCACCACGGGGCTGCGCCTCCGTTGCGCAGCCCGGATGACTGCAACGGGCCTTTAACCCGGCGATGGCTCAAGGCGGTACCCCGGCGGCCAGGTACGTTCCCAGGGCGGGTGGCCGCGCACCTGCGCCGTTTCACCGTCGGGATTTTCCGTTTCATCGAGGTTGGCCGCCCGGCCTGGCGGGCGGGCCGGGTACGTTTGTGTCGGTAAACAACAAATCGGCAGCCACTGCCACCCCGCGCATGAAAACGATACTATACACCTATTCCCAACCCGTTCGTTTGACCAACAGATGGTCGCTGTTATGGCTGATAGCCAGCTTGTTACTAGTAAGTAGCTGCAAAAAAGAGACCGACACCACCCCTCGGCCGGTGGGCACGGTGGTGGCCAACGCCGGGCCCGATCAGCCGGTACAGGTCGGGCAAACGGTGACGCTCGACGGCTCGGCCTCGACCGATACCGACAACAAACCCCTGACGTACCTGTGGACGATCGTTCGCAAGCCCGCCAAGAGCACCATCACGTTGTCGGACGTGGCGGCCGTCAAACCAACGTTCAAAGCCGATGAGGTAGGGGAGTACGAAATTGAGCTGACCGTCAGCAGCGCCAATGGCAAAGCAACCGACCGGGTCGTGGTGGCCGCGTCGGTGGCCGAACCGATTGCCATTACCAGTAACATCACGGTCAAAACCAACCTCATCGACCGGATCGCCAACCCCGACCTGCCCGACTACATCGTGACGAAATCAATCGACGTAACGAGCGAACTGACCATCAACCCCGGCGTGGTGATTGCCTTTGAGCGCGACGTGCGTGTAAACGTAAACGACGGCGGTGGGCTGCTGATCGCGAAAGGAACCGCCCAACAGCGAATCAAGCTAATGGGCGTGCAGAAAACCAAAGGCTATTGGGTGGGCATCGCGCTCTACTCGGGTAGCAACGCCAACGTGCTGGAATACGTCGACGTGCTGCATGCCGGGAGCCGCCCGCTCTACAGTACGACCAAGGCCGCCCTGTTTATGTCGGGTGGGAGCAAGGCCCAGATTGCGCTGAAAAACACCCAGTTTGCCCAAAATGACGGCTATGGCGTGTATGTGTATGAAGGGGGGATTTTGCGGGAGTTTCAGGAAAACGCCTTTACCAACCACACCGAAGCGGGTATCCTGCTCGACGCCGCCAACGTGGCCAAACTCGACCCGGCCTCGACGTTCAAAGGTAACAACGGCCGCGACGTAGTCGAGGTAACGCCCTCGGCCATAACCGGCGCGCAGGAAGTGGTGTGGCCCGGCTTTACCGACAAAACGCCCTACCGCCTGACGGGTGACCTGAGCGTGAACGCGGGCTTCAAACTCAACCCCGGCGTGACCCTGGAAATGAACCGCGACGTAACGATCCTGGTCAACACGAGCGGGTATCTGTCGGCCAAAGGAACGGAGACCGACAAGGTGATCTTCACGGGCGCCAACCGCACGGCGGGCTACTGGCGGGGGATCATCTGCTACTCGGCCAACAACAAAAACGCGCTGGACCATGCTGAAGTCAGCCATGCGGGGAGCGTTGCTATCGTGTCGGGCAAGAAAGCCAATGTGGCCATTTACGGCACCCGGGCGGCCATGAGTATCACCAAAACGCGCATCAGCAACAGCGGTGGCTACGGTGTTTTTGTGAGCTACGGCGCTTCGGCCAACACCGACCTCAGTACGGCCAATACGTTCACCAGCAACACCGCCGACAATGTACTGATCGAAAAGTAACGGGCACCCGGCCCGCGTTAGCAGGATGGCTGACTAAGCCCCTCGATGACGTACCTGGGCGAAATGGTTACGTACGACAGGCCTGCTGCCGCCGTGCCGTTCGTAGCACCCAATGAACAAAAGACAGCCGTTGTTGCCGCTGGGGTGTATACCGGCGGTAACAACGGCTGCTACTTTTCTGGAGCCTGCTACCCAATGAACCGAAAAGCGGAATGGGCATTTAGAGCGGCTGACAGCAGGTGCACAGCGCCGTCGGGTTGTTGATCAGCAGGCGATTCCAGCAATTGGCTAGCCCACGGTGGCTGAGTTCGTCGCGGAAGGTCGTTAGCAGGTACGTCAGCCCCGGTGCGCTGCCGTAGGCATGCCAGTAGGTGTTTCGGAAGGCATCCATGCCAACGGTGATCTGATTGGGAAAGTCAGGGAGCAGGGCTTCCTGCCACGCAAATGGCTGGTTTGGCTCACCCGCCTTCCAGCGAAACGCACTATCAAACTCCACCCGCACGCCGGTTTGCAGCAACGCACGGAGGTAGCCAATGTCTTTGTGCCGATTTCAGCTTCTACTCGCTGCTGTTTGCCCGCACCGATCAATGTCTGTTGCAGGGCCGGTTTTAGCCAGCACAACTGCGCGGTGAGGGCGACCGTCTAGAGCCGCTGGCGTAGGGCATCGAGCCAGATGGCGCGACCCGTGCAGTTCCAGTGGGTATCGCTTTTGGCGTACAGCGGTAACCGGCTGCGGCGGTAGGGAGTATAGGTGTCGATGACCGTCAGGTGGAGACCGGGGTGTTGCTGAATGCGTTCGATCAGGTGGTTGTAGGTGCCCCGATTGGGTTCCAGCAGGGTTACCTTGTTGGGTATGATCGACAAAATAACTTCGTCGAAACCAGCCTTACGGTAGTGGTCGGCAGCTACGTTCAGGTTATGCACGAGGCTGTCCAGGTACGTATCCCGAAGGGGCGTGAAGGCCGACGTTTCCGGGTTGTTCACTTCCAGTTCCGAAAAGATTGCCTGGCCGTCTGTTGACAAAGCGACCTTATCGTTGTGTCGGTTGAAGAGCGCCAGCGTAAGCGCCGCTTTGGTTTCGCGGAACCACAAAAACAGGTCGCGGCTGAAGAGCGTGGTTTCGAGCCGGTCTTCGATCCCCGTCGCTTTGATCCAGTCGATGAGCATAGTCCCCCACTGCGCCGATTGTTGATGCTGACCGTTCGTTCCAATTGTATCGCTAACGACAAGAATGTTCTGCGTGGGTGGGACTGCTACGTGCTGCCGGAAATGCCGCTCGACCGATTCAATCACCAACACATTCCGGTGGGTGGTGTCGAGTTGTACGTGTCGGTTGAGGTCGTGATCCCAGTGGAAATAGTGGAGCGAGCGAACGGGCAGATCGGCTTTTGCCAACCGGCCCGGCTCGGTGAAGCTGTCGCCCAGCACGTAGACGTCCGTGCGGGCGGTGTCCGGGTACGTTGGCGAGGCGGGGCAGGGTGTCACCGGCTCTTTGAACTGCGACAGGCTGGAAAGCCGGTATAAATCGCCGAACCGATAGTCGTCGGGAATAAACCCGATTTGATACAGCTCGTGCATGACCGTTCGCGAACAGCCGCCCAACCACAGCAGGCTGGCGACAACAAGGACGGTATAGCGGAGTAGTTTCATTGGATACGAATGCTAAAAAGCTGCACGGCTTTCTGAATGCTGCTGACAATATACAATTCGCCCGCCTGATCATCGAATTGCAGGGTGACGGGGAAGTCGCTGGGGATGGGCCGGTCGCCGATGCGTTGGCCGGTTCGGTCGTAGAGGGTCGTGAATCCGCCCGATTTGACGGCCAGGATTTCGACACCCGCCCCCAGCCGGTGGTATTGCACGTGGGTCTGGTCGGGGTGCAGGTTGCGGAGTTCAAACAGCCGGTTGCCGCCCGCATCGAGCACGCCCAGGTCGGCATCGGTGGTGCGCAGGATGAGGTAACCGGTCTGTTCGGCGTCGGGGAAGAGACGGAACTGCCCCCCGCGCAGGGGCCGGTACAACTGCTTGCGGCCGACGACCTGCCCGGCTTCGTTCAGCGTATACAGGTTGCCCGATTGGCTGATTGCCGCCAATTGCCGTTGCGCCGGTAGCCATAAACAGGGCCCAGCAAAGCGGAGGCTATCGTTGGGTACGTTAAGGTTGGCCGGAAAATGAGCCGCCTGCGCCACGGGCTTATCCGCCTGCATAACCCAGCGATTAATAAAGTTAGTCTGCTGTAAGCCAAGGACTTCCAAATGGCCATCCTGATCGATCACCTGAAACGGCAGGAGCAGTGGCGCGGGCCTGGGCGGGGTAAACAGCCGGATGAGCCGTTGCTGTTTGCGGTCAAGTGCGTAGATGGAGCCGTTGCGGTGGGCCATCAGCGCGACCAGATCAGGTTGCCGACTGCTGCCCTTGGGTAGCGCCAGGTAGGCCGTTTCGATGCCTTCAGGTAGGCCAAGCCGTTGCAGTTGCACCCGCTTGTTGCCCAAGTCGGCGACGTACAGGGAGCGCCGGGTCATGAAGGCATATTGCAGCCGACCGTTGTTGCGCCAGTCAATGGCGACCACATTACTTTGGATGGCGCCATCGGTGGTGTCCTGCACGATCTTGTCTTTTTCGGTCGTCAGCAGTACAAACTGCCGGGCGCTGTTCTGCGCCCAGATTTGTGCCGCGGGGTCCGAGAGCCGCCCGACCACGACGGGCGAGGCGATGAGGCTGGCGTTGAACGGAATCCGCTTGCGCAGCAACAGCCGGTTCAGCACGCTGGTGTCGGAGCGTTGAGTGCCCCGGCCCAGCACCAGGGTCGACAGCACATTCGCCCGGCCATAGGTAGCCTGATACGCCACGTTGTCGACGTTGGCAAAGGGGGCCGGGCCCAGCAGCGCCTGCCAGCTGGCGGGCCACTGCGCCAGAAACGCCGAGCCCGATCGGGGGAGGCGGGTGAAAGTGGTGAGGTGAGCGGGGCGCAGGGTCTGGCTCACCAGCGGGCCCAGGCGGCGGTCGGTCGCCCAGACACTGTTGGCATCCAGCGCCAGCAGGTACGTTTGCAGCGCCTCTTCCGAGTTAGCCAGCAGTACGTAGGAGCCATGCTGGGTAATCCAGCTTTGCGGAAAACCGGCGAAGAGCGACGACAACAGCGTGGCGGGTAGCTCATCGACGGGCAGTGGGAGCAGCTGATGCCGCAGAAAGGGGCGGGGCGTAGCCCGCCGGGCGCCCGGCGCGAGCTGATAGGCAATGCGTTGCAGGGTCTGGGCCAACTGGCGGGCGTCGCGGGCTTCCAGCAGCAGTACCTGCCCGGCCGCACTGGTATTGGCCTCCATCCGGCACAGCAGTAAGTCGCCCGCCAGGGCCTGGTAAAAGTCGGGCAGGAGCGGCCGGATACGGACCAGCCGTTTTTTCAGCCGGTCGGTACCCCCCGATTCGAGCAATTGCGTAATGGCCTGCCCGAATCGGGGGCCATCGGAGAGGCTGATGTGGTAAAAGGTGGCCGTTTGCTGGGGAATGAGGCTGCTGTTACGAATGCGGTGGGGCGTCTGGCCCGCAAAGAGGTTGGCGACGGTCTGCCGGTTGCCGAGCGGATCGGAGGCAAACCCCAGCCAGTGCGTGGGCGAGGCCGACCGCCGAAACTGGAAGGTGAGCGATTCGGGAATGAACACGCGCAGCAATGAGGAACTGATCTTCGGGTCGCCCACCAGCCCGCTGAGCACGTCGGGGCGGATGTAGACGCTGGCGACATTATCGGCCGCGGCCGGGAAGGTGATGCCCGACGTGGAGCGGAACGACTGGCTTAAATGGCGGGCTACGTTTTCGAGCAAAACGCCCGACGGACTACCGATCAGGTACGTATCGCGCAACAGGAACGATCCATATACCCGGTTACTCAGATCACGCAGTTCGTAGATGGTTTGCCCGTCGAATTCCCGGCTAAGCACCCGAAACCGGTTGGGATCGGGCTGCTGTAACTGCGCCAGAAAAGCCCCGTCGGTGGTCTGTACCGGTACGTACACGATAAAATCCAGCGTGTTTTTCGAGACGGGGTGCAGCGAGTACCGAACGGCTTTGTTCTGTAAAAACGCTTTCTGCTGCGTCGAATCGACGGCGTTGAGCAGTCGTTGCAGCCGGCTGAGAGCTACATTAAAGAGGGGTAGCTGTTGCAGCGACATCGCCCGCGGCCCCGTGCGGGTCGGCTGTTGCAAGTCGCGGCTTTCAATAATCAACTGGGCGTCGGGGGGAACGCTGGCGGCCAGCGTTTGCTGCGCCTGCCGAACGGACCGATAGCCCAGCCAGGCGAGTACGAGCACTAGTCCTGCACCCGCCAGCCACCAAACGGGTTTTCGCATGGCATTACTCATTGGTCATTCGCTTCGCTGTCATCAGTCAGTGGGGTAGGTGGCTAATTTACAGACTGTTTCGATTAACACTACCCACGACTGCTGGCAGCGAAGCGAACGAACCGCAGGCTATTTACCCCACATGGCGTTGGCCGTATCGGGGAAGAAGAGCGTCAATTCAGGTACGTCGTTGACCACGCGGTTGGCCCATTCGACCCCTTGCATGAGCGAGTGGTCCTGATTGCTGACCTCGTATTTCCAGGCGCCGAACCGCCCACGTGATTTAATGCCGAAGGGCTCCAGAGCGGGCAGTACCTGCTTCAGGATACCGTCGCGCTCGACCGACGGCGTTGGGTAGCCGTAATCGAAGGCCTTGTGGAAGGTCGATACCACATCGTCGGCCGATTCGATCAGCTGGTCTTCGATGAGCGCCTTGATGGTGTCTTCGATGAGCTTTTCGCGGTCGACCGGCTTGGCCGACGATTCGCTCGTTTCAGTCATCAGCGACCAGTACTGCTCCGAATCCGGAACGTTGTTGGGGCTGTAGTTGGAGAACACCGTGACGCGGTAATACGGGCTGTTCGACTCGGGGAAGTACATCCAGCACATGGTTTTCAGGCTGTCTTTCGGTTTGCCTTTCAAGCCAATGCCCACCACGTTGGTCGACGAATGTTTCAGGCCCTGTGCCGTCTCCACGATGGCGGGGTCGAGCCCTTCTACGTGCCGGGTGAAGATGTCGAGCGGGACGGTGCTGAGCAGGTGATCATACGTGATGGTTTCGCCATCGGCCAGCACGATCGTTTTCTCGGGACCGATTACGGTCTTCACCGTCGCGTTCAGTTTGATCTTGTCGCGACCGATGAGGTTGCCCACGGCTTCCCAGATACCGCCCGTACCGCCCTCTTTGGGGAACTGGAACGTGCTGTTGGGGCCCCATGAGAAATCGTCCTGATCGAAGAGGATGTTCTTCGTAACGCGGCCCAGATCGGTCACGGCCACACGCTCACCCACCCAAACGGCGTTCATTTCTTCGGTGGGGTAGGCCCACACCTTGAAATTGTAGGGGAACATGAAGGTCTCCGCCAGACCCGGCCCAAACGTTTGCAGAATCCACTCGCGGAAGTTTTTGGGCTTTTGCGTGGTCGGGTTCTTATACACGTGGATGATGCCTTCCAGGCACTTCCACATGGTTTCGGGGGTGAGGTACTTGATGTTGTTCTGGAACGGATAGGGCACGAACCGATTCTCGATCCAGACCCACGATTCGCGTTGGTGCCGTAGCCAGCCATCCTCGCCCAATGCCTTGAGCATCAGGTCGTCAAAGTATTTGTAGTGCGAAAACTGCACGTGGCCGCCGACGTCCCAGGTAAACCCTTTCTCATCGACAAAGCTCTTGGAGAGGCCACCGATCCGGTTCTCTTTTTCCAGGACAACGAAGTCCGTGACGCCTAGTTCCTTGAGCCGATAGGCAGCGCCCAGCCCGGTTGGGCCCGAGCCGATAATAACGTATTTGGTATGCATGGGTGAAATGCCTTAGCCCCAGAGGAAGGCGCAATAAACGTGAGTAGACCTCATCAGGGCAGGATGAGGGAATGGGATTAAGCCGCAACCGGTTCGGGTTTCCGCAGCGCGGCTACTTTCCGGCCGAGATCCAGGCGGAACTGAGCCAGTTCTTTAAAGCTCTGGAAACAGACCTTCAGCAGTTTCCATTTCAGGATCGACACCGTGCCGGTTTGCCGCTCTTTGTGCGTAATGGGAATGTTGAAGAGGTTATTGCCGGCTTTTTTGGCCATCACCGCCAGGAAGATATTGGGGGCAAAGGGCGTGGGCGTGGGCAACTGTGCCAGCAGCTTCTTCAGGTAACTGCCCCGGATGAGCCGGAACGGAATGTTACTGTCTTTGATGTACGTGCCGTAGATGAGGAAGATGCTCAACCGCAGGATCCGGGTGATCACCAGGCGGGCAAGCGCATCGTAACGAACCTCGCGGCAACCCAGCACAAAAGGCGTATCGAACCGTTTGGCCCACAGCTTGGCAAAATCTTCGGGGACGAACTGGTCATCGCTGTCGGTCTGGAAAACGTATTCCGAATCGATGGCGACCGCCTGCCGGTAGGCGTTGACCACCGCGTTGCCGTGGCCGCCGTTGGGCTGATGCACGACGATCAGGTTAGGGAAATCCGGTTTAATTTCGTCAAGGATGGCCCCCGTACGATCGCGGGAGCCGTCGTTCACCACAATTAAGCGCGTAGTTTCAGTCGGAAATTGCTTAGTCAACAAAGAAGACCACATCGCTACAACGTCGGCTATACAGGCTTCTTCGTTGTAGGCAGGCATGACAATCGACAATAAGACACTCATGTAGAATAGATCGGTAGTTACGCGCTAAAAAAGAGCAATCGCGTTGGGTTATCTGGTAGGTAAACTGAGCAAAGATACGTATTTGTTTGGCCTACCCGCCCCAACGGCCCCTTTCCTTAGGCACTGGTTATTGTTTGGGCTTATTTATCGCCCCGAGCTGCCAAAGGTGACTTGGCCCCGGCGAATTAATACGCAAATCGGTCTTTCAGCCGGTTCACTGGCTTCTCGATCAGGTACCAGGAGACGGTTGCCAGCAGGATGGTAATGGTCGCAAAATAAGCAAACTGGAAAGCGTAGGTCGCATCGAGAAACGGAAACCAGCTCACCAGCTTTCGCCACAACCGCGGAACGAAGTGCGTGGCGGGCGTGTGGTACACGTTGTAAACAAAGTTATGAAAGAGGTAGATGCCGTAGCTGATCTGCCCCAGATACTGACTCACCGGGTGCAGCAGCAACCATTTCATGGGGCCACCGAAGCCAACGATCGCCCGCCCGATGAGAAAAAACCCGAGCAGGGAGCCCGCCAGCCGTTCCCAAACGTGGCTAAAGACGTTGTGGGGGTCGGTGGCGCCGGTGGCGGCGGTGAGCCAGCGCTGCCCCGCAATGCAGGCGGCAAACAGGGCGATGCCGACCCACACTCCGATCGAGGAACTGAAGAGTTTGTCGAAACGGTCGCGCTGATAGAGCCACAGGTAAGCCAGCAGCAGCCCCAGCCCGAAGGCGTCGAGGCAGGTGGGCATCGACACGTACCCAATAAACCAGGGTTTGCCCAGCACCATCAGCGCATAACGCAGGGCTACGCTCCCCACCAGCATCAGCAGCGCCGTGAGCGGCACCCAGCGTTTGGGCAGCAGAAACAGCAGCAAGGGCATAAACAGGTACACCTGTTCTTCCACCGCCAGCGACCAGAGGTGATCGACGGTACCCATCCAGGTAGCTTTGGTGGCGATGTAGAGGTTGCTCGCGTAGAGGGCCAGCCAGCCAAAGGTGTCGCGCACCGGCTTTTCGTTCAGCAGAAACAGCACGATGAGCGTGATGTAGTAGATGGGGAAAATCCGGATGGTCCGGCGGGCGTAGAAGGTCTTGAAATAGCCGCTGGCGCCCGACCGGCGGGCGGGCGTGTCGGGCTGGTTGGCCGTGAGTTTGTCTTTACCCGCCAGCAGGATACGCGAAATCAGAAAGCCACTGAGCACAAAAAAGATGGTAACGCCCAACGAACCCAGCGGCAGAAACACGCGCTCGGCCATCCAGTGGTCGAAGAGCACCAGCGCCACCGCCAGGAAGCGAACCCCATCTAACTGAATCAGGTGATTCAACGAGTGCGCTTTGGCCTGTGGGGCCTTGGTTGAATGGCCTGAGTCAGAGAAGGGCGTAGTGATTGACATGAATTACCAGTTTTTGACGGGTTCTTTGAGGGTGTAGGGAAGCACGGTGAGTGTCTTCTGCGTGGGCCGCAACTGGGTGCTGCCATCGGCGGCAACCACGAGCGCGTTGATCGAGTACGTATCGGCGTCGAGCTCCGTCAGGGGAATCGGCACGATAAACGGCTCGCGTACATTGTAGATGGGCAGCAGACCAAGCGGCACCCGCCAGTTTCGCCGCCGGAGCGGCATGGTATTGATCAGGTACGTCCGTTTGGGTGAATGCATCTGAATCCAGACGCCCTGATCGGGGTGCCGCAGGGAGGGTACCCCCGCCGATTCGAGCCCCGCCGCGCTCACCTGAATGAGGTAGTTGTCGGGGTTACGGAAGACTGAGTCGATGGGGAAAAGCGGACCCGTCGCCGGCCCATAGATCGTGGACAGGGCCGAATCGTAGAACGCCGGGGCGTTGTCGATGAGGCGGCTCGTGACCGAGTCCATATTCGACACCGGCCCCGGCGAGCGGTACGTCCAGTTGAACTGACTCGTCACAAAGAAGCGGCGCAACACATACGCATCGTGCTGATTCATGATAAAAGCCGACCACCAGAAGGCGCCCGCCACCACCAAACCACCCAAAGCGGCCTGCCACGTGCTCTTTTTATAAAAAGCTGACAGCCAGTAACAATACGTTAAAGCTAACAGTGTTAAGGAGTAGATACGGTACCGGCTCGTGATAATGGCGGACTCGCCCCAGCCTACGCGGTTCCAGACGACCACCGCCGCCGTACCGAACGCGAAGGCAACCGCCCCCGCCGCAAACGTATCGCGGGCCGACCAGCCCGCCGGCTTACGGAAATCGGGGAGGACTTTCACGAACACGTAGAGCCAGAAGCCAACCAGCAACGTACCCAGCCCGGCCGACAGCCAGTAGGTGTTGTAGAAGGGCAGGGCATCGGCGGCGGCGCCCAGAAAGGCCAGCAACCCCGAACCGATTTTCAGCCAGTCGTCGTGCTTCGACGGGGCCACGCTCGGCTGCACGTAATCGAAGAAGTACAGAAACAGCACCAGTGCCCCGGCCCCCAGCCAGATAACCATATGCTTGTGGCGGTGCTGCACAAACAGCATGGCCGCACCCACGGGCCAAAGCAGAATGCCGTTGCCGCTGATGAGCGTGGCTACCGCCGCGAGGCCGATGGCCAGCCAGGGCGAGGGGCGGTGACTCAGCGTGTAGAACGCCCACATCGACCAGATAACGATGGCAAAGTTCTGCACCGCCGACATGGCCCAGAAGAGGTTCTCCCAGTTGGCCAGGTTGATGATGAACAGCACCACCGGCGGCAGAAACAGATACCAGCGTTGGGTATAGCGCGCCAGATATACCCCGAAGAGGGCCACCAGCGCCAGCAGGCTCAGGTCGCCATAGGCCATCAGGCGGGTGTAGCTCAGCTTGCCAAACAGGCTGTAGTCGAGCCAGGCGATCACCCGGTCGTAGGCGATGCGGTGTTCGTTGTGCTGCTTGATGATGTGCTGGATCGCCTCGGGCAGGGAAGTGGCTTTTTCCATCCCCAGCAACAGTGCTTTCAGCGTGTGATCGTCCCACTTGGGTACGTTGATCGACCAGAGCGACCACACCCAAGTGAGGGCCGCAATGGGCAGCAGGCTAAAAATAAGGGCATATAGTTTTGCTGGCAGCTGACTCGGAACCGATGGCGGTGGGGTAGGCGTGACAACAGGAGAACTGGTCATAATCGACTGGGTGACAGGAGCCGTTGCCCGCCCCAGAGGCAGTTAAACGAACTCGACCGAAGAAAGTGGTCGACAAAAGTAAGCCGAAACGGGCAGCTTCACAGTTTGAGAATGGTGAATTCTACCCGCCGGTTTAGTTTCCGTTTCTCTTCGGTCTCGTTACTGGCGATGGGTTTGCTGGGTCCCCAGGCCTTGGTCTGGATGCGTGCCTGGTCGATGCCTTTGTCGATCAGGTACTGCTTTACCCGCTTCACCCGGTCTTCCGAGAGCTTCATGTTAGGCTCCCATTCGCCCTGATTGTCGGTATGCCCTTCCACCAGAATGTCCATCGTCGGGTGCTGCCTGAGCAAGTCCGTGAGGGCGTCGAGTTCGGTTTCGGAGCCAGCCAGCAGTTCCGACTGGCTCTGGGCGAAGAGAATACCCCGCAGCACCGTTTTGGAGCCTACCTGAATGGGCAGCACGTACAGGTTGCGTTTGATATCGCGGAACCGTTTGTCGCGGCTCAAGTCGATCAGCTCACTGATGGGGAAATAGCCGTCTTTGCGGGCGGTCAGTTTGTAGGCTTTCTGAATGGGCAGAAACAGTTTGTACTCGCCCGTTTCGGGGTCATAATCCACCTTGGTGAGGCTGGTGCTGTCGAGCAGTTCCGAGACGACCTCCGTGGCGACCGGCTTTTTGCTGATCAGGTCGAGCACCTGCCCGGTAATCATGGCCACGGGCTCGGGCCGCAGGCCGGGAACCAGTTTCAGCCGGAACAGATCATGTTCGCCCAGCGAGTTGGCCCGGGAGCTCAGGTAGGCGTAATCGCCCGACGCAGGTACGTTGAAATAGCCGTCCCATTCGGGCGAATTGATGCCCAGCCCCAGGTTTTCAGGCTCGCTCCAGTTGGTCCAGGTGTCGTCGAGGCGGCGCGTCACGAAGATGTCGCCGTTGCCGTAGCCGGGATGCCCCTGCGAGGTGAAATACAGCGTCCGGTTGTCGATGGCCAGAAAGGGTGCGGCTTCTTCGTCGGCCGTGTTCAGCACCGAACCGAGCGATTTGGGCTCGCTCCAGGTCACGTCGGCCTGCCGGAACGAGACGTAGAGATCGCGTTTCCCAATGGCATCTTTCCGTTCCAGCGCCAGCAGCATCGTCTGCCCGTCGGGTGAGACGGTCAGCTCCAGAAAGGTGTTTTTCGTCGGGTCGCGGATGGCGTAGTTCGTGATCTGGCATTCGCGGGGAAACGTCCAGCCGGTTTTGGTCAGCGTCGATTTGGAGATGCCAAACTCCAGGCTGCCGTCGGGTCGGTACACATTCAGCAGGTATAAGGTGCGGCCGTCGGGCGAGATGCCGTTGATGGCGTTATTGTTGTCGGTATTGATGGGCTTGCCGATGTTCTGCGCCTCGCTCCAGGTGCGGTCGGGGTTGAGGGTCGAAAACCAGACATCCTGCTTATCGGGCCGGCCCACGTTGCCCTTGTGGTTGGTACGGGTGAAATAGATCGTTTTGCCGTCGGGCGAAATCACCGGAGCTACCTCGTCGGAGGGGGAGTTGATACCCGGCCCCAGGTTTTCGCGTTCCTGTACTTTGGGAGCATTGGTGCCCAGCCGGATGCCCACCGTGACGGGCTGCGGACTGTCGCTGACGCCAATGGCATCGATCTGGTTGATGCCTTTCACCCGGCTGGGTTTCATGACCACCTTAATCGCCCGGCCCGTGAGCACGCCTTCGGGGACCTGAATGCGAAGCAGCGGGTTGACCGGCGTGTTGGCCAGCCGGGCGTTGGCCTCTTCTTCCGAAAAGATGACCCGCTCTTTACCCTGCTCGTCATAGACGATCACCTGCGTGATCGCGCCCGGGTTGGCCGACTCGGCCACGAGCACCTGCCGAATGGGTTTAACTTGATCGACTGACACCTTAATCCACTCGTCCTGGGGGCTTTCGGGGCCCAGGGGCGACCAGGCGCAGGGGCTTTCGACGACCTGCGGCAGCACGTTGGGTTTGCCCAGCGCCTGCGAGGCCCGAAACTGCTGATCGCCGAACCGGCTGACCCGCTCGGTTGAGTATCCCGTTACCTGTGTCGCCCACTGCACGGTTTGGGCGTAACCCGTGGCTACGCTCAGCACCAGAAACGAGACGATATAGGACCACTTCACGACCATAAATGACTACCTGCGTTAATTCGTCAGAACCCGGTACTCCCAGGGTTTCAGGGTCAAGTTCATATTTGGTTTCAACTCAAAAGGCTGTTGGTTGAATATTTCGATATACCGGCCATCGTAGCCTTCGCCGCCGAGCCGGATGGTCTGGGGCTGGCTGCTCAGGTTAATCAGGACCACCACCCGGTCCATGTCACGTTGCCGGAAGAAGGCATACACCTGCTCGTCGCGCCCCGTCGGAATCTTGATCAGGTCGCCTCCGGCCTCGCCGTTCCAGAGGGCGCGGTTGCGGTGTTTGAGCGTCAGCAGTGATTTGTAGAACGTGGCCTCGGGGTAATTCCCCCAGATGATCGGATCTTTCTCGAAAAATTGCAGGCGCTTGTTCAGGCCCGATTCCGCGCCGTTATACACGAGAGGCATGCCGTTGAATGTGCTGGTCAGGACCACAAAGGCTTTGGCCCCGGCTCCGAACGACTCAGACAGGGTGCCGTTCCAGGTGTTTTCGTCGTGGTTCTGGGTGAACTGCATCTGATACGCCCAGGCCGGATAGACGCTTCGGCGCTGTGCCAGCAACGAGTCGATGGCCAGGGCCTGCCGTTTGCCTTTGGCAATGTCTTTCAGCAGGGCGTGCATGGCCCAGGCATAGTTCATGTTGAAGCCGTTCCGAAACAAGTTGGTGTCGGCCTCCGCTTCGGCCAGCATAAAAACGGGCTTGATCTTGTCGAGTGTGGGGCGTAGTTCCTGCCAGAACGTGGCGGGCACCAGGCCGGCCACATCCATGCGGTAGCCGTCGATGTCGGTTTCCCGAACCCAGAAGGTCATCGCGTCGGTCATGGCTTTGCGCATGGCGGGGTTGTCGTAATTGAGATCGACCACGTCGTCCCAGCCGGTGGGTTTGCCGTTTTCATCCAATGGCGAGCTCATTTTGCCCTTCACCTGGGTGTACCAGTCGGGATGGGCCTTCACCCAGGGGTGGTCCCAGGCCGTGTGGTTGGGTACGTAGTCGAGGATAACGCGCAGGCCGAGGTCGTGCGCCCGCTTCACCAGCCGTTTCAGGTCGTCGAGGGTGCCGTAAGCCGGGTTGACGTCGGTATAACTCGCCACGGAATAAGGGCTGCCGAGCGAGCCTTTTCGTTTCTCCTTGCCGATTGGGTAAATGGGCATGAGCCAGACAATGTCGACGCCCAATTCCTTAAGGCGGGGCAGTTGCACTTCCACACCCGCCAGGTCGCCTTTTTCGGAAAACTGCCGCACGTTGACCTCGTAGATCGTCGCGTTTTTGGCCCATTCGGGTGCGGTATGGGTCGTGGGGGTGGGGGCACTGACCGTCAGGCTATCCGCCTGGGTGGCCGCGGGGGTAGTGGTTGCTGTCTCGGTGCGGTCTGGCTGCCGACAGCTAAACCCGAGGCCGGTTAGCAGACATGCCAGCATTATCGTCAACTGCTTCATACGTTACGGTTCGAATGGGGGTGGCCGGTTAGGCAAGGGGTTTGGTGGGGGCGAGGTGCTTCAGTGTGCGCACGGCATCGAGGGGGTCTTTGGCCCCAAACACCGACGTACCTGCCACAAAATAGTGGGCACCAGCGTCCAGTACGGGCCCCATGGTCCGGGCATCAATGCCCCCATCGACCCCAATCAACGCATTGCTGCGGGCCATTGCCAGCAGACGCTGCATTTTCTGCACTTTCGGAATCGACAGCGGCAACAGTTTTTGCCCGCCAAAACCGGGGTTAATCGTCATGATCAGCACCTGATCGAACGCGTCGGTCAGGTCGGCGAGGGCCTCCACCGGGGTTTGCATGTTGAGCGCCACCCCAGCCCGGCACCCGGCTTCCCGAATCTGGGTGAGCGTGCGGTGGAGGTGCGTACAGGCCTCATAGTGTACTGTAATGGCGGCGGCACCGGCCTTGGCAAAGGCGTCGATGTACCGTTCGGGCTGCACGATCATCAGGTGAACATCCAGGGGTTTGGTCGCGTGCCGCCGAACGGCCTCCATCACCGGAAAGCCGAACGAGATGTTGGGCACGAAGACGCCGTCCATCACGTCGATATGAAACCAGTCGGCCTCACTGCGGTTGATCAACTCAACGTCGCGTTGCAGATTGGCAAAGTCGGCAGCCAGAATTGACGGCGCCACAATGGGAAAATTCATACAAATGGGTGTCAGGCCAGTTGGGGCTTACAAAACCCATAGCCAGCCAGTAAAACTAAGTTTTTTTGCCCGAATGCCGAAACCCTACCATCTTCGTGCTGGGCTTAGGGCCGGGGTAAATGGGCCTGGGGCTACCCCGCCAATCCGTCCGGCGCGCTTATCGCCTGACCCCAAGTCCTTTGCCTTCTGCTTTTTATGTCTGCACAAACGCGTATCCAGGAACTCACCGATCGGCTCAATTACTATAACGACCAATATTACCAGCATAGCCGCTCGGTCGTTGATGATTTCACCTTCGATAAGCTGCTCGAAGAACTTCAGCAACTCGAAGCCCAATACCCCGAACTGCGCCAACCCGACTCGCCTACGCTGCGGGTGGGCGGTACCATCAGCAAAGAATTCCCGACGGTTTACCACCGGTTTCCGATGCTGTCGCTGGGCAATACCTATTCCGAAGCCGACCTGATCGAATTCGACAACCGGGTGCGGAAAGGCCTGAACGGCGAGGCCTACGAATACATCTGCGAACAGAAATTCGATGGGGTGGCCCTCAGCATGACCTACGAAAATGGCGTGCTAGTGCAGGGCGCGACCCGCGGCGACGGCGTTCGCGGCGACGACATTACCAACAACATCCGCACGATCCGCACATTACCCCTGAAGGTGACGGGGCGCTTCGCCGCCGGTGTTGCGGATGAGTCGACGCCCCCCGCCACCCCCGCGGCGGAACCAACCCCTGCCATCCCGTCCCTGTTCGAAGTGCGGGGCGAAGGCTTTCTGCCCCTGGCCGAATTTGAGCGCATCAACCGGGAGCGGGAAGACATTGGCGAGCCGCTGCTGGCCAACCCGCGCAACGCCGCCTCCGGTACGTTCAAGCAGCAGGATTCGGGCAGCGTAGCCAAACGGCGGCTGGATTGTTACCTCTATTCGTTTCTGTCGGACGAAGCGGTGTTCAAGACCCACGAAGAAAGCCTCGTGCGCATGGCCGAGTGGGGCTTCAACGTGTCGCCAACCTGGGAAAAATGCGCCGACATCAACGCCGTGATGGCCTACATTCAGAAGTGGGATACCCAGCGGTTTACGCTGCCCCTGAATACCGATGGCATCGTGATCAAGGTAAACCGCTACGATCAGCAGCGTGAGCTGGGCTTTACCGCCAAAAGCCCACGCTGGGCCATTGCTTATAAATTTAAGGCTGCCGGAGCCAGCACCACGCTCAACAGCGTAAGCTATCAGGTGGGCCGCACCGGGGCCGTGACGCCCGTGGCGCACCTGTCGCCGGTGTTGCTGGCGGGTACGGTAGTCAAGCGGGCGTCGTTGCACAACGCCAACGAGATTGCCCGGTTGGGCGTCATGCTGGGCGATACGGTCTTCGTGGAAAAGGGCGGGGAGATCATTCCGAAAGTAACGGGCGTCGACCTCAGCCAACGTACCGACGCCGTGCAGCCCATCACGTACCCAACCGAATGCCCCGCCTGCGGCACGCCGTTGGTGCGGAAAGAAGGGGAGGCCCACTTTTATTGCACCAACGACAAACACTGCCCGCCGCAGCGGCAGGCGCGGTTCGAGCATTTCATCCAGCGCCGGGCCATGAACATCGAGAGCCTGGGCGAGGGTAAAATTGAGCTGTTGATCGACAAAGGGCTGGTTGAGAGCCCCGCCGACCTGTACGACCTGACCAACGAAAAACTGCTGGGACTGGAGAAGACGTATCCGGCGGCACCGTTGATTCATGATGATGGCTCGGAGACGCCGGGTAAGGCCCGCACGGTGAAATTCGGCCAGAAAACCGTCGACAATATCCTGTCGGCGATCGAGCGGTCGAAAAGCCAGTCGTTTGCCAATGTGCTGTTTGCGCTGGGCATCCGGTACGTGGGCAATACCACCGCCGACCGCCTCGTGGCCTATTTCGGCTCGCTGGATGCGCTGATGGCCGCTCCGCTCGATACGTTGGCGGGGGTGCCCGACGTGGGCCCGCGGATTGCCGAGAGTGCCTACGCCTGGTTTCAGGACGCCGAAAACCGCCAGTACATCGACCGCCTGCGGGCAGCGGGCCTCCAGTTCGTCTCGGAAAAGAAACAAGTGGCGCAGGAGAGCGACTCGCTGGCGGGCAAGACCTTCCTGTATACCGGCACGTTTGCCAATTTCAGCCGCGAAAGCCTCGAAGAACGCATTGCGGCCAACGGCGGTAAACTGCTGAGCGGCGTATCCAAAAAGCTCAATTACCTCATCGTGGGTGAAAATGCCGGTCCGTCGAAAGTGCAGAAAGCCCAACAACTAAACGTACCCATGATCAGCGAAGACGAATTCGTCGCGATGCTGGGATAATGAGTTCAAAGTCCCACGTTCAAGGTTCAAGGTGGGCTGGCATGTTTGCTCTTGCGTCGGCCCACCTTGAACTTTGGACGTGGGACTTTGGACATTGAACCTCCAACCTCCATTTCATGCGCCTTCACTACCTGTTTCTTTTTCTGCTTTGTGCGGTTGCCGTTGCCATTCGCATCGTTAATCTGGACGCACACGGCATTGGCGGCGACGAGAAGAACTCCTTCTTCGTCAGTCAGTTTGTGCCGATGGGCGGCGCGAACCAGCACGAGGTTTTCTTCAACAAAGCCAAGCCGTATTTTACACCGGCCGAGTTCTGGAAGGAGAAAGGCATCGCTGACTTTTACGATGCCGGCGCCCGGATTGACAACGGCAGTTCGGCGGCGCACGCCCTGCTGTTGCATTACTGGACCAACTGGTTTGGCGTGGGCGATGGTACGTTGCGGGCCTTGTCGGTGCTGTTCAGTGTCCTGCTGATTCCGCTCATCTTCGTGTTTGTGCGGTCCGTGTTCAACTCGCCCAATCTGGCGCTGGGCGTGGCGGCGCTGGCCACCATCGAGCCGCTCTACGTAGGCTGGTCGCAGGTGGTACGTACCTACACTATGACCTTCTTCTTTTGCCTGCTGGCCACGTACCTGTTTTTTCGGATTCTGAAAGCGGAGGAGGCCCGCCAACGACCGGTGGGGCTCTATGTCGCCTATGGCCTGTGTGCCTTCCTGTGCCTGATGTGCCATTATTCGGTCTTCACCTTGTTTGCGCTTCACGGCCTCATTGTGCTGCTGTTCGTACGGAACCTACGTACCTGGGTTGGGCTGGCCCTGGCGATGGTTATTCCCACGCTGGGGATGCTCTGGTGGTTGAAAGCCGGGGGCGGGCAATACGCGTTTCGGTTCATTGAAGACAGTAAGAATGTCTACAACGAGATGGCCGCTAAAAATCCGCAGGTGGGTTATCTGGCCCCCACCACGCCGTTCAACGCGATTATTCAGTTGGTGCCCATCGCCATCAACCACTTCTTGCCCATCAATGGCTTCTTCGACGTGCTGGAGGGTAAACGAAACTGGCTCATCCTGGCGGCGGCTACGGTTGGCATCCTGGGTATCTACCGGTTTGTCCGGTCCGAACGCATCAAGCAGGGCGCTATTCTGGGGGTGCTGGTCGTGGCGGGGCTGCTCTATTCCAAAACGCGGTTGCAATTCACCTGCTTTACGGCGGGGCTGTTGCTGCTGGCTGTGCTGATCGACGACACCATGCGTCAACGCGGCGAGCGGCGGCGGGCCTACTGGGCGATGTGGCTGCTGGGGATGGTACCGCTGGCGTTTCTGCTCGTTTACGCCGTGCAGGATCAGAATACCTTCCGCATTCAGCACAAATACGTGGGCTACAGCATGGCGTTCGCGCTGGTGCTGGTGGCACTAGCCCTGCGCGCCCTCTGGACGTACCCAGCCTGGGTAAAGTACCCGATGGCCGTGCTGCTGCTGTGCCAGCTGGGGTTTGTAGCCAACACGATTCGGCACGTCTGGGAAGACCGATCGCCGCGTTACCTGCTGTATGCCAACCCGCGCATCGCCAACCCATACCGCTCGATTGCACAGACGATTGAGCGGCAATACGTGGCGGGCGATACCATCGTGTATCCGTCGTATAAAGGCGACGATGCCGATTATACGGTCAGTCCGTCGTTTTACCCCATCATCGACGCGCAGCTGGTCAATTTCTACCTGCCCAAAACGGCGACCTATTGGCAGCGGGTGGATCAGCACGAGCCCAACAAGGTCCTGCTCAAGAAAGCCGATGGCCGTCAGCAGGTGCTGTTCGACTTCAAAGGGGCGACGTATCGGTATTAGGCTGTCATTGTAAAAAACAACTACTGACCATCAAGGACAACTGACTATCTTTGCAGTCGTCAATTTGACCTTTCTCTGCTCATGTACACGCAGTTCCACGGTGTGGGTGTCGCCATTGTCACCCCGTTCAACGCCGACCATTCGATCGATTTCGAGGGATTTGGTCGGGTCATCAATCACGTTTCGGAGGGAGGCGTGCGCTACTTTGTGCTGCAAGGCACCACCGGTGAGTCACCGACGGTGTCGAAGGCCGAGAAAAAACAACTGCTAACGTACCTGAACGAAAACAACCCGCGCAACCTGCCCATCGTCTATGGCGTCGGCGGCAACGTGACGGCCGATGTGGTCGCGGGTATGAACGACATTGATTTCGATGGCGTCGACGCCATCCTGTCGGTTTGTCCGTATTACAATAAACCCGGTCGCCGGGGCGTGATCGAACACTTCACCCGCATAGCCGATGCCTCGCCGGTACCAGTCATTCTGTATAACATTCCGCCGCGGACGGGCATCAACATGTCACCGGAAACGGTGGTTGAGTTGGCGCAGCATCCCAACATCATTGGCGTGAAAGAAGCCTCCTGCATCATTGAACAGTGCATGGAAATTGCGCGCGACGCGCCCGAGGATTTTCTGCTCATTTCGGGCGACGACGTGCAGGGCGTGCCCATCATTAGCATCGGTGGGGTAGGGGTTATGTCGGTGATTGCCAACGCCTTCCCGGCCCGGTTCTCCGGGATGATCGACGCCGCGCTGCACGGCGATTTCCAGACCGCCCGCCGCGAACTGAATCATTTCCTGCGCATCGACCCGCTGCTTTACGAAGAAGGCAACCCCGTCGGTATCAAAGGGATTCTCGATACGCTCGGTATCATTGGCTCCGATGTGCGGCTGCCGCTCATGAAAGCGTCCGACGACCTGCGTGAGCGCCAACGGGCCGTGTTGCAGCAAGACAGCCTGATTGAACTGGTTGCCTAGGCGCGCTCTAGTCGTACCCACAAAAAAAGCATCCGCCGGCGGATGCTTTTTTTGTGGGTAGGCTGGTCAGGCTGATTTGGCCAACCGATGGAGGGTAGCTACCTCCGGCCCAATGCAATCGGCGCGGAGGTGAGCGATGCCCCGCTGTAGCAGCGTTCGGGTTACTGCCTGCCCGCGCGACGTGGGCACCTTGGCCAATTGCTGATCAAGCAGGTCGATGTGTTGTTGCTGTCGGTGCCACTCCGCCTCGGCGACGGTGGTGGCCCGCCGCAACAAAGCGCTGTACGCACCGGCTGGCAAATGCCCTTTCAGCCTTACCAACGCCCTGGTGATGAGCGGGTAGTCGAGGGATTGGCCCCTTACCAGCTGATCGGTGTAATACGCGATGGCCGACCAGTTTTGGGTATGCAGCATTCCGTAATCGATCAGGAGCGAGCGGGCGTGGCGTTGCTGAAACAGCGGAAGGACAAGGCTGTTGCGGTGAGTGAGTACAAACTGGCGGTAGATCCGGTCGGCGGCGGCGAGCGAACGGGGTGGCTGCGGCTCATTGAGCGGAACGAGCAGTGGCGATTCGGTTGCGAGTTGCCCTTTTAGCTGGTGAATCAGGCGTTGCCGGGCCTCGTGATCGCGCTCACTACGAACCGGCCGACTGACTTGCGCGTACATGGCGAAGTTGAGTGCGGGCCGTTAGGTTCGCGGGGGGGCCTCGTTGACAGCCAATGGGATCGACTGGAAGGTAGCCGACGGATCGGTTGCCTGTTTAGGCTGGTAGCCGATCGTCAGCGCGCCTAGCCCAAGGATCAGATAGCGTTGTGGGAGCATATAAGGTGGTGGTTACGTGTCGTTTATCGTCGTCAAGGTGATAAAGTAAGTTGCCTGAGTCCAGACTGGTGCTGCTGGCTTAGCGATCGGAGGAACATATAGACAAATTTCTTGGTTAGTCAGACAATTGTCTATCTTTGTTCGGCTAAACAAAAACGCACTATGGTTCAGGATCGAAATCGACTGGTATTGGCCGCACTGCGGGGCGTACCGGCCCTGTTGTTTTTCGACGTGGCCGATCAGACGGGGTATCGTCGGGAGCAATTGGCTGAGGTGTTCGATACCTCGTTGAAAACGTTTCAGCGCTACGAGCGGGAACACCGGAAACTCAACCCGCAGGATAGCGAGAAGGTCCTGAAAATTCAGGCGCTGTTTGCGCGGGGTACCGAGGTCTTTGGTTCACTCGATGCCTTTCGCCGGTGGATGGATAAACCCGCTTTCGGGCTAGGCGATCAGGTGCCTTTCTCGCTGTTGCATACGTCGGGCGGTATCGACCTGATTATGGACGAACTCATCCGCATCGATTACGGCGATCTGGCTTGATCGGTTAGTTTGACGTTTGTCGTTTCGGGGTTGAGGTTATTGACCACCTGAAAATGACCCGACGTCAGACGGGAAACAATAAACATCAAACGACTTTGGAGGTGTATCGAATCACCCGCGCTGTGTATGCCGATCGGCTGGTGGCGTCGGGCGGGGTGGCCCGGTGGAATGCGCGGGGTCGCTTTGTTATCTACACGGCCGGGAGCCGGGCGTTGGCCTGCCTCGAAAACGTCGTGCACCGGAGCGGCGAAGGCCTGCAGGCGCTTTTCCGGGTGATGGTCATCCACGTACCGGACAATGTACCCAGCCAAACCGTTACCCCCGCCGACCTGCCTGCCAACTGGGCCGACTACCAGAATTTTGATGTGTGCCAGCAGCTGGGCGAACGCTGGCTCACGACGGGTCAAACCGCCGTGTTGCGCGTGCCGTCGGTTATCGTGCCGCAGGAGTGGAACTACCTGCTCAATCCGGCTCATCCCGACTTTGCCCGCATCACGTTGCTCCGCACCGAACCCTTCCTGTTCGACCCCCGAATTAAAGCCTGAGTATCACCGCTTTTCTGCTCGATGGCTCCGTGGTGCGTATAGGGGTAAGGGTTGCGTTGGCCACCTGACTAATTCACATCATCGGGCGGTGTCGGCAGCCAAAAAGCGGGGCTGTTTCAACTCACGACGAATTGTATTTCGGAAAGAACATAACCGGCAGGGGGCGGTAGGAGGGAAGGGCCTGCGCCGAAGCGCCGATAACCGCCTGATAAGCCCTCGTGCGCGTTATTGTAACGATTATTTCCGTTTCCGACGAAAAAATTGTATATTTGTCTATAGTCGTTCGCCTACCGTAGGCAACGGCAGAAATTGCAAATTTTCGCGAAATCCCCCTTCCGTTTATGGCAGAACAAACTCCCGAAATGGAGACCCCCAGCAACATCGTCCCGATCAATATCGAAGACGAAATGCGCGGTGCCTACATCGACTATTCTATGTCGGTGATTATTGCCCGGGCCCTGCCCGACGTGCGCGACGGCCTCAAGCCCGTGCACCGTCGCGTGCTTTTTGGTATGGCCGAACTGGGCGTGAACTACAACAAACCGCATAAAAAATCAGCCCGTATCGTCGGGGAGGTGTTGGGTAAATACCACCCCCACGGCGACGCATCGGTGTATGATACCATGGTTCGGATGGCGCAGGACTGGTCGCTGCGTTACCCCATGGTGGATGGGCAGGGAAACTTCGGCTCCGTCGATGGGGACTCACCCGCCGCCATGCGGTATACCGAGGCCCGTCTGAAGCGAATTGCCGAGGAGATGCTGGGCGACATCTATAAAGAAACGGTTGATTTTCAGCCCAACTTCGACGATTCGCTCGAAGAGCCAACCGTGATGCCGGCCAAATTGCCCAACCTGCTGCTCAATGGCTCGTCGGGGATTGCCGTGGGTATGGCGACCAACATGGCCCCGCACAACCTCTCGGAGGTGGTCAACGGGCTGGTAGCCTTCCTGGATAACCCGGAGATTACGATCGACGAACTGACCAAATACGTGCTGGCCCCCGACTTCCCCACGGGCGGTACCATCTTTGGGGTGAGCGGCGTGCATTCGGCCTTTCATACAGGCCGGGGTCGGGTGGTTATTCGGGCCAACGCGACAATCGAGGAAAACCGCGGCAAAACGCAGATCATCGTTACGGAGATTCCGTACATGATCAACAAAGCCGTGATGTTGGAGAAAACCGCCGATCTGATCAACGAGAAAAAGATCGAGGGGATCTCGGCGTTCCGGGATGAGTCGGACCGCGACGGCATGCGGGTGGTGTACGACATCAAGCGGGATGCCAACGCCAGCGTGGTGTTGAACAATCTCTATAAGCATACTTCGCTGCAATCGTCGTTCAGTATCAACAACGTGGCCCTCGTCAAAGGGCGGCCCATGATCCTGAACCTCAAAGACATGATGCGCTACTACGTAGAGCATCGGTTTGAGGTGGTGACCCGACGTACCCAGTACGAACTCCGTGAAGCCGAGAAACGCGCCCACATTCTGGCCGGTCTGCTCATTGCCCTCGATCACATCGATCAGGTCATTGAACTGATCCGGTCGTCGCGCGATGCCGAGGTGGCCAAAAATGGCCTGATGTCGACCTTCGAGCTGAGTGAGGTGCAGGCGAAAGCCATTCTGGAAATGCGTCTGCAACGCCTGACGGGCCTGGAGCGCGATAAGATCCAGGGTGAGTATGACGAACTGATGCGCGACATCGCCGATTACAAGGAAATCCTGGCGAGCGACGATCGTAAGCGCGGTATCATCAAGGCCGAGCTGCTCGACGTGAAAGACCGCTACGGCGATCCCCGACGTACCCAGATCAATGCGCTGGGCGACGGCGACCTCGACGATCTGTCGCTGATCGACGATGAGGAAATGATCATCACGATCTCGCACGAAGGCTATATCAAACGGACCCCGCTGACCGAATACCGGAGGCAGGGGCGGGGCGGCACCGGGTCAAAAGGAGCAACGTCTAAAGACGGCGACTTCACCGAGCATATCTATTCGGCCACCATGCACAACACCCTGCTGATCTTCACGCAGAAAGGGCGGTTGTACTGGCTGCCGGTGTACAAATTGCAGGAGGGAAGTCGGGATGCCAAGGGCAAGCCGCTACCTAACTACATTCAGATCGACAGCGACGATAAAGTCCGCGCCGTCATCAACGTAAAAGACCTCGACGATCCCGACTACGTCAAGAACAACTTTATCGTGATGTGCACCGAGCAGGGCACCATCAAGAAAACCTTGCTGGAAGCGTTCTCGAATGTGCGTCGTACGGGGATTATCGCCATCACCATCGAAGAAGGCGATCGCCTGCTCGACGTGGTGATGACCAACGGCGATAATGACCTGGTGATTGCGTCGCGGGCCGGCAAAGCGGTTCGTTTCCACGAAAGCCGGGTACGTCCTATGGGCCGTACGGCAGCCGGGGTAAAAGGCATTACGCTCGACGAGGAGGTAGCCGACGACCGCGCGGTGGGTATGGTCTGCATTGGCCGACCTGATGCCCAATTGCTGGTGCTCTCGGAAAACGGCTACGGCAAGCGTTCACCCATCGACGAGTATCGGGTAACCAACCGGGGTGCTAAAGGCGTGGGTACGTTGAAAGTGACCGAAAAAGTGGGTGCGCTGGTCGGGATTCTGGAAGCCTCCGATTCCGACGATCTGATCGTCATCAACCGGTCAGGCGTGCTGTTGCGTACGCCGGTTCGGAACATCAGCGTCATCGGGCGCAACACCCAGGGCGTGCGGGTCATCTCGATTCGTGATGGCGATGCCATTTCATCGGTAACCACGGTAACGCAGGAAGAAGAGGTTATCGACACGGCCGGCGCTGATGCCGGCGGCCCGCTTGCCGTGGATGGTGAAACGCCAACCGCCACCGATTTGCCCGGCGTTACGGAGTAATTGGCCTGTTTTACAGGGTGTGTATAGAAAACCGAGTTGTTGGGTAAATAAACCGGCGACTCGGTTTTCTGTCTATAAGCGTAGAATTGCGTAAATTCGTGTCCATTGTTGAACAAAACCAAGTGAAAACCTACATGGAACAACCCATGAAGCACCTATTGGCCCTGTCGGCGGCAACTGTGCTGTCTTTTTCGGCTGTAGCGCAGAACAAAGCGATCCTGTTGAAAGAACAGGGTGCACTCGACAAAGCGAAAGCTGAAATCGATAATAACGTCACCGAAGCCAAACTGAGTACGAAAGCCAAAACTTGGCAGGCTCGTGCGCAGATTTACGAGGCGATTGCGGTATCAAATGATCCTAAGGTGGTTGCGCTGGATTCGAACGCGGCTATGACAGCTTACGAGTCGTATAAGAAAGCGCTGGAGGTCGAGCCGAACAGCAAGATCACCAAAGAGATCAACGACGCCTTGAGCGGTCAGATGATGTACTCGGCCATGATGAACCAGGGCGTTCGTCGGTACCAGGCGAAGAACTACGACGCGGCGATCAGCGCCTTAGGTATGGCAAGCCAGATTAACCCGAAAGATACGGCCGCTCCGTTGTACGCAGGTATCAGCGCGCAGCAGGCGATTAGCCAGAAAGGGGAGGGGGCTGACAAGCCGAAGTATACGGCTCTGACGAAGGAGCAGTTTGAGAAATACACCAGCAACGGCGGTAAAGACGCGACGATCTGGGCCATGCTGGCGTCGATGTACAGCACCGACAAAGAAACCGACAAGGCGCTGGCTACGTTGGATCGGGCGCTGAAAGTGTTCCCTGGCAACCGGGACCTGAGCACTACCCGCGTAAGCATCATGCAGCAGAATGGCCGCCTCGACGACGCCATCGCCAGCATGAAGGAGGTGTATGATAAAAACCCGAACGACGCACAAACGGCCGTGAACCTTGGAATCATGTATGATAACAAGGCGAACACGCTGGAAACGGATGCCAAAAAGGCAACGGACGAAGCGAAGCGCGGAGGGCAGCTCACGAAAAAGCTGGCTGACGAGAAAGCCGTACTGGAGACGTTCAACAGCGAGGTGGTACGTTTGGCAGCGGCGATCAAGAAGCAGCCAAAAAATGCCGATCTGAAGCGTCAGCTGGCCGATGTGCAAGGCAAAATTGCTGAGCAGAAAACCAAAATTGCCGAGCTGGATCAGCAGGTGAAGGCGGAAGCAGGCAAAGGCGTTGACGGGGCTGCTCTGGCTTCTAAAGCGGCCAAATTGAACGCCGAGACGGATGAGGCTAAGAAAATGGCCCGTCAGTATTACGAGAAAGCGCTTGCTGCTGACCCAAATAACTATGAAGGTAACTTCAACATGGGCGTTGCCTACTTCAATGAAGCCGTTGTGATGAAGCGGGAGGTTGATAACATGAGCATGAGCGACTACAGCAAGAACGGAAAAGAAGTCGAAGGCCGGGTTTGCGGTAAGTTCAAGCAGGCGTTACCCTACTTCACGAAGGCGAAGTCGATCAAGGCCGACGATCCACAACTGCTGAGCACGCTGGAGCAGTTGGAAACGATTCTGAAGCAATTCGAAGGCAAGAACATCGCCTGCGTTGAGCCGACCAAATAATCGGTGAATAAGGGAGGGGAAACACCCTCTCTTATTTTTGCTGTTTTAACTTAACATAATATAAATTATATAACTAAAGGCTGGCCAGTTTTCCACTCGCTATCCACAGCATATCCACGTGGAACGCTAATGGATTACTACAGAAGCAGTTAGCCTAAAAAA